>JAGRHI010000395.1:4598-18147 GCA_020445045.1 Candidatus Competibacteraceae bacterium
CGGGCGCCTGCCGCTCGTACTCCAATAGATCGTTTGGACGAGACCCGGTTAGCGTATCAGCCACCCAGGCGCTGAAGGCGTTGACCGGCGCTGGTGTCGGCGTCCCCGGAACCCAGTGGAACGCGGCCCGCAAATTGTGGGTCACGCTCCCCGAGGCCAGAATCAGCACCCCCTCCTCCCGTAAGGGGCGCAGCGCCTGACCCAATCGGTAATGATGAACCGCGCCCAGCCGGGACTGCACACTCAACTGCACCACGGGCACATCGGCTTCCGGGTACATCAGCATCAGCGGCACCCAGCCGCCGTGGTCGATGCCGCGTTTCGGATCGAGATGCGGGTCAAAGCCGGCGCCCTCCAGCAACGCCCGCGCCCGGACGCCAAGTTCGCGGGCACCAGGCGGTTGGTAACGCATGGCGTAAAGCGCCGGATCGAAACCGCCGAAATCGTGGATCGTCTCCAGGCGTGGAGCGCTGGTCAGCGTCGGCACACCGGTTTCCCAGTGGGCCGAGACCACCAGAATCGCCGTCGGCCGGCCCAGTTCCGCACTGAAGGTCCGTAGGAATTGATAAGCCGGTTGTTCCGGTTCCAGGAGCAGGCTGGGCGCGCCGTGCGATACGAAAACGCTGGGAAAAGACATGGGATCACCTCCGGGATCGGAATTCATGCTCAGAACCGCCCGGCCCGATAGTCGGCCAGCGCCTGTTCGACTTCTTCACGTCGATTCATGACGAACGGCCCCCACTGGGCGATGGGTTCATGCAGCGGTTGACCGGCGACCAACAGCAACCGTGCGCCCTCCACGCTGTGCAACCGGACCCCATCGGCCTCGGGCGCATTGCTCAGCACCATGAGCTGACGCGCCGCGACCGTATCGCCGCGTTCACCCACTGCCACTTGCCCCTGATAGACATAGCCAAAGGCGTTGTGGCCGGCCGGAATCGCCGCCAGGTGAGTCGTCCCCGCCGGCAGTTCAATATCCAGATACAGCGGCGCGGTGGCATCGCGCTGAATCGCGCCGGTCACGCCCTCGCTGTCGCCAGCGATCACCTTGATCGTCGCGCCGCTGGCGGTCTGGTACACGGGAATCGCCGCCTCGGGAAGATCCCGGTAGGCCGGCGCCGTCAGCTTGTCCCGCGCCGGCAGGTTGACCCAGAGCTGGAAGCCGTGCATCAAGCCGTTTTCCTGCTCGGGTAGCTCCGAATGGACGATACCACGCCCGGCCGTCATCCATTGCACCCCGCCGGCGGTCAGCAGTCCCTCGTGACCGGCGTTGTCCCGATGCCGCATCCGCCCGGCCAGCATATAGGTGACCGTCTCGAAACCTCGATGCGGGTGATCCGGGAACCCGGCCAAGTAATCGCCTGGGTTGTCGGAACGAAATTCATCCAGCATCAAGAATGGGTCCAGCCGCCGCTGCAAGTCGGCGGTCAGCACCCGCAGCAGTTTGACTCCGGCGCCATCGGACACCGCTTGGCCAGTCACCCGGCGTTCGACTTCGCGACTGCGAAAAGTGGTTTCGGATACGGTGGTATTCGCGCTCATGTTCAAGACCTCCACTTCGAGAGATTCGGTCCGCCTGGAGGCGGAATCTGGTTTGGAGGAATTATCGAACCGGACTTATCGATAAAAAAGCGCAATATTTCCGACTGATTGATCGGATTATTCGATAAATTACCAGTGACTGGCTTGATGGGTGATGGTGGGAAGGGCATAGCGGCAGTGTACCGAAATTTCGAATTGATCGAGTCGGCGGTACGGAAATAGGTGTCGCAAACGAGACGGATTCGGATCGGGCGTAACCAGTCGAGCGCGGGGTAGCCGTCGGGCTAGATCGGAGATGAAAAGGGCGCTGGGGTACGCTTGGAGAGTACGCCCGGCCAGGGCAGCACATTTACCTTGATCTTGCCGGCGGTACCCATCGCCGACATGCCTCTCATCGGCGAAACGGAACAGGAGGTCGTCGAGCATCTCACTTTTGCTTCCGCGCGGATACTGGTGGTCGATGACAATACCGCCAACCGTCAGCTGCCGCTCGACCACGGTCTTGCGTTTGTGACGGCTCTCAAACCGGCCCTGCAAGGCGTGGTGTTCGATTGGGACGCGGATGCCTCGCTGGTCGGGATGACGGCCGGCCTGAATTATGAGCAACAGTTCGAGACTTGGTCGATGGAAGGTCAAACCCGGCTGACCTATAATCACCTCGACACCCATAACAGTTCCAGCGAGCTGATCGACTTCGACGCCAATGTCACCACCTTCACGTTACAAATCGATGCGATCAAACCGATCGACGCGAAAATCGGTGGTTATCCACTGGCCCTAGTCGGCCATCTCGGCAACGCTACGTTTCTCGGTAGCAATCGCGATGCCGTGGGGTTCGATTACTTTTTCGAGGCTGGTCTGGCCCTTGAGACCGACATTTCCCAAAACAACTGGCCGGTGAAAAAGCTGCGGCTGGGCGCAATGGGTATTTTTGGCGCGGATGTCTCAACGGTTGAAGCGTGATTTTCGGCTACCGGTTCTAGAATTTTACAACTTCACGATCACTTGGAGGTTCGTGCCATGCGATATGGTGTCATGGGTTATTCCGCTGGAGCGCTTATCGCCTTCTTCCTGACCCAACCCGTTTATGCCCAGGACCCGGCGCCCGGGTTGCAAGACCTGGTCGGGGCACGAGGCAGCAGCGGCGAGCAAGCCCTTGAGAAGCGCGGATATCGATTCGTCAAGGGAGAAAAATCGGGCGGCAACAGCTACACGAATTGGCTGAATGCCCGCAGCGGGCAGTGCATCATCGTGCGCACCGCCAACGGTCGCTACCAATCCATCGTCTCGGCGCCGGACCTCGATTGCCGGGGTGGGGCGGCGGAAAGCGCGCCCCCACCGGGCTCCGGTGCCAGCGGCGGCCGTTTCGCGACGGTGTGCGGCGTCATTGTGGGAGGCAAGCACTACCGCTACAAGTGCAGGGTCGAGGGTGCGGCGCCCGGCGGTCGCGGCAGAACCATCCTCCATTATCCCGACCAGACCATCACCTTGAATTGGCACGGTGGCAGGCGCGTGAGCGTGATCTTCGAGGGCATGAAACCTCAGCAGACGACCTACAACACTTCCGAAGACACCACCCAGTTCGTCTTCGAAGACAAGACCTATTTCTACATCTCCGACCGTCGCGCCGCGAAAATGGAAGTGCGGAATTTTCGCAAGTAGGGTGCTGGGTCCACGAGTACGCAACTCAAGGGTACTCATTCATGGAGCTCGATCTGAAATGATATCCATCATAGTTGCTGGCTCCATTCCCTCCAGTGGACAGATAGATGGAACCTTGGCTGGGTGGCCCTCGACTTCCGGCTGGCGACGGGGCACTCCCGCATGGAAGGAATCGCTGGTTTCTAGTGGAAAGAACCGCCTCGGTTCCTTGGAATGCTCGTTCGCGGGTGGAAACGTCAATCTCACGAACGTTTTTCAATGATTCAAGCACGATAAGAGAACTTCACCGTGGACATTCAAAGTTTGATCATGTTCCTGGTCATCGGCGCCGTGGCGGGTTGGCTCGCCGGCTTGATCATGAAGGGGCGGGGTTTCGGTCTGCTCGGTAATATCGTCGTTGGCATCATCGGCGCGCTGGTCGGTGGGTTCTTGTTCGGCGTATTGGGATTGGCCGCCGGTGGGTTGATTGGCTCGCTGATCACGGCCGCCATCGGGGCAGGGCCGTCGTTCTCTTGTTCCTCATCGGCCTCATCAAAAACGAGATTTCCAAGGGAGTTGAGCGATGCGCAAAGGGCGTTGCCGGAGCGCTGATCCGGGTAAGAACGCGACAGTCGGAGAAGATTGAGCGACGCATCACTGTAAATGCAATTTTTCACCCGTTGCGCACGAGATGCTAGTGTGGGTATCCTGTCGCCACCACCCGGGCTTGGGTATCACAATGAACGCAATCGGCAGGTCGAACGGAAAAATGATGAATATAACAACCGGTTTCAAACTTTCCATCGGAGTGATCGCGCTGCCCATCATGCTGGCGTTACTTGCGCGACCCGCCACGGCTTCCTGCGGCGGCACCACCACCGTCAGCAACGAGACGGAACTCAACGCCGCGATTGCCGCCTTCAATGCGGTAGCGGCGAGTCCCTGTACCTTCACGATCCAGTTGAGTGGCAACATCCCCCTGACGGCCAGCACCACGGCGATTAACAACGCCACCTCTGGAGTGAATCTGGTGATCGGAGGCGCTACTTTCACGGTGGATGGGCAGGGGATTAATGGAATACTGCCATTCGAGATTGCGGCTGACACAGTGGTCGAGATGAACGACATCACCATCCGGGGCGGGAACAGCTCAAGCCTTGGGGGCGGTATCTCCAACTTCGGTCAATTGACGATCAATGATAGTACTATCACTGATAACAAAGCGGCATCCCATGGTGGCGGGATTAACAACGGCCGCAACCTCGTCCTGGGCACATTGACGGTGAATAATAGCACCATCAGCAACAACACCGCCGGGACAGACGGTAATACATCTCATGGTGGGGGCATCAAAAATTGGTGGGGCAGTGTGGTGACCATTAACAATAGCACTATCAGCGGGAATACGTCTGACTATGATGGTGCCATTGGTTTCGAAGACGGTGGGTTTGGCGGTACGCAGATGTGGATCAATAACAGTACCATCAGCGGAAATACGGCAACTGCTGACAGAGGAGGTATCTATGTTAATGGGGGTACCGTGACCATTGACAGCAGTACGATCACCAACAATGCGGGGCCTGGCCTTAATGCTACCAATAGTGCCACGGTAACCGTGCAAAACAGCATCATCGCCCATCAAGCGACCGGGAACGATTGCTTTATCGATAGTGGCGTCAGTTTCACTTCCAATGGCTATAACATTTCTGGCGATGCCACCTGCGGGTTTACCGGCACGGGCGACCAGGAAAACGTTAGCGCGGCCGCGCTCAACTTGGGGCCTCTGTTAAATTACGGTGGCGCTACGCAAACCCACGCTCTGCTTGCGGGCAGTGCGGCGATTGATGCCGGGGATACCAGCCTGACAACCGACCAGCGCGGCATCACCCGTCCCCAGGGCGCAGCCGACGATGTCGGCGCGTTTGAATTTGTCTGCCTCAGCAACCCGTGGTCAGCCGGTACTGAAGCGGAGCTGAACCTGGCAATTGTTTGCTTTGACAGCGCGACCAGCGCCGGCACCTACACCATCCTATTGACCGCAGACATCAACCTGACGGCCAGCACCTTCCCCATCAGCAACATCGTTGCCGGGGTGAAATTGGCGATTAACGGCGGCGGCTTCACCGTGGACGGACAAGGAACGTCTGGCATACGGCCGTTTGAAATCGGCGCAGACACCGATGTCACGATGAACCAGATCACGATCACCGGCGGCAATGTGATCGATAGTGGCGGTGGCATGCTCAACCAGGGCACCCTGACCCTGAATGAGAGCACCGTTTCCGGCAACCAGTCCCAACAATTTGGCGGCGGCATATACAATAACAGTGGCACACTGACCGTGAACAACAGCACCATTTCCGGCAACGATGCCGTAAATGACGGTGGGGGTTTATACAATAATCTTGGCTCGGCAACGTTTGTGAACAGCACCATCTCTGGCAATTCAGCACAGGGTACCGGCGGCGTAGGCGGCGGAGGCGGTATGTTTAGTGTTGGTGCCACCCTTGCTCTCCAAAGCACAACCATTGCCAGTAATTCAGCGCCTGCCGGCAGTGGGGTTTATGGTTTTCTCTTCGGTTCGATAGACATCAGCAACAGCATCCTGGCTAACAGCACTGGGGTCGGCGCAGATTGTGATCTGGGTGGTGGTGCGTCCGTAACTGACGGAGGATACAATCTGGTCGAAACACCGGGCACCTGCGCTGCAAGCCTCATCGGAACAGGCGACATCTTTGGACAAGACCCGCTGCTCGGCCCCCTCGCCGACAATGGCGGTTCCACGCAAACCCACGCCCTGTTGGCCGGCAGCCCGGCCATCGACGCCGGCAACACGAACCTGACCACCGACCAACGCGGCATCGCCCGGCCGCAGGGCGCAGCCGACGACATCGGTGCGTATGAGAGCGCCGCCACCGTAGACTTCGGCGACCTGCCGGACACGACAGGCGGCACCGGTGCTGGGGATTACCAGACGCTGCTGGCCAACGATGGCCCACGGCACACCATCACCAGTCTGTACATGGGTACGGCAGTGGACAGCGAGGCTGATGGCCAGCCGAACGGAACGGCGACGGGCGACGACATCGCCGGGGCCACGCCAGACGACGAGGACGGCGTGACGTTCCCGACCTTCACCGCCGGTCAGACGGCGACAGTGGTGGTGAACAGCTCGGCGACGGGCAGGGTCAACGCCTTCTTCGACTGGAACAACGACGGCGACTTCGCCGATGCCGACGAAGAGATCGCCGAGCTGCCGGTGAATGCCGGGAACAACGACCTGAGCGTGCCGGTGCCGGCAGGTGCGGTGACCGGGACACCGGTGGGTGCACGCTTCCGTATCAGCACGGCTGGCGGCCTGACTGCGCTTGGCGCGGCGCCTGACGGCGAGGTCGAGGACTACCTGATCACCGTTAGCAACCCCACGCTCGCCACGGTGGGGGATTTCGGCGTGAAGCTCACGAGCGTGGACGGCGTGCTCTCGGCACTGACCGGCAAGGACGGCGACACCGCCGCGCTGCTGGCGCTACTGGCCAGTTGGGACCCCGAATTGGCGGCGAGCCTGAAGGACGCGGACGCCGCAACCCTCGCGGCGGCGCTGCGTCGCTATCTCGACCCCGACGGCGACGGCAACGTGGCCCTGGTCCGCTGGGACACCCTGCAAGAACACGGCACGATCGGCTTCCACGCCGAACGCACGCAAGGCAACGGCTGGACCCGCCTCAACGGCGGTCTGCTACCGGGCTTGATCGACGCCCCGCAAGGCGGCGAATACTGGCTCTTCGACCCTGATGTCACGGCGGGCACCTACCACTACCGACTGGTGGAACTGGAAGCCTGGGGCAGCGAACGCCTGCACGGACCATGGGAAATCCAAATCGGCGCGGCGGTCAGCAAGCTGGCCCAAACGGTGGCGCCATCGACCGCCGACGAGGAAAACACCGAAACCGCCGAAACCACCGAAACCACCGAGTTCTGGAGCGACTGGCACGGCCTCGCGCAAGGCTTCGCCGCCCGCAAACGGGTGCCGCCGCCGCCAGCGACCCAAACGCTAATGGCCAAAGCCGCCACGGTGACCACCCCCACCGGCGCGCTGTGGCTGCGCACCCAAACCGAAGGGCTTTACCGAGTACCGACCACCCAACTCGCCGCGCTTCTGGGCGAACAGGACGATCAAATCCGCGCCTGGCTCAGCAAGGGCAAGAAGCTGGCGCTGGTCAATGACGGCGCGCCCGTGCCCTGGCATTACGACGCGGCGAGCGACGCCCTGTACTTCGTCGCCCAGACCTATCACACCCTATACACCGACGAAAACGCCTACCACGTGATGAAGGATAAGGCTCAATCCCTGACCATGAGCCAACGCACGGGCGCGGGACCGGTGGCCGGTAGTCCCGTTGGCACATTCCGCGACACACTGCGGCTCGAACAGGATCTGCTCTACGCGATATCGGCGGTCACCGACGACACCGAGGCCGACTACTGGTTCTGGGGTTACCTGCAACCCGGCACCCTCGACCATGATGCCCTGACCGTATCGCTGACCCTGCCCGGCGCGGCCTCCACCGGCCAAGGCCAACTGCGCGTTTACCTGCGTGGCTGGACCGACTTCGAGCAAGGCAACGACCACCGGGTCTCCGCCGCGCTCAACGGCACGGCCCTCGGCGTCCTGGAATGGGATGGCTTCAGCACGGCGGTGCTCACCGTCCCGTTCGATCAAGCCTTGCTGGCGAAGGGCGACTCCCTAACAATGTTTAGCGAGAAAATCAGCACGGCGGTCACGAAAACCCCCCCCGTTCAGTGGCTGGACCGGATCGAAGTCGATTACTGGCGCGAACCGAAAGCCGAGAACGGACAACTGTGGTTGCACGGTCTGGCGGCGGGCACGCATACCGTTACCGGCTTCGCCAGCGACGCCATCCACGTCATCGAGGCACCAGCCACGGCCCAAGCACTCTGGCGCCGCGACCTCACCATCGCCCCCAACGGCACCGGCTGGCAAGTCAGCTTCGACGCGCCGCAAGGCGGCGACTTCCTGGTGGCGGAAAACCAGGCCACCTCGACGCCGACGGCCGAAATCGACGCCACCTCGACCCTGGCCAAGGCCAGCAACCAGGCGGATTACCTGATCGTCGCCCCGCGCGCCCTGGCGCAAACCGCCGACGCGCTGGCCAGCTACCGAACCGGGCGCAAGAGCAAGGTGAAGATCGCCTGGCTGGACGATATCTACGATGAGTTCAGCGCCGGTCGTACCGACCCGAGCGCCATCAGCGACTTCTTGGCCTACGTGCATCGCAACTGGAAGCGCGTGCCGGAATACGTCGTGCTGCTCGGCAACGGCACCCTGGATCACAAGAACCGCCAAGGCTACGACGATAGCTTACTGCCGGTGCGGATGATGATGTCCCCTTGGGGGCTGCTTGTCTCCGACAACCGCTACACCGACATCGATGGCGACGGCCGATCCGAATACGCCTTCGGCCGCATTCCGGCCACCACCGACGCGCAAGGACTGGCCTATGTCGATAAAGTGCGGGCTGCCGCGCCCCCCCCGAGCAATGCTGTGGTGGTCGCCGACAACCCGGATAGCGGCGGCGATTTCCACGCCAGCGCCGACCGTCAGGCGAAGGAATTAGCCGATCTCCGCCTCTCGGTCACCAAGCTCTACCATCCCACCAACGCGGTACGCGCCGCCCTGACCAACTCCACGACCTGGGAAGCGACCTACCTCAGCTACGACGGTCACGGCTCGGCCAAGCGGCTAGGCAATGAGACCTTTCTGAAACCTAGCGATGTTCCTGCATTGAACAATCGCTCAACACCGGTCTTCGCGGCATTAAGCTGCGATGTGGGGAATGGCGCATTGCCCGGCTGGAACGGTTCCTTGGCTGGTGCCTTGGTGCTCAACCCCAACGGCGGGGCCATCACTGCCTTCGCCCCAACCGGTATTTCCCTGGACAGTGACGCGCAAGTGATCGGCTTGGGCTTCGCTGATTATTTGATTGGCGGTCACCTGAGTGCCGGTCAAGCTGCCCGCGAGGCACAAATCCAAAGTGCCAGCCGGGTCACTCCGTTCATGCTCGGCGTTTACCAAATCCTCGGCGATCCCGCCGTGTCGGTACCCTGATCTCTCGCCCTTCCTCTCCCCAAGCGGGAGAGGAAGAATCTTCTGGCTCAACCGATGAGGAGAGTTGTAATGAATGATTACCTCAATGATGACCGCAAAACTGACAATCAAACCGATACTGGCGCGTCCGGGGCAAAGAATCCACGGAACCCCTACATCGCACCAAGGATGCTCAGCGTGGAACCATTGGAGGCAGTGGCATCGGCATGCGATGGTGGCACATTCGGCAAACCCTCTTTAATCCCCCCCTGCAGTGGTGGCAGTTGAGGTTGACGGCAAATCAGAGAGTTACCGGTTACATCCATGGATAGTTTGGATTGTGCCCTTGCCTTAGCGGGTGGGAATTATCATTTTCATGGTTTAAGCGGAACACGGGAGACTGCTCTGCGCCGACGCTATGGCCGGCATTTGGCACATTCACCCCAACCTGACGATCTATCGGTTGAAATGTGTGAATTTACACATCCTATCCCGATCGATCCCCAGGTCTTCCTCGTGGACGGTCAATATACGCCTATCATCGAACGGACACCCAAGCAGCTCACCATTACAGGTTTGGATTTTCAGGCCACGATCAAATGGGGTACGCCAGCACAGGCGATATTGGGGATTTCGCACGAAGAACATCAACCTCGACTTGGAGCCATTGAAAATTTCTTACGGGTCGCTTCCGCCTATCGGGTTTTGAGCAAGGGAGGATTGCTGCTGCACAGCGCCGGCCTGGTGGTGGACGAGCAGGCCTACCTGTTCGTCGGTCGTTCCGGCGCGGGCAAAACCACCTTGACCCGCAAGGCGCACCAAGCCGGGGCTGGCATTCTCAGCGACGATATCAACATTGTGCTGCCCGCCGAAGGCGAGGGCTTTCAAGCCTATCCGGTTCCGTTCGCCGGTGACTTCGGCCAAACACCGGATTTGCTCTCACCCGGCGGCTATCCGCTGGCGACGTTGTGCTTTCTGGAACAGGGCGGCACAGCGACGCTTGAACCGTTGTCCAAGGCAGCGGCGGCGGCTCGATTGGTGTCCGCCGGCCCGTTCGTCAACACCGATCCTTACCAGGCCCCCGATCTGCTGGAAGTGGCCACAAACCTGGTGCGGTGGGTACCGGTACGCAAACTGATCAGCCGCCGCGAAGACGATTTCGACCTTATTCACGCCCTGCTGCGAGAAATCACCGATGACCGATGACCGTTTGACCCTGCGCTCCCAAGTCCGCTTCCGCGCCATCGACGAGGAAGGTGTGATCGTCCACACCGAACGGGGCGTGGTGATCGTGGTCAACGCCCTGGGCCTGCGGACCCTGGAACTGATCCGGGAGCAAGGTTCCCGGCGGGCGGTGATCGCACGACTCGCCGCCGAGTACGACGCGCCGGACACCACCATCGCCGCCGATGTGGACGCTTTCCTCGACCAAATGCGCGAGCAGCAACTCCTCGAAGCGGCATGACGGAGCCTGGGCCATGTACCACACCATCCTCAGAAAGCGCATTCGGGACAAAGGGCTGTTGCACGGCGCGATGCTCGAACTGACCTACCGTTGCAACCTCGATTGCTTCTTCTGTTACAACGACAAGAACGTACCCGGCGAGCCGCTGGCTTTCGAAGAGTACGTCAGGCTGTTCGAAGACCTCGCCCGCCTGCAAGTTCTGTTTCTGACCTTCACCGGTGGGGAGCCGATGGCTCATCCCCGGTTCTTCGATCTGGGGATAGCGGCGCGCGAGCACGGCTTCGCGGTGCGCCTGCGCACCAACGGCCACGCCCTGCGACCGTCGGTCGCGGCGCGTGTCAAGGCGGACATCGACCCGGTGCTGATCGAAATGAGCCTGCACGGGGCATGCGCCGAAACTCACGATCGCCAAACCCGAACACCGGGCAGCTTCGCCCGCCTGCTCGACAATATCCAGGGCATGAATGCGCTTGGCCTGCACATGAACCTGGTCAGCACGCTGACCGCTTGGAACGAAACCGAGCTGGAGGCGATGTTCGAGTTGGCCGACCGTCTCGGGGTCCGGCTGCGTTTTCAGGGACCGGTCGGCCCCCGCGACGACGGCGATACCTCGCCGATGTGCATTCAACCCTCGGCCGCCGGCTGGGCGCGTTTGCGGGAGATCACGACCCAGCGCCGCGCGGAACGGCCGGAGGCGCCAACCTTGAATCCGGGCGAGGATTGCGCGCCTCCGGCGATTCAGTCGGACGCGGCGGATCAACACCATTGCGGGGCCGGTAGCGAGGAAATCCACGTCGATCCTTTCGGCAACGTATTCCCCTGTCTGCACTTGCGCTGGCCGGCCGGCAACCTGCATCGGCAGTCCATCGCCGAGATCTGGAACCATGCGCCGGTGTTCGCGCGCGCGCGTCAACTGTCCATCGACACCGCCCGGCGTTTGGCCGGGAAACAACCGACTCAGTTTGGCGCTCCCCTGTTCTGTCCAGGGTTGGCGCTCACCTGCGGTTCGGATACACCAACAACCACCCGCACCCAAACCGTCCAGCCTCTATTCTTCAAGGCAAAAACCCGGCGCGGGTCAATCCGAAGCGGATGAACCGGCGAGCGGCATGCCAACGATGGACGAGCGGCACTCGGATCAGCCGCTCGGCGCAATCCCCGCCGCATACCTTGCCGATGATCCGTTCCGCTGGCACGGCGGTATCGGGCCGCAAGGCATTGTCGGCTTGGGTCAACCAGCGCCACCCCCGCCCCTTGGAATATCCGCCCAGCAGCCGGTGAACCAGCAAGCGGCCGTCGTGGGCGTGGACGACCACCGGATCGCCGGGCCAGTAAAACCGCCGACCAATGACCTGGATCACCGCCCCGGATGCGAGCAAAGGCGCCATGCACTCGCCGCTGACCCGTATGCTCACCGGTGTCTCTGTCGCCAGATCGCGCAGCGCTCGGGCGACCGTCACTGAAACAACCGGCATCGTCGTCATATCGCTCTTTTCGCCATCGAACGAAGATCGTTTTAACGGGATCGAACGCATCTTGCAACAGAGCGCCGCGTGGTGTTTTCAGGCATTCACCAACCGCATCATCTCTTCGGGATAGCGCAGCCCGGCGACGGCGTCCGGTGGAAAGAAGGCGTCCAGCGCCGCCCGTTCTTCCGGGGTCAGCACGATCTCGACCGCCTCGGCGTTTTCCTCCAGATAGCGGCGCCGCTTGGTGCCGGGAATCGGGACGATGTCCTCGCCTTGCGCCAAGACCCAGGCCAGCGCGAGTTGCGAGGCTTTGCATCCCTTGCGTTGGGCCAGGGCCTCGACCTGCTCCACCAGATGCAGGTTCCGGGTGAAGTTCTCGCCCTGGAAACGCGGGCTGGTCCGGCGATAGTCGTCCTCGGCGAAGTCTTCCGGCCGCTGGATGGCACCGGTCAGAAAGCCGCGCCCGAGCGGGCTGTAGGCGACGAAGCCCACGCCCAAGCGTCGGCAGGCGGCGAATACGCCGTCCGTTTCCGGGTCGCGGGTCCACAGCGAATACTCGGACTGGACCGCCGTGATCGGATGCACCGCGCAAGCCCGTTCCAAGGTGGCCGCCGAAACTTCCGAAAGGCCGAGATAACGGATCTTGCCGGCCCGCGCCAAATCGGCCATCGCGCCAACGGTGTCCTCGATCGACGTGTTCGGATCAAGTCGATGCTGGTAGTACAGGTCGATCGTCTCCACGCCCAGGCGTCGCAGACTGCCTTCGCAGGCGGCGCGGACATATTCGGGACGCCCATCGATACCGCGCCGGCTGGGATCACGGGGATCGCGCACGATGCCGAACTTGGTCGCCAAGAATACCCGGTCGCGCTGGCCCCGAATCGCCCGGCCCACCAGTTCCTCGTTGGTGTGCGGGCCGTACATGTCGGCGGTGTCCAGCAAGGTGATGCCGAGTTCCAGGGCGCGGCGCAGGGTGGCGAGGGACTCCGCGTCGTCGCGTCCACTGTAGAAGTCGCTCATGCCCATGCAGCCCAAGCCGATGGCCGAGACGGTGGGTCCTTGAGCGCCAAGGTGTCGAGTTTTCATCCGAAGCTCCTTTGTCATCGTTTATCGGATATCGATTCAGGGAAAATATTGAGGATTCCACAAGCGCAAGATCCGCTTCCAATAGACCACGCCGGACAGCGGATTGTCGTGGAACGATCAAGGCGTCGACGCCGATGCGCGCACCCGCATGGCGTTTTTCGGCCGGTCCAGGGTATCTTTACCGGAAGCTCCGGCCAACTTGAGTAGCGCCTAAAGTAATACCATTTCTTTATAGATTTA
>JAGRHI010000063.1 GCA_020445045.1 Candidatus Competibacteraceae bacterium
GACAACGTCAACCTCGACAAGGCGCGGCGCCTGCTCTGGCCGATCAAGCAAAAGTACGGTCGCGACATTTCCTGGGCCGATCTCATGGTCCTCGCCGGCACCGTCGCCATGGAGGACATGGGCTTCAAGACCTTCGGCTTTGCCGGTGGCCGGCCGGACGATTGGGAGCCAGACCTCGTGTACTGGGGTCCGGAAGCAGACATGCTAGGCCGGAAGCGCTACGACAAGGGCGGGACACTGGAAAATCCCCTCGCCGCCACGCAGATGGGCCTGATCTACGTGAACCCGGAAGGTCCCGGCGGCAACCCGGACCCGCTCGCGGCCGCCGCGCAGATCCGCGTGGCGTTTGGCCGCATGGCCATGAACGATGAAGAGACCGTCGCCCTGATCGCCGGTGGCCACACCTTCGGCAAGACCCATGGCGCGCACAAGCCGAGCGAGTGCGTGGGTCCCGAGCCGGCCGCCGCCCCCATCGAGCAGCAGGATCTCGGCTGGGCCAACAAGTGCGGCAAAGGCGATGCCGAGGACACGGTCGGCAGCGGCCTCGAAGGCGCCTGGACCCAGTCGCCGACGCAGTTCACGATATTGTACCTGACCAATCTGTTCAACTTCGATTGGGAGCAGACCCGCAGCCCCGCCGGGGCCATCCAGTGGCAACCCAAGGGCGGGGCGGGCGCCAACACGGTCCCCGATGCCCACGTCGAGGGCAAGCTGCACGCGCCCATGATGTTCACCACCGACCTGGCGCTGAAGTTCGATCCGGCCTATCGCGAGATCTCCAAGCGCTTTCTCGACAACCCCAAAGAGTTCGAGCTGGCCTTCGCCAAGGCCTGGTTCAAGCTGACCCACCGCGACATGGGACCCCGCGCCCGCTACCTGGGCGCCGAGGCGCCCAAGGAAGTGCTGATCTGGCAGGACCCGGTTCCGGAGGTCGACTACAAACTGGTCGATGCGAAGGACATCGCCGCGCTCAAGAAGCAGATCCTCGACTCCGGCCTCTCCAGCGCCGAACTGGTGCGGACCGCGTGGGCGTCGGCATCGACCTTTCGCGGTTCGGACATGCGCGGGGGCGCCAACGGCGCGCGCGTTCGCCTGGCCCCGCAGAAGGACTGGCCGGTCAACGACCCGGCCGAGTTGGCGAAGGTGCTGCAGACCCTGGAAGGCATTCAAAAGGGCTTCAACGGCGCGGCGTCCGGCGGCAAGCAGGTCTCCCTTGCCGACCTGATCGTCCTCGGTGGCGCGGCGGCCATCGAGCAAGCGGCGAAAGCGGCCGGTCATCAGGTGGAGGTCCCCTTCGCGCCCGGCCGCGCGGACGCGACCCAGGAACAGACCGACGCCGTGTCCTTCGCCGTCCTGGAACCGACGGCCGATGGCTTCCGCAACTACTTTGGTGGCGGCAACCGCCTGTCGCCGGCCGAGATGCTGGTCGATCGCGCGGATCTGCTGGGGCTGACCGTGCCGGAAATGACCGCGCTGGTCGGCGGCATGCGGGCCTTGGGCGCCAACGCCGGCGGCGTCAAGCACGGCGTGTTCACGGACCGTCCCGGGACGCTGAGCAACGACTTCTTCGTCAACCTGCTCGACATGGCCACGAAATGGTCGAAGGCGAAGGATGCCGACGGTCTCTACGAGGGGAATGACCGCGCCACGGGTAAACTGAAGTGGACGGCGACCCCGGTGGACCTGATCTTCGGCTCGAACGCCGAGCTGCGCGCCGTCGCCGAGGTCTATGCGTCCAAGGATGGCGATGAGGAATTCGTCCGCGACTTCGTCGCGGCATGGACCAAGGTGATGACGGCCGACCGCTTCGACCTGAAGCGGTCGTAGGGAAAAGCGGCTCGTAAGCGTTCAGACCCCTCCCTCCAACGGGGGGAGGTTGGGAGGGGGGAAATGTCGCCCTGCCAACAAGTTGCCCTCCCCCCAGCCCCCTCCCGCTGGGAGGGGGAGTGAACGATTACATGTCACCTTGTCGCCCCATGGGATCGACTCTCCATGCTGTTCATGGCCGCTCAAGGGAGATTGTGTCCGGCGGCCCGCAGCTGGTCCTCGGCGAACAGCGCCGCGCCAATCATGCCGGCTTGATTGAGAAAACAGGCGGGTACGACGGGCGCCTGTACGGTGATTCGCGCCGCGAACTTGTGCAGTTTCTTGCTGGCGCCGCCACCGAGCACGATCAAATCGGGCCAGAACAACTTTTCCATGGTGACGAGGTAGCGGTTGAACCGATCACCCCATTCTTTCCATTTGAGCTGCTGGGCGTCCCGCACGGCTTCCGAAGCATAGTGTTCGGCCTCCAGGCCATTGTCGAGCACGATGTGACCCAACTCGGTGTTCGGCAGCAAACGGCCGTCGCCGAACAGCGCCGTTCCGAGGCCGGTGCCGATCGTCACGACGAGCACCACGCCGGCCACATCCCGACCGGCGCCGAGTCTTGCTTCGGCCAGCCCCGCGACGTCGGCATCGTTGGCGACGTAGACCGGGCAACCGGTTTGCCTCGCAAAATAGTCGGCCACCGACAGGCCGATGAAGGCGGCGTCGATGTTGGCCGCCGTGCGGGCGATGCCGTGCTGGATGGCGGCCGGAAACCCGATACCGATGGGACCGGACCAGCCGTGTTGTTCGACCAGCGACTGGAGCACGATGCCGACGGACTCGGGCGTCGCTGGTCGGGGTGACTCGATGCGGAGGCGTTCGCTGACCAGTTCTCCAGTCGCGGTCTCGATGACCGCGCCCTTGATCCCCGTCCCACCGATGTCAATGCCTAGGATTTTCATGTCGTGTTCCTTCTTGTCGTTTTCGGGTTTTTGCGCCTCGCGATACCGTCGTTCGCTCGTCGCCACCTCGACACTTGCTCGCTGCGTTCGTTATCGTCACGCCTGGTATTGTCAACTTATCGAAAGGAGATTGTCATTTTCAATTGACGATGCCCAGAACGACGAGACCGCGCGGCAAGCAACCCGAGCTGCTCGGCCAATGCGGAGTTATCCACCGTTCTTGTGGATAATTCACCCGCCAAGGTGGGTGGATTTCAATACCATGACCCGCTTGGCGCGCGATTTAAGGTCGAACAAAAAAGCCTCACCACCACCAGCCGTTCGGGTTTGGATATGATGTTTATATTTCATCTCTCACGGCAATACGGCCTCATGAAACCTCGGCTTCTCCATCAGGGGCGACCCCAACCAATCCTGGATTGGCTGGATCGGTTGCCGCTGTCCGTGGTGATCCCGGCCGGTATCGTGCTGGGCTGTGGCATCGGTGGGGCGGGTTTCTATTATCTGGAAGCGCCGGGCTGGGCGGTGGGGTAGCTGGCGCTGTTCACCGCGCTCGGCTGGCTCGGTTACACCGCCACGCCGATTTTCGACGAGCCCAACCCGGTCCAGGCTGCGGTCAAGCCGGTCAAACCGCGCCCGGTGCGGGACGGCTCCCTGCTGATGGTGGAGCTGCCGGGCGGTCGTTTTCTGATGGGCTCGCCGGATTCGGACGACCTGGCTCGCGACAAGGAGAAGCCGCGACACGAAGTCACGGTTTCGCCCTTTCGCATCGCGATCACTCCGGTGACGGTGGAACTCTACCGACGGATCATGCCGGAATCCTCCGCAGCCCAATCAGAAGCCGAGGCGCGATGGCCGGCCAAAGGCGTCACCTGGTTCGACGCCATCGAATTCTGCAACCGGCTGTCCGAACGGGCGGGGTATCGGCCTTGCTATTCGCAACGGTCAGGTCAGTGGCGCTGCGACTGGCGCGCGGACGGCTATCGGTTGCCGACCGAAGCCGAGTGGGAATATGCCTGCCGGGCGGGCACGACAACCCGGTATAGCTTCGGTGACGACCCCGCCGACCTCGACAGCCATGCCTGGTATGCCGGCAACGCGAAGGATCATGTGCAGCCTGTGGCGACCCAGCGCGCCAACCTGTGGGGGCTGTACGATATGCACGGCAACGTCTGGGAATGGTGTTGGGATGAGTATGAGGCTTATTCACCGAAACCCGCCCGGAATCCGCGTGGACCGAAGCAATCTACGTCCGGGAGGCGGGTTCTGCGCGGCGGCTCGTTCGACTTCTCGCCCGAGTTCCTGCGCTCCGCGCGCCGGTTCTTCGTCGACCCCGTGGGCTGGTTCAGGCGCTTCGGGTTTCGGTGCGTGCGGGTCCCGCCCCAGCAGGTTGATTGATCACGCGGCGGATGGATTGGACGCCACTGTTCCCGGCGGTTGCGGCCCGAGCAGCCACGCGGAAGCCGCGTGCCAAACGATGCCGGACGGCAAGTTGGCTGGCATTTCCGGCTCCAGGCCGATCAGGTGCAACGTCGCGCGCGGATATTCGCCCGCCGCGTCCAGCAGGGCGCGGGTTTCCCGTTCCCGGGTGGCGGGGTCGTCCAGATCGGCGCAAACCTGGATCAATTCCTCGCCGCCCTCCAGATCGCGGGCCAGAAAATCCACTTCGAAACCGGCTTCGGTGCGGACGTAGGTGATGTCCGCGCCGCGCCGTTCCAGTTCCAACAGCACGGCGGTTTCCAGCGCGTGGCCCCGATTGGCGCGACCCGAGCGGTCGAACACCGGAATCAGACCGGGATCGACCGGATAGGCTTTGCGGGGATTGACCATGCGCCGCCGTTCGGACTCGGTCGCGAGGGAGACGGCGCGGATCAGAAAGGCGTCCTCCAGATAGCCCAGATAGGCGTGTAGCGTGTCCTTCGCCACCGGAATGCCTTGCGCCCGCAGATCGTTGTGGAACTTGTTCACGCTGAAGGCACCGGCGGCGTTGCCGAGCAGTTGCCGCGCCAGCCAGCGCAAGGCCACCGGATGCGACACGGCGTGGCGCTCGATCACGTCGCGGAGCAACGCCACATCGACGTAACCGCGCAGCAACTCGACGCGATCCCGCCCGGCCAGGCCCAGGGCTTCGGGAAAACCACCGCTCGCCAGGTATTCCCGTAAGTCCCGCTCCAGCGCGGAACGGGCTGCCTTGGGCAGACGTTCGGGCGAGGTGGGCGGTTCCCGGCCGAAGTGACGCAGGGCTTCGCGGAACCCAAACGGATAAACCCGCGCTTCCATGGCTCGGCCGCGCATGGCGGTGGCGACCTCCCGCGAGAGGAGGCGAGCCGAGGAGCCGGACAGAAACAGCTCCACCCGCTCGGTATCCAGCAACCGGCGCGCGAAGGCTTCCCAGCCGGGCACAGTCTGGATTTCGTCCAGCAGGAACACGGCGCGGCGCTGGTCCCGCCATTCCGGGTACAGGCGGTAGTATTCCTCCACCACGAGATACAGGTCGGCGGCGGTCATGCCGGCCAGGCGCTCGTCCTCAAAGCTGAAGTACAGCAAGCCTTCTCGATTGATGCCTTGCGCCAGTCGATCCGCCAGGATTTGCCACAGGAACGTGGTCTTGCCGGCCCGGCGCATGCCGATGACCGCCACCGCCTTGCCCGGCACGGCGGGCAACCACACGTCCCGGTGGGTGAAGGCCGGCACCGGCGCGGCCAGGGAATCGACGATTTTTTGTCGGATCAACTCGCGTATTTGTCCTTCCATAAAGGACAATATAGAGTGTTATTATCTTTTATAAAAGGAGAAGAATGGCTCAACGCTGAGGCGGGACACGAACGCACCGAAACCCGACGCCCCTGGTCCTGAGCTCGGGGCCTTCGCCGCTCCGGAGCGCGGAGCGCAGGTTCACGGGCGAGTTGACGAACGAACTGCCGCGCAAGACCCGCCATACGGTGGATTTTCCTGGCCCTTCAGGATCGACAAAGGTTCCTCCAGATCGGTAGCCGTCGTACCGGTCCTGCACCCATTCCCAGACGTTACCGTGCATATCGTACAAGCCCAACGGGTTCGGCAATTTCTGCTTCACCTCATGGGCTTGGTTACCGGAGTTCCCGTCAAACCAGGCATATCGGCCAAGCTGGCTTTTATCCTCCCCGAACGACCAAGGGGTACGACTGCCGCCACGAACGGCGTATTCCCACCGCGCCTCGGTGGGTAGATTACCACCGGCTTGCTGGCAGAAGGAGCGGGCCTGTTCCCAGGTCACATTCACGACCGGCTGGTCATCGCGCTCCTTATGGTCTGAAACCACCCGAGCGTACTGCCGGTTGGTGGTCTCGGTGGTGGCGATCTGGAAGGCCGACAAGGCGACCACGCGCGGCGGTTCGACGATTTCAAAGACGGAGGCCATCGCTTCTCCCTTGATCGAACCCATGGTGAAGGTGCCCGGACAAATGGCGGCCCATTCGATGCCGTTTTCCGTCGTGGTCTCCGGCCCGCCGTAAAGGCGCGCATCGCTGTGGGCCGTGACCACGCGCCACGGCAGGGCGGCTTGAGAAATCCGTTTCGTGCCCGAAAAATCGACGGCTTTGGCGAGCGCGGCCAAGTCGTCGGCGGTCACGACCGCCCACGGTCCAGGATGATCGGCCAGACGGCGGGCGGTGGTGTCCGCGTCTCTTCGGTCCCTTCCCGGCGGCAAGATCACCAGCACTTGGGTGTTCCGGTTCAGTGTCGGACTCGCTCCTCGCCATTCCTCCCAGTGTTTGGCCCAGTCCTGGCCGACCAGCACCTGATCGGCGCTACCTTTGTCCAGCAGCCGGATCGCCAGTTGGCGGGCGGCACGATCCTCGTCGTAAGAGGCGGCGATAATCACCAACGAGCGTTGCGGCCAGCCCTCGCCGCAGGCCCGGATCGGTTGCGCCAGGACGCCGGCGCGCAGCAGCGCGCTGTCGCTGCCCTCCAACCGTTCCGGATTCCCGCTCGCCGCCCAGCGCCAGTTCACCGGAATCTCGGCCCCGGCGGGGACTGCTTGCAGGGTCACGCTCTCTTTCGGGTTGCCGAGCGTGACCGTGTATTGGTTCGCTCCGGCGGGTTCCACGACGCGCAGCGTTTGCGCCGCCAGCACGGGATCGTTCTGGATGGGGTCTCGTACCCGCAAGCGCGGCGGGTCGGGAGTCATCCAACGGTAGCCGGCGACCGCGAACGCGGCCAGCGCTAGGGCAACGAGCAGGGTCGAGGCCAATGCCAGTCGGGGCGCATCCTTCAATGGTGGCGGCGATTCTCCCCTGAAAGGCCCGCCGGCAAACCCCAGTTCGCGCAGCCGGTGGCGGGTCGTGGCCGGCCGTTCGGCGAAGCGCCAGGTCAGATAAATCCTCGCGCCGTCGTCGTCCCGGTCGGTCGGCCGATGATCGGCGGCGGCGAATTCGCCCAGGCGGTCGTGGATTTCCGCTTGCAATTCCGCGTCGGCCAGTTCCGTCAGCCGGGCGGCGGCGGCCTCGGGCTCGGTGTACAACCGCAACAAGGCGTGTTCGACCTGCCAGCGCCGGCTGGCGAGCGAGTTTTGCCAGGGTAACAGGGGATTTTCCTGGGCTTGCTTGTCTCGGTCAGCTTCCTCGTGGCGCGCCCGCCACCAGTCCAGCGCCCGCCGCGCCAGGCTGCCGGATCGCGGCAGGTCATCGTTGAGGGGTTCGCCGCGCAACAGCCAGTTGATCAACCGTCGGCGAGATTCCGGGCGGGGGCTTTCGATCAGAATCCGGTCGATATTCCAGGGACTCGCCGCCAAACCCAGCACGGCGCGCAAGGTGTGCGCGGTGGCGGCATCGGCCTGTCCGCCGCCCAGCGCCACCACGGCGGCCCACTGCCGGGCGGGTCCGAACAACCCTTCGTCCGCCGGCGCGGCGAGCGGCGCTTCGGCTTCGACGCCACCGAGCCAGTCCGGCAATTGCGCCAACCCCACCACCTCCAGCCGGAAGCGGTACGCCGCGAACAAGGCGGCGAGTTGATCGCCGCTCGTGGAGCAGTCCACAAAACAGAGGCGCGGCCAATGTTGCAAGCCGTTCAGAAGCCGTCGGGTCTTTTCCCGGTACAGCGGATGGTCGAGCCGCCGCCGCAGCCCCGCGCCGTCGCAGAAGATCATCACCTGCGCCTGGCGGCCCTGACCCTCCTCGGCCACCGGCCGATAGCCGAGCTGCTCCGGCCAATCGACCCGAAGGGGAACATCGGTAAAAAAGCCCTGCCGCGCCTCCAGCCCGGCGGCCCGTAAGGTCTCACTCAACCGCGCGGCAATTTCCCGAGGTGTCCGGGATGCCAGGTGACGATCCAACCAGAACCAGATCGCGCGCTCGTACACGGCGGGCTCGAAGCAAAACCGGACGAAGCCGCCGGCCCGGGCGGTCTGGTCCACCGTCTTGGCCAGATTCAGGCGGCGGGTGGGATCGTCGGCGACGAAGCGTTCGATGTTCCACACCAGTTGCCGGCGCGCCCGGGCGTCGATCAGCGCGCCGTCGTCGCGCGGCGGGGGAGGCAAGGGCTGCCAGCCAAAGCCTCGATAGGGTTGCGGCTTGGCCTGGATCACCGGAAACCGTCGTCGATAGCGCCACCACAACCCCCCGGCCAGCGCCACCGCGATCACGCCGAGCACGGTCAGCGGCCACGGACCGAGCCGGTTCGGTATTCGTACCGATTCGAGTGTGATTTCGTCGAGGCGCCAGGACCAAACCGCGTTGACGGGTTGATCGGGTAGGTCTGGATCGATGCTAGGTTGGGTCGGTATCGGCTGGGTAGGCGGTTCCGGTAGTTCTATAACGCGCACCGGGGTTGGCGGCCATAGCGCCCAGATCGTGGTGGCGAGCGCCAGCAGCCCCATGAGAGCTAGCGGCAGCCACTGGGCGATGCGGGACGGCGGCGGCGGAGGGGGCGGCTCGAAAGCCGATGGGGCCGTTTCACCGGGCCGCGGCGGTTCGGGTCGGGGGGGGTCCGCCGTGGAGCGTTCCACCGGTTCTGGCCAGTCGGCTTCGTGATCCGGGCACCAGGCCACGAACAGACCTTCGAAGGTCTGACGCTGGGCGGGGGTTTTGATCAGCAGCGCGCCGAGCAGGGTTTTCAGTCCCGCCCGGTCCAGGCGCGGCTGGCACGCGAATACATGGCGCAGCCGTTCGATTTCGCCCGGTCCGACCGGCACGCCGTTCAGGCGCAACGCAGCCAGGAAGTCGCCCAGTTCGGCCAGACGGTCGCGCCCGTCGAGCGGCATGGCTCAGCGCAACCGGGCGAGGTCCCCGGCGTCCTTGATCAAGGCCCCCAGCGCGGGCAATTCCGCCAGACGGCAACCTTCCAAGGTCCGAACGTCGACGCGCTGGGCGCCGAGAATGCTCAGCCAGGTCAGCAGTTCGGCGGTGGAGGGTTTTTTATCGAGCCCTTGCACCTCGCGCAGTTCCCAGAAACGCCGGCGGGCGGCGGCGCGGATTGGGGCGTCGAGGTTGGGAAAACCGCCGCCGTCCGCGCCCGCCATGCTTTCCACCGCCGCCTCGATCAGCGCCGGCGTCAGCTCGATGCGATGAAAAATGCAGCGGCGCAGAAAGGCATCCGGTAGCCGGCGCTCCTCGTTGCTGGTGACAATGACAATGGGTCGCCGACCCGAGCGCGGCGTGATCCATTGCGTGTGGTCGAAGGGGTGGGGAAAGCTGTGCTGGTCGAGTTCGTGCAGCAAATCGTTGGGAAAGTCGCGCGAAGCCTTGTCGATCTCGTCGATCAGCACCACTGCGTCACCGTCGGTGTCGTAGGCTTGCCAAAGCGCCCGCGGGTGCAGAAAACCCCGCCGCACCGCTTCGGTTTCCTCGGCGATCTCCTGGCTTGGCGCTGGACTGGCCGAATGCGCCCAGTGCAGGTAGCCGACGGCGTCGAACTCGTACATCAGGTCCTGGGCGGTGGAGGTCGATTTGACCAGGAACTTGAAGACCGGAATGCCGAAATACCCTCCCACGAAATCCGCCGCCTGGGTTTTGCCGGTACCGGGCTCGCCGGTCAGCAGCAGCGGACTGCCGGTGTGCAGCGCCATGTTCAGAGCGAGCCGCAGCTCGTTCGAAGGTCGGTAGCGCAACGCGGCTTCGGGATGGCTGCCCAGAAACGGCGGCGGTCGGCGTCGCGCCAGCCATTGCCGACTTTGGATCGGATCGTGAGCCGCCGGGTCCGCGACCGGCCCCGCGATCAGTTCGAACGGTAAATCGGGTAAATCGTCAGCGGCCATCCCGCGTGCTCCAGAAGTCCCGATCCTCAAGCCGTGGCGGCCAAGTGCCGGCTTGGCTTAGCTCGGTCAATTCGTCGAACAGATTGCCCCAGTTGTCCGGTTCCCCTCGGCGGATCGTGGCGACCGCTTGGTCGAAGGGTATTTCCTTCTTCCCGCCGAGCAGCAAATCGGGAAACGATTCCCGGTAACGGTCGTCGCAGCCGCAAATCGTTTCATTGCGAAAATAGTTGCGTAAATCCGGGCGGCGCACGGCGGCCAGCGGCTCCAGTTCGCCGAAGTGAAAACCCGGCTCGGTGTCGTACTCCTCGATCAGCCGTTCCACCGTGTCGGCCATCTCGTCGGTCTGTTCCGTTTCTAGGGCGAGGATGGAAATGATCCGAACTTGGCCTTGCCAGCCACTCGCGCCCAGTTCCGCGCCCAGCCGGCGGCGGCACCAGTCGGCGACGGCGCGCAACACGGCCGCGTCGACCGGGGTTTGACCCGCTTGCCAGCCCAACACCAGGAAACAAAACGTCACGCCGGCCACCGCTTCCGAGTCGAGCAGACCGTCGAGCAAGGGTTGGCGCGGGTTGAGGTGGAACCGGCGGCGCACCAAGTCATCCACCCGTTGGGCGTTGTCCACGCGGCCGCTCAGATCGATGGCATGGAAAAAATACGCTTCCCGCTCACGCTGATCGTTCACCAGATGTTGCTTGATCATTTCCGGGAAGTGGTGGGTGAGGCAACCGGGCGTGCCGAGCGCCACCACATGGACAATATGGCGCGTGGCGTAGGTGTAAAACGCGTTCCTCGCACCCAGCAGTGTATCGCGCTGC
The DNA here is from genome assembly GCA_020445045.1 of Candidatus Competibacteraceae bacterium. Taxonomy (GTDB): domain Bacteria; phylum Pseudomonadota; class Gammaproteobacteria; order Competibacterales; family Competibacteraceae; genus Competibacter. The sequence goes on from JAGRHI010000063.1 coordinate 10,821, forward strand.
CGGTGACGATCCAGCAGCAGGTTGACCAGATCGGGGTTCCGCAAGCGCGCCGGCGCCACCGTTTGCCAACTCGAATACCGGGTCCAGGCGGCGAACTGCCCGCAAGGCTGCTGGTGCAGCGCCACCACCGGATCGAGTCGGCGACAAAACACCGCCTCCAGCCAGTTCAGGCCGGCCTTGGCGGCGGCGTGAGCGTGGGCGCGCGGGTTACACCGCAACAGCACCGCGCCCTTGACGCCGTCCAGCAAGACGGACCCCTGGGCCAATGCTTCATACCCGGTCTCGCCCATCAGGTTGAGAAACAACGCCGAGACCGACCGGGATTGCTTGAGCCACTGGGCGAAATCCGGCCAGGGCACACACTCACCATCCGCCCGATCTTGCAATAACGAGCCCTCCCGCGAGGCCGGTCCATGGTAATACACCAGGCGGGTCGAGCCGGCTTGCAGGGCGGCGCGCAACGCCTTCGCGTCGGTCGCCAGCACCGGGTCAGGATTTTCCGGCCAGTGGCGCTGGAAAAAACGTTGCAAGTCGTGGAAATGCGAACTTCGTTGGCTTTCCCCGGAACCGGCCAGCACCACCCGGCCGGGGAAGTAGCAGAGATGCCGGGAATACTCCGGGAAACCCGGCTCATTCTTCCCGTGAAATTCGACCGTCCAGCCCGCCTGGGCAAGCGGGCGGCCCCGGTAGGCGATGCGACCCCACGGCAGGACCTGAAACCGTTCTTCGTCGGTGATCAGCCGCACCCGGAGCGGCGCGTGGGTGGGATCGGCGGGACGATCGGCGCCGAACGCCAGCGCGAGCAGTTGGCCCACCGTCGTCGGGTCGTCGCCGAACAGCAACTGGAACAGCATCTCGCCGTCGAGATCGTGGCCCACCACCATCGCCGGTTCGGGGCAGTCCAGTTTCGGCTTGATCGCGCTGGGTTGGGCGGGCAGAAAAAACTGGTGCTCCCAGTGGTCGCGCCGGGCCTGGACGAAAATCGCCAGTTCGTGACGCGGGCCGGTTGGTTCCCACGTCGGCGGTGGCGTTGGGGTCAACTGCCGGACGGCCCAATCGGCGGCGCGGGCGTACAGGACGTTGCGGTCGCCCGGACTCATTTTATCGAGCGGTTCGGCCGGGCTGTTGATGCCCAGGGTATCGGCCAGGTTGACGACGCGGGGCTGGCCATCGATCTCGACGGAAATCGTCAAGGCGGCCTTGGCGACGGTGCCGACATGGAGGATGCCCAGCTTCAACGTCTTGCATTCGGCCTGACGCAGCAGGAAGGGCAGCTCATATTGGGTGATGTAGGGTGAGGTGAGGAAATCGTTGCTGACGAGCAGGATCGCGAGCTGCGATTCAGCCAACGCCTGTTGAATCTCTGGATGGAATTGGTCACCGATGTCGATGCGTTTTCGGTCGTACCAAACTTTATCTCGGATGGCGGCCACGGCCTCCAGCGCCGAGACGAGTTCCGTCAAATAAGTGGAATTTTTGTGGCTGAAGCTGATGAAGATGTGGTGGTCCATGGGCTCAAGCGGCTCGAATCCGTCTCCGGGGTCAGCCCGCTAAGCGCCGGGTTCTTCCAGATCGGTCCAATCCTCGACTTCGGCCATCGCGGCGAGGGCGCGGGTGTAGTCGCGCAAAACTTGTTGCAGGGCCGCCAGTTCGGCGCGGAATTCGCGGCAACGGTCGGCATCCCGTGTCATGGTCGAGCATTACCTCGTTATCGTTGAACCGCGAGGACCGTTCGGAAACACCAAGGTTTGATCTTTGCGGGAGTCGGCCTTTGCCGCGCAGCGCAGCGCAGCCGGGGTAGTCGTTGCATGGCTCACCTCCTTGTCCAAAGTCTAGAGAATCTTGGCGTCCACTTTTTCAGCCTACCTCAAAAGTGCCCGCTTCGGGCTCGTTGGGAGAGTGGGGCGGACCATCCCATGACGTTAAGGATTGTCGGCGATGTGAGTCTATGGCGCGGCCTGGGGAGTCGATGCAGCTTGGGAGGCCGGCTTGGTCTGGGAAGCCGGCTTGGTCTGGGTCGCTGGCGCGGTCTGGGAGGCCGGCTTGGTCTGGGAGGCCGGCTTGGTCTGGGAGACCGGCTTGGTCTGGGAGGCCGGCGCGGCTTGTGGGGCCGGCGCGGCCTGGGTCGCTGGCGCGGCCTGGGTCGCTGGCGCGGTCTGGGTCGCTGGCGCGGTCTGGGGAGTCGATGCAGCTTGGGAGGCCGACTTGGTCTGGGAGGCCGGCGCGGCTTGTGGGGCTGGCGCGGCCTGGGTCGCTGGCG
>JAGRHI010000396.1 GCA_020445045.1 Candidatus Competibacteraceae bacterium
GCAGGTACAGGAAGAAACCGTCGCCATCTTCGAGAGGATCGGCGTGCCAACGGGTCAACGCCAGCTCGCCCAGCAAGGAACAGCCGGTGCCGCTGGCGGTGAGCAAGGTGGCGTAGCGGCCGTTGGTCAACACCTGCCCACCGAACAGTCGGGCGGATTTGGATAAGGTGGCGGGCATGAACGATTCTCCCGGCAACTCTGAAGCGATGGAAAAAGTGTAGCTTTTCTAAAACTATGGAAAAAGTGTAGCTTTATTGAGCGGGGATGCTGGGGTAATGCAAGTCCACTTCAGCCGGAAACCGATCGATCCGCACGGTGTCGGTGGTCAGGGTCGGAATCGGCTGACCGTTGACCGTTACCGCCCGCAGCGGCCGGTCGAGCGGTGAGTGCAGCACGATTCCCCCCGGCGGCACGACCACGTCGCCGCTCAAGCGCACCCGCAGCGTGTCGGGATCGCTCATCGCCATCCGGTAGTTCAGGGTGCCGTGCCAGGTCGGCAAGCGTTTGACCGTCACCCCTTCCGGACTGGTCGCCCAAGTGGGCGGAATGCCGGCGCCGATCACCAGCGCCTGATCGACCTCGCGCTCGTAGGCGAACAGGGCGCGCGCCGAGCGGATGAAATCGGCACCGATCCAGGTGTGCGGCATGTCGCCGATGAAGCGCGGCTGGCGGGGTTCACGCCACACCACTTCCGCCCATTGGTTCCAGGCGGCCGGTCGCTGCCCCTCGAAAAAGAACGCCAGTTCCCGCAACGCCCGGTCGCGTTGCCCCAACCGGATCATGGTGCCAACCACCCGCAGTTCGTAGGGCGTATACGCCTCCCAGGTGGGATTTTCGAGGCGCTGGCGGAAAAATTCGTCGTAACGCTCGAAGGTGCGGTCCAGCGCCGGTTGCGGCAACCAGCCCAACTCGCCGCCCGGAGCGACCGCGATGGTGGTCGCGGGGGGATCGAAATCGCCCAGTTCGACCGCGCCGGGAATGTAGTCGATCCGATGCAACTTCATGGTTTCGAGGATGGAGGCGTACAGGTCCTGACGGAATGCCCGGTGCATCGCCGCGAACCGTTCCGCCTCGACGTCCTCGCCCAGCACCACCGCCATGGCGGCCGCGTCCTTGAGGCCGCGCAGGACAAAGAAATTATCCCAGTAGGAATGGCGCGGCTGGCTGGCATAGCCCTCGTGACTGATCGATTCCGGCACCAGCCCGCAGTAGGCCAGGCAATCCGGATCGGTCCGGTACTTTTCGGTCAGGCGTTGTTGACGCAGCGAATCGATATAGCCGACCGCGCGCGCCACGTACGGCCACATCTCGCGCAAAAACCCGACATCGCGGGTGTAGCGGTAGTACGCCATCACCGCGAAAATGAATTCGCCGTGGCTGTCGTGTTCGGGGACCGGATCGGCGCCACGCTGATCCACGCAGCAGGGAATTCGACCGTCGGCGGCCTGATGGGGCGCGTACCATTGCAGGAATTCCCGCACCTCCTCGGTGTAACCCATGCCCAGCAGCGCCGCCGAGATGAGCGCGCCGTCGCGAATCCAGGAACGGGCGTAGGCCCGCGCGCCCGGCTGGATGGCGGGACCGGCGCGGTTGATCAGGATGTAGGCCAGATTGCTCTTGATGCTGTCGGCGATCCGCCGGGCGGCGGGTGGCAATTTCAGCTCGACTCGGTCCAGCCGCGCTTCCCACTCTCGCCGGGTTTGCTCCAGCAACTGGTTGGCGCGGGCGGAAGCCTCGACGTCGGTCGGCGCCCGGGGACCGGTCTTGGCCGCGTGGAAGGGGATGCGCAGATAGACTTCGCGCCCCTCGCCGGGCCGCAGATCCCAACCGTACTCCAGCGCGCCGGAGGCGTAGCCGAAAGCGTCGTCCACCGTGTCGCCATCGGGCAGCTTGCCGACCGCCAGATAATCGACGATCGGCCCCTGGTCGAAGGTGACGGCGCGAAAGCGGTCGGGTTCGGTCAGCACCTCCACCTTCTTGCCGGTCCGATTCACCCGAATCGCGCGGTCAGCGTAGCTCAGCTCGCGGATGGGGGAAACGCCACCCTGCATGTTCAAGGATTGCCAGGGCGGGTTGACTTGAAACGGCCGCACCGCCAGAAACAGGGTGACATGGCGGGTTTCGGCGCTCAGGTTTTCCAGCCGGTAGCGGGCGTACAACGCCGACTCGCCGGGCGGGCCGACGGCGAAGGCAGTGATCGCCAGCCAGAAATGCTCGTGTTCCCAGCGCACGCTGGGGATGGGCAGGTAGCCATTGGCCAGATCCTGGACCGGCTCCATGTCGGCCCAGGTGAGCAGCCGACCGTCGGCGAACAGAAACGGCGCGATGGTGAAGCCGCCTTTGTCCACCTCCAGCGCGCCGTCTTCGTCGAACAACGCCTGCTTGCCGTCGCCGCTCGCCCCCACCACGGTCCAGTAGCACTGCTCGCCCTGAAAGTAGCGGGGATAGTAACCACGCGGATTGTCGCGGGCGATGGCTTCGAAAAATTGGTTGGGGGAACGGGAGAACTCGTAGGATCGCACCTGCACGCGACCGATGCCGTAGCCCCGGCCCCGGCTGCTGCGTTGCAGGTTCAAACGCAGATAGCGCGACTCGGCGTCGGGCAGATACAGATAATCGCGCCGGCCGTTACCGTCGCGCACGGTGTAAACCGTTTGCCAGTCGTTGCCATCGTCGGAAACTTGTACCTGATAGTCGGCGGCGTAATCGTCCGGGTCCCAGTCGATCACCAGGCCGCCGTACTCGCGCGGCCTCAGAAAATCCAGCATCAGCCACTGATCCTCGGCCAGCGCGCCGCTGCGCCAGCTCGTGGCCGGGTCGGCGTCGAATACCGCCGCCGGCGGATGATCCGTGGCCACGGTGGAGGCGCTGACCACTGGTGGCAACGGGTGGGCCTGGGCCGGCTCGCGTTGCTCGAAGCTCAAATCGTCGATCCAGACCGAGCCCTTGCCGTGACCCTGTGC
>JAGRHI010000397.1 GCA_020445045.1 Candidatus Competibacteraceae bacterium
CACGGTCTGGCCATCGGCCCGCAGCCGTTCCGCTTCGTCTCCCAGCGTGCCCGGATCGATATTCAACGCCGTCAGCAACGCACGGTTGCCCAAGGCCACCCGACGATCGTCCACCTGGCCCATCACCCCCTTGCCGGTCACCGATTCGAAGTGTTCGGCATGGCCGAGCGGGATGCCCCGCTCCTGAGTACCGCCGACGATGGCGGCGGCCAGCGGATGCTCGCTGCCCCGTTCCAGGGTCGCGGCCAGTCGGAGCAGCGTTGCCTCATCCAGATGGGGGCTGGTCACGACCGACACCAGCTTGGGTTTGCCCTCGGTCAGGGTGCCGGTCTTGTCCACCACCAGGGTGTCGATCTGGCGCAGCACTTCGATGGCTTCGGCGTTTTTGAACAACACGCCGACCGTGGCGCCCTTGCCGGTCGCGGTCATGATCGACATGGGCGTCGCCAGACCCAGCGCGCACGGACAGGCGATGATGAGCACCGCCACGGCGTTGATGAGGGCGTAGGCCATGGCCGGGGGCGGCCCGAAGATCGCCCAGACGATGAAGGTGAGCATGGCACTGGCAACGACCACCGGCACGAAGTAGCCGGCGACCCGATCGGCCAGCTTCTGGATGGGCGCGCGACTGCGTTGGGCTTGCGCCACCATGTGCACGATTTGGGACAGCAAGGTGTCGGCGCCGACCCGTTGCGCTTCCATGACCAGGCCGCCGGTGCCGTTCACCGTGGCGCCGATGACCTTGTCGCCGGGATTTTTCTCGATCGGTATCGACTCGCCGGTGACCATGGACTCATCGACGCTGCTGTGACCTTCCCGCACGACCCCATCCACCGGCACTTTTTCGCCGGGGCGGACCCGCAGCCGGTCACCGAGATGAATTTGATCCAGCGGCACATCTTCGTCGCTGCCGTCGTCGTTGATTCGGCGGGCGGTTTTCGGCGCCAAGCCCAACAAGGCCTTGATGGCGGCGCCGGTTCGGTGGCGCGCTCGCAGCTCCATCACCTGACCCAGCAGGACCAGGGTCACGATCACCGCGGCGGCTTCAAAATACACCGCCACTTCGCCGTGGGCGTCGCGAAACGAGGCGGGAAAAATGTCCGGAAACAAGACGGCGATGATGCTGTAGACATACGCTACCCCTACGCCCAAACCAATCAGGGTGAACATGTTGAGGCTGCGATTGATAAGGGACTGCCAGCCCCGTTCGAAAAACGGCCAGCCGCCCCATAGCACCACCGGCGTGGCCAACGTCAGTTCCAGCCAGCCCATGGCGCGGGGCGAGCCCAACCAGGCGAAGGAGACGCCCGGTATGAATTCACCCATGGCGATGATCACCAAGGGAATCGTCAACACGGCGCTGATCCAGAAGCGCCGGGTCATGTCCTTGAGTTCCGGGTTTTCCTCTTCTTCGAGAGTCACCGTCCGGGGTTCCAAGGCCATGCCGCACTTGGGGCAATTGCCGGGCTCGTCCCGAACGATCTCCGGGTGCATGGGGCAGGTATACTCGGTCCTGGTTGCGGACGCGGGTATCCCTTCCGGCTCCAGGGCCATGCCGCATTTCGGGCAACTGCCCGGTCCTTCCCGACGGATTTCCGGATGCATCGGGCAGGTGTGGATCGTGCCTCGCGGAGCGGGCTTGGCCGGTTTTGCCGGATACGGCGAAGCGTGATCAGGGGAGTGCGCGGGGCGATGCTCGTGATTGCAGGAATGTTCGTGACTATTCATCAGGCATCCTCCTGGTCAATGAAGGTTTGAGGACCTATGTTTACGTCCGTACCTGAGTACGGAGTCAAGCATGAAAAAAACGGCTTCACTAACGGTTGGCGAACTGGCGAAAACCGCTGATGTCCATGTCGAGACCGTGCGCTACTACCAGCGACGCGGCTTGCTGGCGATGCCGGAACGCCAGTACGGGGCCATTCGCCGCTATACGGTCGCCGACCGCGACCGGCTACGGTTTATCCGCCGGGCACAACGTTTGGGCTTTACGCTGGAAGAGATCGCCCAGTTGCTCGCGTTGGACGCCATCCGCGACCGGGATCGGGCACGCGCCCTGGCCGAGGCCAAGGTCGCCGATCTCGATACCCGCATCGCCGATCTGCGGGCCATGCGCCGCGTGCTGGTCGAGCGGATCGAGCACTGCGCCCACGGCCAGCCCGCCGAACCCTGTCCCATCCTCGACGCCTTCCAACACGAAACCGCGGAGATGTCCGCGATGGAACCATCCGGAACCCTGAAGGAGTGCTGATGCCCCCGCGTCTGCTGGTCATCGATGACGATGCCGCGCTCAATCTCGCGTTGTGCGCGCATTTCGAGGATCGTGGCTGGCGGGTCACGGGCGTACACAATTGCGCCGCCGGTTTGGCCGCGACGACCGGGGCGACCTTCGATGTGGTTCTGCTCGACGTGCAATTGCCGGACGGCGAGGGTGTCGAGTTGCTTGGCCGCTTGCTCGAGATCGATCCCGACCTGCCGGTGATTCTGATCACCGGTGGACGCGATATCGAACGCGCCATGCAGGCCATCGCCGCCGGCGCTTTCGACTGGCTGTCCAAGCCGTTTGAACCCGCCGAGCTGGAGCGACTGGTGGACCGCGCCCATGCCGCCCGCCAGGCGACCGCCGCCGATGGGGCCGAAACCGACGATGCGCCGGCGCGGACCCTGGTGGGCGAGAGTCGGGCGCTGCTGGAAATCGGCAAAACCCTGGCTCGGGTGGCGCCCAGCGATACCCGGGTGTTGATCACCGGTGAAAGCGGCACCGGCAAGGAAGTGATTGCGCGGCTGGTGCATACCTACAGCGGCCGGCGTGGTCCGTTTGTCGCCGTCAATTGCGCCGCGCTGGTCGAAACCCTGCTCGAATCGGAACTGTTCGGACACGAACGCGGGGCCTTTACCGGCGCTCACGCCGCCAAGCCCGGCAAGTTCGAGCAGGCCGCCGAGGGGACGCTGTTTCTCGACGAAGTCGGCGAACTGCCGCCGACCATGCAGGCCAAGCTGCTTCGGGTCTTGCAGGAAGGCGTGTTCGAACGGGTGGGCGGCATACAAACATTGCATACCCGTGCCCGGATTGTCGCCGCGACCAACCGCGATTTGCTGGTCGAAGTCGCCGCCGGGCGGTTTCGCGAAGATCTGTTATATCGGTTGGCGGTGATTACGCTGCATGTCCCGCCGCTGCGCGAGCGGCGCGAGGATATCCTGCCGCTGGCCCGCCATCTGCTGGCCCGCGCCGGCCGGCGGCTCGGCCTGGCAACGGTGGCGCTGGCGCCGGATGCCGAGGCGCGGTTGCGGGCGCGGGACTGGCCGGGCAACGTGCGCGAACTCGACAATGTGCTCGCCCGCGCCCTGTTGCACGCTCGTGGCCCGGTGCTGACGGCGGATTTGC
>JAGRHI010000064.1 GCA_020445045.1 Candidatus Competibacteraceae bacterium
TGGTCCAGACGTTCTTGCAGGTCACCGAACAGGTGTGGCAGCCGATGCACTTGTCCAGGTTCAGGACCATGGCGATTTGCGCGCGTACTTTCATGATCAATGCGCCTCCACGGTGGTGGTTTCGGACGGTGTTTCGTCGTCCATCCAGTCGATCTTGGCCATCTTGCGGACGATGATGAACTCGTCGCGGTTGGCGCCGACGGTGCCGTAGTAGTTGAAACCATAACTCTGCTGGGCGTAACCGCCGATCATGTGAGTCGGCTTCAGTACCGTGCGCGTGACCGAGTTGTGAATGCCGCCACGGGTGCCGGTGATTTCGGAGCCGGGCGTGTTCACGATCTTCTCTTGGGCGTGGTACATCATCGACATGCCTTCGGGAACGCGCTGGCTGACCACGGCCCGCGCCGCGATGGCGCCGTTGAGGTTGTACGCCTCAATCCAGTCGTTGTCCTCGATGCCGGCCTTTTTGGCGTCCACCTCGGAAATCCAGATGATCGGACCGCCGCGCGACAGGGTGAGCATCAGCAGGTTGTCGGTGTAGGTGCTGTGGATGCCCCACTTCTGATGCGGGGTGATAAAGTTCAGCACAATCTCCTGGTTGCCGTTCGGTTTCTGGCCGATGATCGGCTCGACCGTCTTCATGTCAACCGGCGGCCGGTAGGCGCACATCGCCTCACCGAAACCCAGCATCCAGGGGTGATCCTGATAGAACTGCTGACGACCGGTCAGAGTCCGCCACGGAATCAGTTCGTGGACGTTGGTGTAGCCGGCGTTGTAGCTGACCTTCTCGTCCTCCAATCCCGACCAGGTCGGCGAGGAGATGATCTTGCGCGGCTGGGCGACGATGTCGCGGAAGCGGATCTTCTCGTGCTCCTTGGGAATGGCGAGATGGGTGTGGTCGCGGCCGGTGATCTTGGAGAGCGCCGCCCAGGATTTCACGGCGACGTGGCCGTTGGTCTCCGGCGCCAGCATCAGGATCACTTCGGCGGCGTCGATGTCGGTCTCGATCCGCGGCCGACCTTTCGAGACGCCGTCCTCCGGCACGGTGTAGTTTAGCGTCGCCAGCGCCTCCACCTCGTGCTCGGTGTTCCAACTGATGCCTTTGCCACCGTTGCCCAGTTTGTCCATCAGCGGGCCGAGCGAAGTGAACTTCTGGTAGGTGCTGGGATAATCGCGCTCGACCACGATCAGGCTGGGCGCGGTCTTGCCGGGAATCAGGTCGCATTCGCCCTTCTTCCAGTCCTTCACGTCGAGCGGTTGCGCCAGTTCGGTCGGGGTGTCGTGCAGGGTCGGCAGGGCGACGATGTCCTTCTCCACGCCGAGATGGCCGGGGCAGGTTTCCGAGAACGCCTTGGCGATGCCTTTGAAGATGTCCCAGTCGGTCCGCGATTCCCAAGCCGGGTCTACCGCCGCGCTCAGAGGATGAATGAACGGATGCATGTCGCTGGTATTGAGATCGTTTTTCTCGTACCAGGTCGCGGTCGGCAGCACGATGTCCGAATACATGCAGGTGGTGGACATGCGGAAGTCCAGCGTCACCAGCAAATCGAGCTTGCCGTGCGCGGCGTCGCGCCATTTCACCTCCAGCGGTTTTTCGCCGCCTTCTTCGCCCAAATCCTTGCCCTGCACGCCGTGGGTGGTGCCCAGCAGGTACTTGAGAAAATACTCGTGACCCTTGCCGGAGGAACCGAGCAGGTTGGAGCGCCACACGAACAGATTGCGCGGGAAGTTGGCCGGGTTATCCGGGTCCTCGAACGCGAAATTGACCTTGCCGGCCTTGAGATTTTCCGCCAGATACGCGTTCGGGGCTTTGCCGGCGGCAGCGGCGTCCTTGGCGATTTGCAGCGGATTGGCGTCGAAATGCGGCGCGGTCGGCAGCCAACCCATGCGCGCCGAACGCACGTTGTAGTCGATCTGCGTCCCCTGCCACTGTTGCGGATCGGCCAGCGGCGACAAAATTTCGGTCATTGCCAGCTTTTCGTGCCGCCACTGGCTGCTGTGGATGTACCAGAACGAGGTCGAATTCATGTGGCGGGGCGGACGATGCCAATCCAGGGCGAACGCCAGCGCGGTCCAGCCGGTCTGTGGGCGCAGCTTCTCCTGGCCGACGTAATGCGACCAGCCGCCGCCGCTCTGGCCGACGCAACCGCATAGCATCAACATGTTGATGACGCCCCGGTAATTCATGTCCATGTGATACCAGTGGTTCATCGCCGCGCCGATGATGATCATCGACTTGCCGTGGGTTTTGTCGGCGTTTTCGGCGAATTGGCGGGCGACCGCGACGATCTGGGCGCGCGGCACGCCGGTAATCGCCTCCTGCCAAGCCGGAGTGTAGGGCACATCGTCGTCGTAGCTGCTGGCGACGTTGCCGCCGCCCAAACCCCGGTCGAGACCGTACTGGGCCAGGGTCAGGTCATAAACGGTCGCTACCAGCGCTTCGGAACCGTTCGCCAGCTTGACCTTCTTGGCCGGCACGTGGCGGACCTGGATGGGGTCGTGGCTGGTGCAAGCGAAATGCGGGTGCTGAGTCGAGCCGAAATAAGGGAAGGCGACTGGCACCACCTCGTCCCGAATTTCGTTCACCGACAACCGCAATTGGGTTTCGGCGCCGGTCAGGGATTCCTTCGGCTCCAGATTCCATTTGCCGACCATGCCGTCCTTCTCGCCCCAGCGGAAACCGATGGAACCGTTCGGCACGATCAACTTGCCGCTGTTCTCGTCGAAGGCCAGCGTCTTCCACTCTGGGTTGTTGGTTTGCTCGGCGTTGCCAGCGAGATCGGAGGCGCGCAGGAAGCGGCCGTTGAAGTAGCTGCCATCCGCCCGCTGCTCCAGCAGCACCAGGCAGGGGAAATCGGTCTTGGTGCGGACGTAATCGGTGAAATAGTCCGATTTGCCGTCGAGGTAGAACTCGCGCAGGATGACGTGACCCATCGCCATCGCCACGGCAGCATCGGTGCCCTGCTTGGGGTGTAGCCAGATGTCGGCGAACTTGGACGCTTCCGAGTAGTCCGGGCAGACCACCACCGTCTTAGCGCCCTTGTAGCGCACTTCGGTCATGAAGTGGGCGTCGGGAGTACGGGTCTGCGGGACGTTGGAACCCCACATCATCAGGAAGGTGGAGTTGTACCAGTCGGCCGATTCCGGCACGTCGGTCTGCTCGCCCCAAATCATCGGGCTGGCCGGCGGCAGGTCGCAGTACCAGTCGTAGAACGAACCGCAGGCGCCGCCGATCAACGACAGGTAACGGGAACCGGCGGCGTAGGACACCATCGACATCGCCGGAATCGGCGAGAAGCCGTAGATGCGATCCGGGCCGTATTGCTTGGTGGTATAGACGTTGGCAGCGGCGATGAGCTGATTGACCTCGTCCCAGGTGGCGCGGACGAAACCGCCCAGACCACGCTTGGTCTTGTATTCGCTCGCCTTGGCTGGGTCTTCGACGATGGAAGCCCAGGCATTCACTGGATCTTTCTTCTCCGCCAGCGCCGCGCGCCACAGCTTAATCAGCCGCCCGCGCACCATCGGGTACTTCACCCGATTGGCGCTGTACAGGTACCAGCTATAGGACGCACCGCGCTGGCAGCCGCGCGGTTCGTGGTTGGGCAACTCGTCGCGGGTACGCGGGTAGTCGGTCTGCTGGGTTTCCCAGGTCACCAGCCCGTTCTTGACGTAAATCTTCCAGCTACAGGAGCCGGTGCAGTTCACGCCATGGGTGGAGCGCACGACCTTGTCGTGTTGCCAGCGAGCGCGGTAGGCGTCTTCCCAGCCCCGGTCCTCGTTGGTGACGATGCCGTGCTCGCCGGAAAACGTATCGGTGACTTTCTTTAGGAAATTCAACCGGTCGAGAAAATGACTCATAGCGATCACCTCATTGTGGGGACAGGGCCGCTCAGGGATTCTTGAACTCCGCCTTGGGACCGAGGTAGTACCACCAATTCAGCACCAGGCAGATGAAGTAGAAAACGGCGAAACCGTAGAGCGCGTATTCGGGCGTGGTGGCTTTGATCTGTTCGCCGAACACCTGCGGGATGATGAAGGCGCCGTAAGCAGCGACCGCCGAAGTCCAGCCGAGCACTGGGCCAGCCTGTTCCTTGGGAAACACCATGGCGATGGTGCGGAACGTGGAGCCGTTGCCGATGCCGCTGGCCGCGAACAGGGCCAGGAATAGTAGGAAGAACGGCATGAAATACTGTTCCGGCGTCGCCGATTGATAGGCCGCGCTCATGTAATAGGCCACGCCCAGCGCGGCGGCGATCATGACCACGGTAATGACCTGCGTGACCAGCGCACCGCCCACCTTGTCGGAAATCCAGCCGCCGATGGGCCGGATCAGCGCCCCGATGAACGGACCCATCCAGGCATACATGAGCGCACTGGGGGCATTGGGGTTGACCGTGGTGTGGGTCAGCATGCCATCGGCGCCGGCGATGTGGCTGAAACCGAAGATCACCTTGATCGCCAAGGCGAAAGCGGCGGAATAGCCGATGAAACTACCGAAGGTCATGGTGTAGATCACGCTCATGACCCAGGTGTGCCTGTTACCGAAGATGCGAAACTGTCGCTGGAGATTGGGCTTGATTTCGCCGGGAATCAGTTTGAGCAGGAACACGGTCAGCGCGATGATGCCAGCCAATACCAGCCACTTGGTCCACGCGGGCAATCCAAGTCCGGTGGGAGCCGGCAGGATCAGGTACAAGCCCACGCCAGCGGTGATGAAGCCGATCAACAACATCCCCACGATCCTGGAAATCGCGCCCAGGGGCGAACCGATGTGCGGCGAGACCTCCTCGGTGCGGATGTTGTTCATGCCGAACCAACCAATGAAGGCCAACGGCACCAGCAGAAACAGCCAAACAAAACCGGCATTCTGAATGTAGGTCGGCGCGCCGGCGGGAATCTTGCCGATCAGCGAGCCGGATGCTTGCACCAACGTTACCGGTTCGCCGCCGAAGGAACCCAGCAACGGGAAGGTCATCACCAGCGGCACCAGAACCTGCATGGTGGTCACACCAGCGTTGCCCAATCCGGCATTCAGGCCCAGTGCTAGCCCCTGCATCCGCTTGGGAAAGAAGAAGCTGATATTGGACATGCTGGAGGCGAAGTTGCCACCCCCGAAGCCGGACAGGAATGCTAGCGACTGAAACACCCACAAGGGTGTTTCCTTGCTTTGTAAGGCGATACCGGTACCCAGCGCCGGGATCATCAACAGCGCGGTGGTGAACACGATGGTGTTGCGGCCGCCGGCGATGCGGATGAAAAAGCTCGACGGGATGCGCAGGGTCGCCCCGGTCAGGCCAGCGATGGCCGCCAGGGTGAACAGCTCCGCCGGCTTGAACGGAAATCCGGCGTTGATCATCTGGACGGTAATCACGCTCCAGTAGATCCATACCGCGAAGCCGCACAGTAGGCTGGGAATGGAAATCCACAAATTGCGGTTGGCGATGCCTTTGCCCGTGGCCTCCCAAAACTGGGAATCTTCCACGCGCCATTCTCTGATGTCTGCCATGATGTTGAAACCTCTATAATTTTATAATCGTCGATCAAACGGGGTTTTTATTCGGCATCTTCAGTAACTGCTCTTCAGCACGAGACTTCGGCCTCCTTGCGGGAATACCACCGCCAGGTCACCAGCACACAACTCAGGTAAAACAAGCTGAAGAAGATCAATGCGCCTTGCGGGCTACCAGTCAGTTCGATGGAAGCACCGTAGGCGATGGGAATGAAGAACCCGCCGAAGGCCGCGACCGCCGCGCTGAGGCCCATGGCGGCGGCGGCTTCGGTTGCGCCATCGCGCCGCGCTTGTTCCAGCGCCGCCTCATCATTGCGGTCGATAACTTGCCGCTCGCGCAAGGTGCGGAAGATGATCGGAATCATGCGGAAGGTGGAGCCATTGCCGATGCCAGCGGCGAGGAACAACACCAAGAACATGGCGACGAAACCGATCACATTGCCCCCGCCATGCGCCCCCGGTAGGAAAGTGGCGGCGGCCAGCGGCGCGGCGGCCATGATCAGAAAGATGGTGAACGTGATGATCGCGCCGCCTAGACGATCCGCCAGCCAGCCACCGATGGGCCGGACAAAGGCCGCCAGTAGCGGGCCGATGAAGGCGAACTGGAAGGCATCCACCCCAGGAAATATGGTGTTGACCAACATGGGGAAACCGGCGGCCAGACCGATGAAGGAGCCGAAGGTGCCGATGTAGAGCCAGCTCATCAGCCATTGATGCTTGTGCTTGAAGATCGCGGCCTGTTCGGCGAAACCGGCCTTGACGCTGGCGATATTGTCCATGCCGAAGTAGGCGGCAACGGCGGCGAGCACGATGAACGGAACCCAGATGAAGCCCGCATTCTGCACCCAGATCGAGGTCGTTACACCGCCGTCGACATGGCTTTGCGCAGCGCCGCCCAGCACCAGTAATGCCCCGCCATAAACCGCAATCGGTGCGATGAGTTGCGCCAGACCCACGCCCAGATTGCCAATGCCGGCGTTCAAACCCAGCGCCGTACCCTGCAAACGCTGTGGATAGAAGAAGCTGATATTGGCCATGCTGGAGGAGAAGTTGCCGCCGCCCAATCCGCATAACAGCGCAATGACGACGAACACCGGATACTGCGTGTTGGGATTTTGCACGGCAACGCCAATCCACAAGGTCGGCAACAACAGGAGAGCCGTGCTGAACACCGTCCAGTTGCGCCCACCAAAGATCGGCACCACGAAGGAGAACAACAGGCGGAACAAGGCCCCGGACAGACCCGGCAGCGCCGCCAGCCAGAACAACTGGTTGGGCGTGAATTGGAAGCCGATATGCGGCAGTTCGACCACGATCACGCTCCAGACGACCCAGACGGCAAAGGCCAGCAGCAAGGCCGGCATCGACAGCCACAGATTGCGATGGGCGATGCGTCGTCCGGTCTGTTCCCAGAAGGTCGCGTCGTCGGGCCGCCAATCGACCAGCCGACGCCAGTGGGGCCGCGCATGCTCGATAAGTTGCGCCTGTTCCATCTCGGCGCGAACATCGGCGTGTCGTTCCAGAATCGCCTCGCGTTCATTCCGCTCGGCCAACCAAGTCCACAGCATGGTTCCGGCCAGCACCGCGAACATGATCATGTAGGCGCTACTGCGCACACCGATGGCGTCCACGGCAACGCCGAACATGATCGGCATGGTGAAGCCACCCAGGCCACCGATCACCCCGACCAAACCACCGACCGAACCCATGCTGTTGGGATAGTAATCGGCCAAGCTACGGTAGACGCTGGCCTTGCCGATGCCCTGCGCGATACCGACCAGGAATATCAGCACGGTGAAGGACACCACGCCCAGACCGACATTGAGCGACACGTCGCCGCGCAAGGTATGGACGGTCATGGTGGTCTGCGGATAGCAGAGGAAGAACAAGCTGATCAGCGAAATCCAGAACACCCACCAAGTGGTCTGGCTGCCACCGTAACGGTCGGAAATCCAACCGCCCAAGGCGCGGATGACCCCGGAAGGCAAAGTGAACAGCATGGTGACGAAAGAAGCGGTCTTGAGATCGAGGCCGTACTCACCGACGTAATATTTGGGCAACCACAACGCCAGGGCCACGAAGCCGCCGAACACGAAGTAATAGGCCACTCCGAATCGCCATACCCGCAAATCCATGAGTGGCGTCAATTGCTGACTCAGGGTCAGTTTGACCCCGGACTTTCTGCGTTCCTCGGTCTTCGGATCGGGATAGGTGAACAGCCAGAACATCACGGCCATGATCAGCATGGCGATGGAATAGACCTGTGGCACCATTCGCCAGCCATAGGCGACGACCAGCAACGGCGCGACCAGGTTGGTGATGGCGGAACCGGCGTTGCCGGCGCCGAAAATGCCCATCGCCGTACCCTGCCGCTCCTTGCTGAACCACGCCGAGGTGTAGGCGATGCCCGTCGCGAACGAGCCGCCGGCCAGGCCCACGAACAGGCCGAGCGTGAGGTATTGCCAATATTGAGTGGCGAACGCCAGCCCGTAGATCGGGATGGCGACCAAAATCATTTGAATGAAAAAGACGATGCGTCCGCCGAAACGGTCGGTGAGGATGCCGAGCGGTAGCCGGACCAACGAACCGGTCAGAATCGGCGTGGCGACCAGCAGACCGAATTCCGTCTCGTTGAGATTGAGTTGTTGCTTGATCCGAATGCCGATAATTGAAAACATGGTCCACACGGCGAAATTCACCGCGAAGGCCAAGGTGTTCATCGTCAGCACCGAGATTTGTTTTCGTTGAAGCGTCGTAGCCATTGCGAACCTCGCTTTTATGCTGCAAGTGCAATACTACGATGCCCGAAGCACTTAATTCTTGAGTTGATTTATTGGTTTTTATCTCCGCAACGACCATTCCGACTAATCTCATACCTCTTTGGAGGTACATTGATCATGCAAGATAACTAACTGTTATCATTTTATTTATCGAACACCACTCGATGACGGCGCGGATGGATTGCCCACCCTGCGTCACTCCGTGGGGGTATCCACAATACCCTTGGAATATTCAGGTATTCCGGCTTGGTCGAGTCATGACGGACAGGGCGACGATGAAAGAATCTTCCAATGAAAAGTAACGACTCGATTATTTTCCGCAACGGTCTGACCATGGGCGGCATCGTGCTGCTGGCGCTGCTGAGCATGATCAGTTCGGTGTTCATCGCCGAATCCAGCAAGGGCGATGCCGCCGCCCTCAACTTGGCCGGCTCGTTGCGCATGCAGTCCTACCGCATCGCCACCCGTTTGCAGGACTCCCGCGACACCGATACTCACCATGCCGAGAATGTGGCTCGGGAAATCGACCAGTTCGAACGCCGCCTGGATCATCTCTGGCAAACCGGCGC
>JAGRHI010000398.1 GCA_020445045.1 Candidatus Competibacteraceae bacterium
CTGATGAAGAAGGGATTAAGACGTAGTCGATGATCAGCCGTCCGGTTTTGATGCGGGTTTGAATCCTTGCCCTGATGAAGAAGGGATTAAGACCGACATAGCGCACCGAATCTTCGCCGAACCCGCGTTTGAATCCTTGCCCTGATGAAGAAGGGATTAAGACACCACATACGGCTTCATCAGGTTCTCCTGATCCAAGATTTTAAACCTTGCCCTGATGAAGAAGGGATTAAGACCGTCATGTCTCCGAAAAACCCCTGGCGCATGCTTTGAATCCTTGCCCTGATGAAGAAGGGATTAAGACGGGGCAGTAGATTCTTCGACAGCGCGTTTTCTTTGAATCGTTTTATATAGCGCTCCCAGGTGATTTGTGAATTTGTAGGTTTGGTTAGGCCATGGGCTGCAACTCAACCTTTTGATATTGTTTGGTTATGAGCCGCGCGCTAACCCAAAATACATCCACTACATCCACAACCGATTTAGGATTTCTATATCCATCCAAGGCGTTGAACTTGGGTTTCCCGCCCGCAACGGCCGGTCCGCCTATCGGCCGCGCAAGGGTCAGATTGATCCATCGGCAGGTTCGAAATGGTCTGCTTGCGGGGCTTTGTGGGTTGGTTCGCGCCATGGCCCTGCTTGGGCGCTCGGAACGGCCCAATCGTTCCGGGGTTTTCTATCATCCATTCCCCGGTTGGTCCATAAGTTGCTCTTCACCACCTTGGAATCGACCCCGCGTAAGCTCCCGCAGGTTCGAAGAATAGCCGGATACGAGACACCCTCACCGCGATGATGCGCGCGTCAGTCCAATTCCGTATTGGATTGCGCTGAAAATTTCATTCACTCATTGGGGGCTGAAAAAGCGAGGAGAAGCGAGATGTCTTCTGATATTAGGTATTTCGTGAAAGGGCAATATATTGTGAATCCTTTCACAATATATGCTGACTATATACATGCGGATTGTCCAGAACCCCTTTGTCGAAAATACCACATTAGCTCGGAGATCGACAGCGCACAGGCAATAGCAGAAATTGCCCTGCCTTACCTAATGTCGAGGGACATATATCATAAGGTGGTCCAAAATAAGACTTTTCTTATCCAACAAACCACGGGGATTCATCGAGCACAGCGCGGCAAGTTTATTACCGTCTATATGGATGCCGCCGTGGCTGTTCACAATCCCGTAATGAACGGGCTCTTTCATCAATTGGTGACCGCGGCAGGGTGGATCAAGGAGGGTCCACGGCCAATGCTCCGCCTCAATGATAATGGACCCGATGCCACACTCATCCTCGAAGAGCCAGTTTATAATGCCCCGCATGGAAGAAGGTTCATCTACGGGGGATTCGAATGCGATCCTACGACGTGAAGATGCTTGCCGCGCCTGAGCGATCACAGTCCGCGCCGGATCGATGACGCCGACCTCCAATCCCTGAATGTCGAGGCGGTTGCCGGCGGATCTCCAGGACGCCCGGAACTGGGGCTAAACCCGGTCGATTCCAAGAACCGCCGCCCCATCTGAACATCCCGACGCGATTCCCGACAGAGCATCCTTGCTCTTCCCACTGATGCCTGGAAATCCTCGGCGCTCAGAATTGATCCCAGCGTCGGTGCTGGCGTCGCCAAGGAAGAATGGGAATGATCAGCCCCAACAATAAGCCTCCAAAGCCGACACCCGCGCCAGCAAGAAACCAGTCGCGTTGGGATTTCTTCCGCAGCGCGGCATTCTCCCGTTCGAAGTGAGCGACCTGTTCGCGGGCCAGCGCGGTTTCCTGTTGCAGATTACGGTTTTCCTGCTCGATGGTCAGGGCTTGCGCCGCGGTACGGCGGATTTCCGCCAGATCCTCGCCGCAGCGAGCCAGCTCGGCCCGACTGGTGTCCAGCGCTTCGACTTCACCCCGCAAGCCGCGATTTTCTTCCTCCAGCGACGCGACGCGCGCTTCGAGTTGCGTCACATGGTCGCGGGGGGCGGGCTGATCCATCAGATAGCGGGTCAGAATCCAGCCGACGGTTCCCTCCGGGGTTTTGACCTTGGTGTAGCCTTCGGTGTCGTTGGTTTCCAGGATCTGCAACGGCGTACCGCTGGGCGCCATGTTCAGAATCTTGTACTGGGTGGAGGTGCCGCGTCGGATCGGGATGGTGCAGGAATCGGTCACATAACCGGTTTCGGCATGGACGGGGCCTGCCAGCGCGCCGGCGATCAAGAGTGGAAACAAGGGCGACAATCGCTTCATGCGGGTTCCGTGGTGGGGCAGCGAATACGCAACTTTAAATGCGTCAGGTCGGGCTGCCAACCCCCACGCGCCGAGATCGGTTGCTCGGTCGCGCTCGATCGATCACCGATCGGTGGCCGCTGGGGCGAAGCCGCGTCGCCACTGGTCGGGTTGACATCAACCGCGGACTCCCTTTGAATTGAATTTGATTGTCCTCTGGTTCCGCTCTCGTTCGCCGCCTTCCAGATCGAAACTCGCCAGCCGTCCAAGATAAAGCGCGACATGAAAAAGTATTTGTTATTACTCGTATTGTTCGCCACCGTACCCGCATGGGCCGGTATCCCCGCCACGCCGGTCATGACGCTGTATCAATTCAACGGCAGGCTCGAAATCCCCTATTACGAAGTCGAAGCCTTTCGCCGCTCCGGCCCCTCTTCGCCAGCCGGTTTCCTGACCCAGGGTACGTCTCTGATCCCTTGCTTGGTGATACGAGACGGCAGACCGCTGACCGACCGCAACGGTACGCCGTATGTGGGGTTTCAAATCGTGGTGAATTCGCGCACGGCCACGCCGGCCTCGACCGGACGCTTCAAGACCGCGTGGCGGCAGCGCCAATCCACCACGGTGACCAACCACCACTGCGGCGCCGGAGTTCGGCATGTGATCAGCATCCGTGAATTGTATGCGCTGGAAAAGGCGCCATTTTTCGACCCACCGCGCCCGACCGGAACCCACGCGGCCCTTCGCGCGTCCGGCGGCGAGCTGGACCGCATCGTGCGCGCCTTTCACCAGTCCCCCCAATGCGAGACCGCCAACCGCCGCCTGATCGGTCGGCGCGCTGCCTTGCAAAACGCCTGGGATTCTTTCATTCGCACTCACCGAAATCGCTGGTCCGAGCAGTCCCTGCGGCGAGCCAAGCATCTGGACTACACCATGCGCACCGCGATCTTCGAGGGGCATCTCGACCGGGGCTGCAACGCCTACGGCGCTTGCGAGCGCAACATCATCGCTTTGTCGATCCGCAACCGGGGGCGGGAAAACTGTTCCCGCCATCAGGGCTGCCGGTTTCCGGGCGATTTTCAGGGCGTGGCCAGCCAGGTTTCCCAATACAATATCTGGGATGAATACCTGACGCAGATCTCCGGCCTGACCTCGTGTTTTCTGCGCGCCGACCTGGGCGGGAACCAAGCGACCGTGGACGATGGTCATAACGTTCGGTATTACCACAAGCTGCAAGGCATGTACGCGCAGAATCTGGACTCGATACAGCGGATTCTGTTCGGCGGCGACCAGGACCTACGGGCGGTTTTTCCTCATGTTTCCGTGGGAGAGCTGAAAAGCCTGCGCCACTACTATCATGCGCCGGCGATGGGTAAGTGCTTCCCCCACCATGCTCGGGTGGAGTACATCTCCGGGGCGGTGGCCAACAGGGGACAAGATTTCGCGCTGATCGCCAACACCCGCATTCGAGTCGATCGGCCGACGGCAGGCGGGTATTTTTTCCGGGATTTCATGTTCCAGGAGGACGAAGACCGGGATGTGACGCGGATCGTCGACCGTTATCCCGGCTTCGTCATCGACGGGCGCAAGGTATCGTTGCGGACGGCGAGTCGTTGCGCGCCCTACGGCATTCCGCGCGGCTGCCGATTCGGCACCGTCGGGCGCTATCGAAAAACGCCCTCCTGGCTGCACTCGGGCCAACCGCTGGCGCTGACCTGCCGCGTCCGCGACCGAGGCAAGCAATGCCAGGGCGATGGCGGCACGCGGACAGTCACCGTGGGTGATCGCTGCGATACCCAGATGCGGCCGGTCGCCGGCGTGCGATAACGAACCCCCCGGCGCCGACAGTTCAAAACCATTTTTCCCGAAGCAAGGGACATCCACGACGGTGAGGTAAGACCCGGATGCAACCACAGCTCATTCCCGAATCCAACTATCTGATGCGGATGGCCGACGGGACCATCAAGCAGGTCAACCCGTTCACCGGCACGGAAGTGTGGACGGTGCCCGGTCGCGGCAACCGGCCGCTGGGGGTCGG
>JAGRHI010000399.1:0-3194 GCA_020445045.1 Candidatus Competibacteraceae bacterium
GCATCAAGACCGGCTGACGGTGTTCGAGGTGCTGGGGGATGTGGATGGAAAGGCCCATACCTTGTGGTCCATTGCCCAGATCGAGATGCAGAAGAAAGACTACCCGAATGCTTTTCCGCATTTGCAGGAGTCTTACGCCATCCTGCTCAAGCTGGGTCGGCTGGACGGCATCATCTATGTGGGTTTGGACTTGGGGCAGCTTCTCTGCGCCGGTGGCGCAAAAGAAGAAGGCATGGCGATCTTGAGCCGCTCGCGGGATGGATTTCGGAAACTCGGCCAGGAAGCGCAAGCGCGGCAGGTGCAGGCGTTGCTGGATTCGCTTTCCTCCCCGGATCGGTAATCGAGCGGCAGCGGTGCCCCCTTTGGCAAAGGGGGGTTGGGGGGATTTCCGCTTGCGAGTCGGTCACAATTCATGGAGAAGCGCCATGGAATGACGGCGCAGCCATCGAACGGCGAAGCACTGACCTCACCGGCAAAGCGCCTCGCACGGCACCCCATCCTTATCGCGATCCAGGCGCTTAACGCCGCAGCGATCAAGATAAAACCGCGCCTCCTCGCAGGAGGCCATTTCCCCACAAGTGCGTTTCGCCCCGCACTGAAAGGAGGCCGACGGCGACGGCGTCGAGGTTTTCCCGCCGTGCCGCCAGTCCCACGGCGGGATCGGATTCGAGTCGGCCCACAGCCCACGCCGGGCGCGTTTCGCCTCCGCCTCCAGCGCGTACAAGCGCCGTGATCGGGCATACTGACGGTAAACCCAGGCCATCCCGCGCCGTACCTGCTCGGCGTCAAGATCCCGACCGCCCGCGACCACCACCCCGACCACACGGCCGTAGTCGTCCTCGGCGACCTTCCGCACCCGCACGGTGCGATTGAGCGCCAGCGCCGCCAGCGAGCGGGTGGCCGCCGTACCGTAGGGCTGATCGTGCTCCGGCGCATCGATCCCCGCCAGCCGTACCCGCACCCACCGGCCACCGTCGGTTTGCACGGTTAGGGTATCGCCGTCGCTGATCCCCACCACCCGGCCGCTAAACTCGGTGGCGTGGACCGTCAGCGGCCACAGCAGACCGGCAACGAGCAGGCCAATTCGCCAGTTCCCGTTCAAGCGCTTACGGCTCGAACTGGGGCAGAAGCTGGATGGTGTCGTCCACCCACGCATCCACCGCGCCCAACAGAGGCGGCAACAGCTTGCCTTGCCACTCCCGCTGGGTGCTGGCCAGCGCGGCTTGAATCTCGGCTTCGAAACTGTCCCGCGCCAGCAGTTCGATGCCTTCCTGAATCAGCCAATCCACCGCCAGGCCGGCGCCGGCGCCGACCACGACCCCGGCCGCCGCCCCCAGCGGTCCGCCCAGACTGCCGCTGGCGCCGCCGGCCGTGCCGCCAGTGACCAACAACAGCGCCCGTTCGACAAACGGCAAACTGAGCCGGGCGGCAATGGCCGCGCCGACCTGGCCACCCAGCACCTTGCCGGCCACCGCGCCCAGGGTGGTGAGGGTGATCCCCCGAAACGCGCCCAGGGTGGAGTTGGCATCCGAGGCGATGCGGACCTTGTGCAACTGTGCCGGCCAGTCCAGCCGCGGTTCGGTTGCCGGCGACTGGCTGGGATCGAGGTGGGTGGTGTGGCGGGCGACGAAAACCTGAAAATCCGCCTGCATCGTCGCCAACTCCCGCAGATAGGACTGCCGCGCCTGCTCCAGGATATCGCGATAAAGTTGCCGCAAGCGGGGATCGGTGATTTCCGGCTGCAGCACCAGCAACTCGTAATGCTGTTGCAGCACGCGCTCCAGATCGGCGGTGACCCGCTCTTTCACGTCCCCATCGCCGAGGTGGCGGACGGTGGAGGTCAGCGCTTCCCACAGCAATTGATAGTTGGTGCCGTAACCATAGTACCAGTCGGCGAACGCCGGCACGCGCTGGCGCAAATCCTGGAAAATCGCCTCCATGCCGGTCTCGAAACGCGCTTGCGCCTGCTGCCGCAGTTGCTGGCGGCTCCGCTCCAGACTCGCCGCGTGCTCGCGCACGAAGGTGGAATATTGCTCGGCGTCGGCCAGCACCCGCACCAGTTCACCGTTCCGGTTCTGGTAGGCCAAGGCCACCTTGGCCGGCACCTGACGTTCGACCGGAGCCACCACCTCGGTTCGATCGGCGTGAACCAACGCGGTATCGAGCGGCGGCGCCTGGCGCCACAGATGGGGACCACCCCATGCCAGCACCAAGCCGAGCACCAAGCCGAGCCAGAAGCGGGAACGCCGCCAGACCGGCGGTGCCGGTGGCGCGGTATGGATGATGATGGGCGGGAGGGTGCTTTCCCGGTGCTCGCCGCCCGCAACCGGTACGGCAGACAGTTCGTTCATGGCCACTCCTTAAAGCGACTTCTCTCTCTGGAACGAGAGAGGTTCAAAAATGAGTCATGGGGACGAAATCAGGGAATGGAAGGGCGCGAGGCGGAATGGCGAAGGGTCAGTCTTCATCGTGGCCGGATTCAAAAGGACAAGCAGACACGCGGGCATCACGGCATCACATCCTCGCTTCTCAGGTGCGACTCCGGCGGCTGCGGCCCCGGCCCGCCGAGCGGCTCGTTCACGAACGACGGACACGGCCGGTCACTAGCCTGCCAGCGGTCGGCGAATTCGCCCCAGTGCGAATGTAATTCGCGGTTCGCCTCCAGATAATCCAGCAGGTGTTGCACGCTGGCGTTGTGACTCCGTGCGCTGAGCCGGGTGCTGAGATAGGCCCAGCGCAAGTAGAGCAGGTAGGTATTGAGCACGTCGCCCTCGCAATAGCGATCGATGGCGGCGTAGTCGCCGGCGGCGGCCTGCTCCGCCACCGCCGCGCCGCTACCGTTCCATTTACCTGGTAGACCCAAGGCGCGGGCCGCTTCGTCCAAACCCAATCGCGGCGAAGCGCCGAAGTCGCTCAACGCATCCATCAGGTCGCAATGCCAGTTGGATTCGTAGCGGTAGTCGTAACCGAAACGGGGATCGGTGCGATGCCAATTGTGGGCGGTCAATCCATGGATCAGGGAACGTTGCTTGAGCACGGCGGCATCGAAGCTCCGGCCGTTCCAGGTCACTAGCCGGGGACGCTGCTTGTCGATCATTTGCCAGAACCCGGCCAGAATCTCCCGCTCGCCGCGTTCGGCGATGCTGGCCGCGCCCAGCTTGCGCACGCCATAGCGTTCGTATTCGCCGTCCCGC
>JAGRHI010000399.1:3228-13484 GCA_020445045.1 Candidatus Competibacteraceae bacterium
CATGCTGGATCGGCTTGGGGAACGATTCGGGATCGCGATCTTCCGGCAGAATGGCGGTATCGGGACGGGTTTCAAGATCGATGACCAGCAGATTGAGTGGATGGGCCATGGGTCGCCTGAAGGAGTCGGGATGGGGAAAAGCGAGAGCTTCCGAAAAAGCCTCGCCGCGTCGATCTCATGTTAGCGCACTGATTTTTCCAGCCCCATCTCTTTCCAGATCGCCGTGACCGCGCCCATGGCATGGCCTTGCAAGGAAACCGACTGGCCGGCGATTTCACGGGGCACTTGCGGATATTGCAGGTTCACCCGGATGAGATGGGCGCGCGAATGCGCGTGCACGATGCGCTCCATCGGCCAACGGATGACGCTGGGCGTATTGAAGCCGGCACCGATTTCCAGGACCAGCAAATCCCGCTCGCGATTGTTGTCCAGCCATTGGTCAAGGCGCTCGGCCTGCTCTCGATAAGGGTCCTCGATAAACCAGTAGCCGCCGCGCACGTTCATGATCACGTCCTCGCCGCAGTTGGGACAGCGAGGAAGCACGCTGGCATCCGTCACCTTCTGGGTCGCCGGGTCGATCTTCGGCAAAATACGCTCGATCACCGGCCAGCTCGGCCAGACCGCGTTCGAACAAGGCGTTTGACATTGCATCAGCGCGTAGTCGCCTTGAGGCGTAAACAGCCGGTCTTCGGCAAAACCGTTCTTGGTAAACAGCCCATCCACATTGGACGTGACGACGAAATAATCCTTTTCCCGCACCAGATCCAACAGCCGGGCATAGACTGGGTGTGGCGGCACCTGGAACCGAACCTGATTCACGTTCGCCGCCAGATAACCCCATTTCAGTTCGGGGCTCCAGTCCGAATAGCCCATCAACTCGGCCCGGCGGTGGAACCCGAGTTTCACCATGCCGGGAAAATCCCGAGCGAACGATTTCGTATCCATGTAATCGATGCCGGCTTCGACGGCCAAACCGGCACCGGCCGCGATCAGCACGGCGTTGGCCTGACGCAGCAAATCGCGGCAACGCTGGATGTCATGGTCGTCAAACATGGGCTTGCTCCGTTCCCGCGCCCCGCAACAGGCGCTGGTAGATTTGCAGGTCGTCCTGACTGAACACGTTCAGGACGATCGAATCGATCGCGCCGGGATGATCGTCCAGCCAGTCACCGATGACACGCAACGCGACCCGCGCCGCCGGCTCGCGCGGGAAACCGAACACGCCGGTCGAGATGCCGCAG
The DNA here is from genome assembly GCA_020445045.1 of Candidatus Competibacteraceae bacterium. Classification (GTDB taxonomy): domain Bacteria; phylum Pseudomonadota; class Gammaproteobacteria; order Competibacterales; family Competibacteraceae; genus Competibacter. The sequence continues at coordinate 4,470 of JAGRHI010000399.1, forward strand.
AAAGCGACCGAACGAATGTCCAGCACCCGGCTGGCCAGATCCAGGCACGACCGGTAGCAGGCGGCCAGCAGGCGCTCGTGTTCGGGCCGCAACCGGTCCGGCGCGACGATGGGGCCGACCGTGTGCAGGATATATCGGGACGGCAGGTTATAGGCGCGCGTCACCTTGGCCCAACCCGTCCCTTCGGCACCGCCCTGGCGCCGCATGATCTTGTCGCAATCCTCGCGGACCCGTGGACCCGCCGCCGAGTGGATGGCGTTGTCGATACAAGCGTGAAAAGGCTGGAAACAACCCAGCATTTGCGCGTTGGCGGCGTTGACGATCGCGTCGGCGTTCAAGGTGGTGATATCCCCCCGCCACAGGATGGCGGCGGTCGTGGTGTCACGGTCGGCGCCTCGCCAATCCCGAGGAAGGCGCGGCAGATTCGCGATATCCGTCAGTCCCCTGTCGAGAACCTCGCGCCGCAGAAGCCGATCCAATCGATCATGAAACCCGTCCGGCAACGGGTCGGGACCACGCACGGTCAGGAGGGCGCGCAGCAATCGCCGCTTCTGGTCTTGGGATGACCCATCCCCGCCGCTAGCCTCGCCACGCTCGGCGTGCAGGTAGGCCAAAAGTTCATCCACGAGAACAGCCCGTCGGTCCACCGCCGCCGGCGCGGGAGGCGGCGCGGTGAATGGTTCATCCAAGCGAACCAGCGCCCGGTAGTCGTCCAGGTCCAGGGGAATGCCGCGGGAAGGCTCGACGCTCGACGATGGCGTGGTGAGCCAGTCGCCGCCTGAAGCGGATGTTGTTTTCATGGGTCGCGATATTGAAGATGGGGATTGAATGATTGTAGCAAGTCGGTCAAGAGCACGAAGGCAACACGGCGGGTTCGAAAAAATCCAAGTCCGGCGCAATGCTCGAAGTCAATGCCGGAATTCGCCGGCGATCGGTCGTTATCGAGACCATGGCGTCGACATCCGCCGCGTCAGCAATCAGAGCCGCTGGTAATCCCCATCTGGCTTGCTAAGCTTGTAGAACGATATCGGCTTCGGCTAATCGATAGGCACCCAACCAGCAATGGAGAAACTTGAAATGTCGAAGTTTTTTTCATTGATGTTTGGACTGATCATTGCCTTTTCCCCATGCGCGAATCTGGTGGCGCGCGCAATCGGCGGACCGGCGACAAAGGTGATCGTTGGCTGGAATTTTCCCACCGCGCCAGGCGTCCAGATTTTCTCCCCTCCGAAAAAAAACAAGTATTATCATGTACTCACCGACACCGGTGAAACCTTGTATGTCGCCAAGGTCTTGGAAAAACTCGAAGACGATCTCTGCCTGGGCGGCAAGAAAAAGCATTGGTATTTGCTGCCGGACGATGGCCCCGTTTCTCTCAATCGAGCATCGTCATTAGTCATCGTCATCGAATCCAACGTCAAAACCCAACTGAGAGCCGTTGCAACCAAGCCGCCCGATCTCGATCAGGCACTGCTGTCGCATTATGTCGACGGCATCGCCAGAGCCGGGAAACTGACAAATACCGCATACGGTATTCGAAACGCTGGTTACCAGGATCACACCCAACGGGTGGTCATCATTTTGACGAGCAAGGCTCATGCTCAATCGGATGCCATTGACCGAATCGTGGTCTCGGTGGCGGATATCGACGGCGACAATATTCGAGAAAGATACCGATATGGCAAATCGCGTGGAGATTCGGGCGATCTCATCGCCAACTTCGCCGCCATGGCGGACATCGATCAGGATGGCCTGGCCGATGTATTACTCATCGATCAAGGCGATTTCCACGGAAAGCTATTACTGATCGAAAAAAACAACCAGTGGCATAAACAACGCGACGACTGGGGAGATCCCTGTTAAATCAACCTTCCACCAATGGAGAAAGCATCATGCCTATTCTAGCGTTGACAGGTTCGGTTGGCTCCGGCAAGGCCAAGGGCAGCACACCTCACAATGCGCCGGCCGATGTCATTCTGGTTAGAGATCGCCTGATCAATCTCGGGTTTACCTGGGTTAGTGGCGCCGCCAAAGGGGACGAAAAGGAATTCATCAGAACGATCAAGCTATTTCAGTCGATTTGCGCGGGTAGTGGCAAGCTCATCGGTGATGGCCGGATCGATTTGAAGAAAAATACCCATGAGTGGCTGGAGTCCGAAAACGCGCCAAGATGGGTCAAGATATTCAATCAAGATGGGCCTGGCTGGAAATGCACCAGTGATTTTAAGGAGAGTAACGGTGGATATTGCTCAAGCTGGCTATACTATAGGCTTTGGTGTGCCGGAATTATCTACAGAGCTCTTTGCTTTTTCAACCAGATCGCAGACGCGCCTCCCATGTGGGTCAGGGAATGCTCACCCACCAAAGGTGGCAACGCGATCGGACATGCCAGCCACGAAACCGGTATCGACATGGATATGCGGTTACCATTGTTGCCACCTGATACCAACAAATGGGACGATTTGGGTAGCAATGGCTACAAGAACAAGCGGTTTCATAAAAGCGCGGCGATCATGCAACTTACCGCCATCAAATTGGCCATGGATACGCGACTGGTCTTGTTCAACGATCCCGATTTAATCAAACGTGGGCTTTGTTCCAAATATAAGAACCACGATCAACATTATCACATTCGAATCAAGCCAGCGAGCAAGACTTGATCGGCAACTGATTCGCGAAATCGGCCCTATCGCATGAGCATCCGAAGAGCAATCGCCGAAAGTTGATTGATGTTGACCGTGTGCTTATAAATAGCGGTAAGCATTGCAGATGCAGATAGCGTTCCGAGGTAGCTCTAGCCTCATAACGCCTCAAGTTAACATCGGTCGTCAAAGCCTTCGATTTTTCCGTCCTTGCGGCTTATCCATCGCTCCGTTAGCGGCACACAGACGAAAGGATCGCTTCACTTCATGAGAAAATTTCGAATTGTCGTGCTCACTATATTTGTAATCCTTATCGGAGGATGTAGCAACCTTCGAGGTACAAAGCTCCTAGTGCCGGAGCATTTTGGGTTAATCAAGATTGATCAAGATCTCTATATCGAGGATGGAGTGGATGAAGCGACAAAGGAAAAACTTATCGACACAATTACAAAGAGCGAAGAGAAAATACTATCCGCTTATGGTAGCGTACAATCCCATCCAATTGTCCATGCATGTATAACTGAGGAATGTTACTCGTCTCTAGGAGGAATGGGCTCTACAGCCAAGGTTTACGGTAACCACATCCTACTTTCTCCACGTGGTTTAAACTGGCATTTTTTAGCCCATGAATGGTCACATGCTGAAATACGCACTCGGCTGACGTTCGGAGCATGGAGACGCCTGCCACAATGGTTTGATGAAGGTCTAGCAGTTGCCATTAGTGAAGCTCCTGAGCATTCAGAGGCCCACTGGCGATTTCTTATTGCATCCAATGTTCAAAGACCAACACGCGAAGAGCTATTGACCTACAAATCGCTAAGGCAATGGCTTGATGCCGTTCACCGATATGGAGAAACTCAAAACATGGCGCGCAAGGCCAATGGGGAACCTGAGGTTCGCCCTGTATATTCCGCGGCAGGCCATGAGGTTCGGCCTTGGCTATCGAAATACGGCGGTCACGGGCTTATTGAAATGATCAACCGCCTAAACAACGGAGAGGATTTCGAGGCCGTTTATAATTCGGCTAATCAAGTAAGGGTGGATGATTAACTCGCTCTCCCCACACCGCCTAGCATGCGGGTCCGTGCTAGGCGGCTCACAAGAAGGGAGCACACGACGGTTTCAGGCATAACCCTACGCCTTCATCCAGAGATCACACACGGAAATTAGACAACCATCATGCCACGATTTGTCGATGAGATTGCTGATGATATATGACTGCCAGGTGTTTTTTGAATTTTGAACGACTTAGGGAGGAGAGTGTTGCGTGAAAAATATCATAATCTGCTTGTTATTGATTCATGCCCTCTGTTCATGTTCATACATAAAACATACTTTGATCCAGGCGGAATATGCTCGGATTCAGAAAGCTGATCCAGGGCAAATCAACCTGAAACATATGATCGATAGAGAGACTTATTTTGTTATTGGTCAAACCATCGATAAAGGCGGCGGATACTCCAACCTACCCCTAGCCGTGGCTGCATATTCTAACAAATTCAAACCACACGAACGTGTCGATACCATGTACTTTGCCGGAGCGGGAACTCATTTCGGCTTAAATTTGCCTGAAGGCGATTATCAACTGCTGGTTTTTGTCGACAGGGACAAGAATCAGATTTTCGATCAAACGGAAGTGATCGGCCAGAAGGCCATCTCCTTGAACCCGATGACCTCACCTGATAAAGTTTTGGATCGAATTGAAATTCAGTTATCCTCCCCCTTCCGAGTTGATTGGGCCGAGGCGATTTCAAAGCCGAACATCGCGGAACCACAGCAATCTTTATTCTTTCCCACTGGGTCCATACGTCGCCTTGATGACCCCTTATTTTCCGAAAATATTGCCACTCTGGGCATGTACGATCCCGCGTCCTTTCTGGAAAAAGCACCGACCATGTTTTATGCTCTGGAGGAGGACCTTGGATTCAAAATCCCAGTAGTATTTGTTCATGGTATTGGTGGTTCTGTCCGCGCCTTTGAACCGATTGTCAACCGACTCGATCGGGAACGCTACAAACCCTGGTTTTTCTACTACCCTTCCGGTGGCAACCTGGACCAACTAGCAGAATTCTTCCATCGGATATTCCTCTCCGGGAGAGTCGTTAAACTTGGTGAGATGCCGATGATCATCATAGCGCACAGCATGGGCGGGCTGATAGTGAGGGAAGCTCTGAACAAGTATGACAACAGCCAGCAGGAGAATAAGATTGGTCTATTGGTCACCATCGCCACCCCCTTTGCTGGTCACCCGGCGGCTGCTTCGGGTGAAAAGCATGGATTGATCGTGTTACCTTCCTGGCACGATTTAAATCCGGAAAACCACTTCATCAAAAAGCTCTTCCGCAAGTCGTTGCCGAAAACCATCGAGCATCAACTGATCTATGCCTACGATAATCCAGCGACTCTAAAAATCAGCAAAAACAGCGATGGTGTTGTGCCACTATCGAGCCAATTGCGCCTGGAGGCACAACAACAAGCGACGGGACAACTCGGTTTTGAAAGTAGCCACACAGGGATTCTGGAAAATGAGGAGATGATCAATTATATCTTCAAATGTATGGACCGGGTCAAAAACTTCTACCCGGAATCTCACCTGGAGGCATTACGCCGTGGCGGCTATGACGTGGAGTTAACTGACGATTATAGCCCAGTCGGTCAGTACATCATCAAATCAGTTGGGCGATACTATATGGCTATATCCAATGGAACCCTTAAACCCTTCTTCCCGGAACAGGAGAGATTTCTTCGCGTCATCAAAGGGGAAGAATCTCCAAAATATGAAGCGGTCGAGGACTGGCTGCGGTTCCTCAAGGAATATCCTGATATTGATCGTAATTGATATTTCATGGTAGCCCATGAACTCGCCGGAAAAGTGGGTTCAGGGGAATGCGGTCACGGTGTCCTGGCTTGCGGCCGGAATGGGAATGGTGATTATTGCCAACAAGCATCCTAATATAACGTGAATCAAATACAAAGCAAGAGACCGGGAATTGCTGCTCACGGACCATGCGGCGCAATGCCCGTTGGTTATTGCACCCCACCGATTACGCCGTACGCGGTTAATAATACAAGCTTAAAACGATGGAGGTTATCGGTTCCATCGGATTCTGTGATCACGTAAGGTCATCGGGTTCAACCGCCGGATGCGGAAAACCGCATATCCGGTGGTGTGGGTGAGGTGACAGGCGCAATCCCGTCACCCCGATCCGATTACGGGCTATTCGCCCTGCCAGCCCGACGGGTAGCGATGCGACCACGTCACGTTGCCCTGTGGACCGTAGGACAGAACCAGCCCTTCGTAGCTTGGAATCTTGCCGAATGGGTAGGTTTTCGCGATGTTCCATTGCGTCTCGGTCGAGGCGACAACGTAACATTGGGCGGCGCGGGCCATCTCGGAGATCAACAGGTTGCCGTCACTGGCGCAGAACCCCGTCGGGCCACAGGTGGGGTCGATGTACGCCGGCCGGCAGGCGACCACCCAGATTTTCTCGATCAAGCCCGCCCAGCTATTCATGGTACTGACGTTTGTTCGGTTGAAACTGCCTGTGCCCAGGTAGATGTAGCCTGGCGAACCGTGGCACTGGATGACGAGGTTCTTTAGTTTGCCGCCCGGAGCGCCCCTAGCCACCGTGGCAACCCACGCCACGATGTGTGCGATCGTGTGGGTGCCGTCGATATCCCAGGAATTCCACATCTGATAGCGAGCGATGGGCGGAGTCACTTTCGAGTTCAATGTCATCGCCGGTTGGTCGATCGTAATCATGCAAGGAGTCCTCCTATCATCTAACGGGGTGGCGGATAATCCGCGCGCCTGGACAAAATAAAATTTTGGACGGCCGATGTCGGCTTGATCCGCGTGGATTGTGCGGCGCGAAGCGCCAAGCAACAACCATGCGGATTGCAATCCGCCGCCCCGTAGTGCGGGTATGAAGCGTGCGCACTACGTCGGCTGGATGCGCTCGTTAAACATTGCCTTTCTTGAATTGGTAAAGTAGGTTTATAATCACGTTTGATTTATTTGCGAATTCCTCTGGCTCCATTTTTCTATCTAGAAATTCAGAGTAACCATTTATAAGTTTTTTGTTCTGTCTGGTAAGATGCTTAAATCCCATAGACCAAAAAGGAAATGTTCTCTCATTTATATCTTCCTTTACTATTACTATATTCCCAGTGTTTCGTTCATCACGTAGTATAGCTTCATATATTTCCTCTACGTCCTTATCCTCTCCTTCCAATACTTGAAAGAAGTTTCCTCCTGCATACAGCAACATTCCAGTGACATCTTGTCTCTTGTTTCTATCCCTGGCTTGCTTCAGTAGAAAAAGCAAATCCTCTTCACTCATCTCATGTGTTGCACTACTTACGTAGATCAAATGAATCATGTTTGTTAGCTCCAAGGAAAATGTGGCAGATCGAGCCTCCTAAATACTGCGTAACAGATAGCATTAAAGCGAGCCGCCAAGTCGATTGAGGATTATGGCACACGCACTGCTAGGGATGCGCCGTCTAACGACCAAGCTCACCCGAGACGAGCCGCGCAGCGGTGACGAATCGAGTGGAACGAATTGTTATATGCAATTATTTCTTCTCTAATTCCCAAGAGTGGAAGATAACCGCAATTACAAAAAAAGTATACAAACCCCATCCATAAAAAAACATATCCCTATATGGCTTGCTTAAATTGACTGATGCACCTAAAAGCACAAATGAAATAGGAAAGAAACTGTAGAACATGAATTTTGACATTGGGTTCGGATTCCCTCCGAACATCAATTCAGCGCCACATTTAGGACATATTATTGAGAATTTTTTCAATTTTACTTTTGAATTAGACCCAATGACATTCATCAATCGCCCGCAATTCGGACAGTTTTTCAACCAAAATTTATACTGTTTCATATTCATGGCATATAACGTCGCAAATCACTGGCGGCAAAAAAGCAGAACGAGGAACGAGCAGCAATTTTTTGCCGTCCGAGTGAATTTGCCTTGTTAGGTGCCGGACTTTTCAAAGCGAAACCACAGGAATACATATCTCGCACTCAAACACTCCCGCTTCGCCGTCACAGGCCGCCCCTTTTGGGTAATACTCAAAACACGGGCGGTTATCCAATTGCAAGCCACTGGAAGGTAACCAGTTCCGCAGCAATGCTGTCCAGCTTTCCTCCGCTTGTTCGACAGTACCTTTGAACTTGAGCAACGCATATTTGCCGCCTGGAATCGTCGTCTTGAGCGCGCCACCCATTGCGACGAAATCAGGTGCCACTTCGGCGCAGGCATCATATCGGCATTTCTCGGGTGCGGTGATACTGGGGTCGTCATGGGCTATACCGTAACGCGCGTGATCATCGCCAAGTTTGTTCATGACGGCCCACGGCACATAGGTTTCCTGCCAGAATCGTGCGATGGGTTCGCCATAAGGGCCAAGATGGCGGAAGTAGGCGACAGTTGCAGGCTGACGGTCAATAAGTGTTACTTTCATGGTGATCTCCTGGTTCGAGTCTCGGGAGACACTATGTTTGCCGACAAGTAGTTGGAAGGCCTGACTATGCTTGCTATTCACCTGACCAGAATTGCTATTTACACTGCGTAGAGAGTACTGCTCTTCTCGCCAAGCGGTAGGCGAGCACCCAAACCGGTTTTTGAACGCGCGCGCAAATGCTTCGGCGGAGCCAAAACCCACTGACAAAGCCACGTTCAAAATCCTCGTGCGCGGTTGAGCCGCGAGTCGCATGGCCGCGACCTCGACGCGTCTGCGGCGCAGATAATCGCCAATGGTCTCACCCATCCATGCGGAAAAAAGGCGATGGAAGTGGAACGTGGAAAAGTGAGCAACCTCAGCCAAGAGGTTAACAGTAATCGACTCTTCCAGGTGTTGATCAATATAGGTAAGCACCCGATGCATCCGCTTTTCGTATTCTGATCTGCTATCGAACGAAATCATCCAGCACCTAACGCTTAACGTAACCGGACCTGCGGACCGGTGGAATTCTTGTGGCCACATCAAGCGTAGCGAGGCCACAAAAAAACCACTGGCTTACAGGGTCCGCGTTGATGTTATTGATACTCATTGAGCCTCCCCCTCAGCGGGCTTGGCAGGCATAACCTACCATCCAATTGTGTCACTTTGCACAATGACGAAAGAGGAGGCTCATATGAAATTCTACACCAAATCTCATGCTCATTTCTGCGGTATCGATCTTCATGCCCGATGCCTCTACGTTTGCATCCTGGATGCAGCCGGTGAAACTTGTCTGCACAAGAAAATCTCCGCTTCTCCACAGGCCCTGATGACACTGATCTCTCCCTATCTTGAGGACTTGGTCATCGGTGTCGAATGCATGTTTTCGGGTTATAACCGAATCTGGTGTAC
>JAGRHI010000400.1 GCA_020445045.1 Candidatus Competibacteraceae bacterium
CTTGATTCCCATGTAGTCTTTCCTCTGTGGTCAGACTTTTAGTGTATTTGTTAAGCGCTCGTGCGAAGCAACCTATAGGAGTTACGACATGTTGGCGAATTTCAAAAAGATTGGTGTGGCGGCGGCGGTAGCAACTGCCATCGGCGCTGCCGGTGCCGCGCAGGCGGTCACCTTGGGCGAGCCCGGGGTTGCCCTCTTGGTGCCCCATGTTCTTTACGATTCCACAAAGCAAGCCGATACGATGGTTGGCGTGACGGTCGGGGGCAGTCTCTACGAATCATGCGGCAACCCAACCCTGCATTGGTATTTTTTCAGCGACAAGAGTGTCCATTTGGCCGATGGAGCGGTGGCGTCGAGTTGCCATGACTTTGTCCGGATCGACTGGGGTTATGTGATCACCAATCCGTCCCGTCCCTTTCCAGGCCTGGATGGTGTGACAGGCTACCTTGTCATCGTCAACGCCGAGGGCTCTTCGGTCAGCGATGTTGACCTGTATGGCTCCGCCTACCTGATCCAGGGTAACTGGGAGTCCGAAGCTTATATCCCTGTGTTACCCTTGCAGAAACCGGAGCTCACATTTAAGTCGGGTGTTCTCGCCGACGTGAACCCGGTAAGCGCTGGCATGCCCTTGGCCTATAGTAGTGACGTGAAGGCGAAATTCAGCCTGCGTTATTTCCTGGATCCGGCTCTGAATGGAAACACCCGGCTGGTGACTTGGTTCCCGGAAAACAGCACCGCTCGTACAGATATGCCGATCTTTGTGTTCGATGCGGACGAAAATGCTGTTTCCAACATCGTCAGCATGCCGAACGAGTTGAACGTCCTTTGCGCAGGACCATCCACAACGGTAGATTGCCTCAATCCGTCTGGCATTGATGGGACGACTAACGATCCCACCGGCCATGCGATTCCCGACTTGGCCTATGGCCAGCCCGCCATCGATTCGGGCTTTATCTGGTTCGAAGTCGCGGATGGTCCGGCTACGCCGGCATCCCGTGGGGGTATTGCCTTCAGCTTGATCGGTGTCGGCGCCTCTTCGGTGCAGGTTCAGACCGATTTGGCTCACGAGCGGGGCGTGTCTAACTACTAGAAACGGTCTTTGGCTGACCGTGTAGCAAGGACGCATTGCGTCCTAAAATAGGACGGCGCATTCGGTGCGCCGTCTTTGTTTTAACCGGCCCGTGGCAATATCCGAAGAGGAGCAACAATGAACCGATTGATCCTTGCCGCGACTCTGTTGACGGCGAGCATCGCTATGGCGGAAGAAACGGCCCCACCTTCCGCGAACGTCTCTTCCGATATCCTTTCCATGTTGCCGACCGAGGGAGGAGCGCTTCATGTGCTGGTGGACGATATCGACGGCAATGGGCGACCTGATTTGGCGTTCACCTCGCATGGTAATAGTGATATTCAGGTATACAAACAGATAGCGCCGCGCCGTTTCGAGGCTAGCAGCCCGCAAGCCGTGACCGGGTTTCATCCGAACGATACCATCGCCCTGCCAGGTACTCCCAAGCGGTATTTGATCAATGCGGAAGGAGAGGGCAAATTAAAGGTGGTTAGAGCGCAGCCGGACGGTCGCTTCGAGTTGGTTGCCGAACGCGCGCAGCCAGCCCCCAGAGCGAGCACCCCTTTTTTCTGGCCCGGCTGGGATCTGAGCCTGGCGGTGGTGCCCTATAACGGCAAGACCTTGACCCTCCTACGCGGTTTTAATCCAGAAACCGGTGATGTCAAGAGCGTTTATCAGCTTGAGATCGGTATTGACCCTAAGCATGTGCGCTTGGCCGATCTGAATGGAGATGGTATCGATGAGTTGGTGCTCACCACGCTTCGCGGCAACGAGCTGTGGGTGATCGATTATCCCGGCCCCGATAAAAATCCGACTCCCCGTCGGTTGTGGTCCTTCAAGCGGGGCTGGCCGCGACATGTGCTGCCTTTCGACGTGGACCGGAACGGCACGGTGGATCTGTTGGTTCCCATGTCGGTGCGGCAAGAGACGGTGGTGTTGTTGAACGACGGTAAAGGTCATTTTACGGAGGGCAAACCGATCCCCTATCCGGTCAAACCGGGCATCCATGTCATGACTACGGGGCAAGATCGGGACGGTACGCGATATTTGCTGGCGGGAGGGATCAAAGCTCTGGTGCTTTATCGGGAGAATAAAGATACACCAGGCAATTTTGAGAATACCACATTATCATTGGCCACGTGGCCTAACTGGGTGGAGTTGAAGGATATTGACGGCGATGGCTGGCTGGATGCCGTGGCTGCTATCCAGGGTGGTGGTGCGCTGTCGCCGGTTATCTACGGCCCCTTGTGGGAGGCCTTCACAACGCTCTCGGCAAGCAAAAAGGCTGGATAGACCTTCCGCCGTGCCCGGCTGCATTTTTCATCCGAATAATCCATCGTAATAAGCTGGCTGACATGATTGGTAGAACAGCGATAGGTGTCGCCTTGGTGACGGTATTTAGCCTCGTCCCACTCTGGGTTGTCCAACAACAAGCCTTGGCGGCGGAGCAGGGGATCGTGCCGGCAACTGCTGGAACTGGTGCAAGCCCGCCATCCTCGAAGGAGAACGAGCAGATTACTACTCCTCCGGCGGCTGGGAATAGCCCGGCGAAACCGGTCCAGGAAAAGGTGCTCATGGCGCGAGTTGGCGACCAAAAGATTACCGCCGACGATTTTATGAAGTACATCTCCCAGGATGGCCAATTGGTCAAAATGTCGACCACCAACCAAGGGAAGGCACAAGTGCTTCGCGAAATGATTCTCGATCGCCTGATCGAGGAGGGGATGCGCCGGGAAGGCTTCCTTCCCAAGGATCGCTCGCCAACCCAACCTGATTATCTGCGCGGCTATAGCCTGTTGGCCGCTAAGTATTTTCCGGAGGCGAACCAAACTCCCGATGAAGAAAAAATTCATCAATACTACATGGATCATCAGGAAATATTCGGGATCCCCGCCATGGTCAGAATTGGGCAAATCCAGTTTCGCGTGCCCGCCAATGCCAGCCCTAAAGATATCGAAGCCGTCAAGGCGCGTGCTGATGAGACCTTGAAACGGCTTCGCGCCGGCGAGTCCTTTGAGATCCTGGCGGGAGCACTGACCGAAAATCCCCAAGGGAAGGTGGCGGGGGGCGATCTGGGATTTTTGCCGGTCAAGCAGGATCCGTGGTTGCGGAAAGCAATCGCCGGACTGACGCTGGGGCAATATTCCGAAGTCCTTGAATCACCGGTTGGTTACGAAATTATTCAGTTGAAGGACAAGCGCGACGCCCTGCTGACACCCTATGCGAATGCGCGTAAAGCGGTGCTTGCGCGAATGCGCCTAGAAGCGAATCGTCAAGGTCGCGAGGCTTATGCTTGGCGATTGGCCAAGGAGGTGGGCGTGACTGTCGAGATCGATGAACTCAAGGGCGCAATCCCGTAATTTCACCCAGAAGGTTACCGGTGATCCGTCGAATTTCGATTGACAGCTCCAAACACGGTGAATGTCAATTTTGACATGGGTCATTAAAAGACGGGGCCGTCATTCGCGATCAATCGACCACTCGTAATTCAACCGGGCTGAATTGACGAATTGTAGGGTGGATTTTGCTGCGCTCATCCACCCTACAGAAAGAATCTTGACAAAGCACTAGACTCATCTGTGTTGCAATCAATCAGTGCGGAGAAAAATGTTCCAATGTTGAAGATCCGGGGTATTATCGCGGCGTTGATGCTAATCAGCGTGCTGTTCGTGGTCGTGGATGGTCGTGCCGCAACGGACTCTGTCGATGCCAAAACCGCGCTGGAGCAGCGCGTCCTCAAATATTGGACGGCAAGACAGACGCGAGATGTTAGAACCCTGTACGATTTGGAGTCCGCCTCCCTTCCGGGGGGATGGCTAACGCCCGATAAAGCGATGGCACTCGCTGGGCTGCGAGTTAAAAATGTAAAGATCGAAGACGTTACCATTGATGGGGATCATGGCAAGGTGCGTCTCAGCGGCAACGTTCTGGTGGGTACCCTCGGTTGGGTGTCTCAGACCCTGGAGGATAGCTGGGTTCTGATTGGTGGTCAGTGGTACCACGAGACTCGGCGTTAATGCTAACCGCATTGGTCTGTCGATGATCGAAACCTTGACGGCGCAAGCGGATCGGCTGGTTGCCGAAGGGCATATCGAGCAAGCCAAGGAACTGTATCTTCGGATTTGTCATTTCGCGCCCCACCGCGCCTACCCTTGGCGCAGATTGGCGGAACTGCAATACAGTCTTAACCATTTTGCCGACTGTCTGCGAGCGCTGGAGTACGTCCTGCGATTGGAACCGCGTAACCCGACCGCGTTGCTGTTGGCCTCCGCAACATTGCTGGAAACTGGCGGCTACGAACACGCGGTGCGACTGGCCGATCAGGTTCTAAACCTGGATGGCACCAACCGGTCGGCGGCCCTGCTGAACAAGAGTACCGCGTTGCTGCGTCTGGGCCGTTTCGCGGAGGCGCTGACGGCTGTCGATGCGGCGCTGGAACTTGATGGCGACCACGCGATTGCGTACTCGAACCGGGGTTCGGCATTACACGGTTTGGAGCGACCCGATGAGGCACTGGCGGCACTCGACCAGGCACTGGCCCTGCGGCCAAAATCCACCGTAGTGCAGATCAACCGGTCGGCCGTGTTGCGTGCGTTGCAGCGACCGGAGGAAGCACTGGCGGCGGCGGATGCCGTACTGGCTGTTCTGCCGGAATCCCTGGCCGCGCGGTTAAACCGAGCCGCCGCCCTGCTGGATCTGGAACGGTTCGAGGAAGCACTAACCACCCTTGACCAGTTGCTGGAGCAACAACCCAACCATCCCAAAGCCTTGCACAATCGTACTCTGGTGCTGCTGCGCCTGGGGCGTTATTTGGAGGCGCTGGCGGCGGTTCGTTCGCTTCAGGCGGCCGGACAGTCGGTGGTCGAGCCGATTCTGTCCGCCAGCGCGGCGCTCTTGGGGCAAGGGCAACCGGCTCAGGCGCTCGCCTGGATCGACCAGGGCTTGATCTGGCATCCCGGCCAACCGGAATTGCTGCGGGGCCGGATTGCCGTTCTCCTGGCCCAAGAGCGCTATCGAACAGCGTTGCAAACGGCGGAGCAACTGCTGACGATGACCGAATCTTCTCAGGCCTCCGCGCGGCTGGCGGTGGTAGCGGCCTTCAACGCCAACGGTCGATTTCAGGATGCACTGACATTGCTGGAGGCATTACCCTCCTCCGCTCGAAACGACTGGGTCTTTCACGCCAAACGTGGCGAAGCACTGGCTGGACTGGACCGCTTTGACGAGGCGCGCTCGGACTTCGTCGCCGCCGATCTCTTGGCTTCGCGAGCATTTCGGGCCAATTACCACGACGGTCCATTCCAGATCCGGCCTGCTGATTCCATACCGCCACCGGTGACCCCCGAACTGGTCTGGATCAATTATGAATTTCGCCGGCTCGAACATGGCGACTGGCGGGATTACGACAGCCAAATTGCCGCCATCCGACGATGGACGGAAACGTGTCTGGCCCGCGGAGAATCCTCACCACTACTACCTTTTCGAGCGTTGTTCCTGCCGCTGTCGAGCGAGTTGCGGCTGACCATCGCCCGCCGTGAGGCGGAGCGCCTAGCGGAGGCGGTTGCTGGCCTGAATGTGGCCATTAACGACGCTTCGACGCTAGGAAGCAAGGAAGGAGCACGGCTGAAAATCGGCTATGTCTCCGCCGATTTTCGCGAGCATCCAACCGCACATCTGATGCGTGGATTTTTTCATTGCCATGATCGGCACCGTTTCGAGATTTATGGCTACGCTTTGCGCGGCGAAGCGGATAGTGCCTACTACCAGCGCATCAAAAACGATTGCGATCATTTTGTCGATCTTTCCAACATGGATAACGCCGCCGCCGTCCGGCGAATCCAGGCCGATGGCATTCATGTGCTGGTCGACCTGATGGGGTATACGAATGATTCACGCCCGGAGATTTTTTGTCATCGGCCGGCGCCGATCCAAGTGAACTGGCTCGGGTTTCCAGGGAGCAGTGGAGCGGAATATCTGGATTATGTGGTTGTGGACCCGGTCGTGTTGCCGCCGGAACAAGCGGTTTTCTGCACCGAGCAGCCGGTTTATCTACCCAACTGCTACCAGGTCAACGACCGCTGGCAGGAAATCGCCGAGACCGGCATCCAGCGGGCGGACCAGAACTTGCCTGAACAGGGTTTCGTCTTCTGTTGTTTTAACCAGATTCAGAAGCTTGAACCGGTCATGTTCTCGGTGTGGATGCGCATTCTCCTTCGCGTGCAGGATTCGGTACTGTGGTTGTACTCCGAGAGCGAAGAAGCTCAGGATAATCTACGGGCGACCGCCACAGCTTGCGGGGTGGCCGGCGAGCGGCTGGTGTTTGCCAAACGCCTACCCAAGGATCGCCATCTCGAACGGCACCGTTTGGCCGACCTCTTTCTCGATACCCGTATTTACGGTGCGCACACGACCGCCAGTGACGCTTTGTGGGCCGGCTTGCCGGTGTTGACCTGCCTGGGCGAGGCATTCCCGGCGCGAGTGGCCGCCAGTCTGCTGCATGCGGTGGGTTTGCCGGAACTCATTACCCACTCGCTGGCGGAATACGAGGAGCGGGCGGTGCGACTGGCAACCCAGCCGGCGGAACTGGCGGCGCTGCGGGACAAGCTGGCGTACAATCGCTTGCGAACTCCGTTGTTCGATACCGAGCGCTTTACCCGACATCTCGAACGCGCTTACGAATTGATGTGGGAGCGCGATGTACAGGGGCTACCGCCCGCTCCGCTGCATGTATCGGCGCTGCCCAGCCGTGAACCTGGATAGGACTCATGACGCCGGCCGCGCAATTCTCAACTGAAGTCGATTGAAGCCGTCTCGGTGTTCGATTTGATACCTCCAGCGAATACCCAACCCAAACTTGGGCAGGATTGGCTACTGTATCGGTTCCTGCGTGAGTCTTGGCTGCAACGCCAGTTGTTCCTGAAACTGCTGAAGCGGGATTTCGCCGAACGCTACCGAGGCTCCTATCTGGGGTTGCTCTGGTCGCTGTTGCTGCCGCTGTTGTCACTGCTGGTGTTCACCTTTTTTTTCGGCGTGATCTTTAGACTCCGTTGGGGCGAGCGTGGCGGCGGCTCATTGAGCGAATTGGCGTTGATCCTGTTTGTCGGCATGGCGCTCTATAATTTTCTTGCCGAATGTCTCAGCCGCGCCCCTGGCCTGATCCTGGCGCACCAGAATTATGTCAAGAACGTCATCTTCCCACTGGAGATGCTGCCGGCGGTGATGGCGACCTCCGCCTTGCTGACGCTGGCCGCTACATTGTCCGTGATTCTGCTGTTGCAGGAGACACTGGGTAGCGGCCTGAGCTGGACGGTGTTGTTGCTACCGTTCTTGGTGTTGCCGCTGCTGTTGTTCGCGCTGGGTCTGAGCTGGTTTCTGGCTGCCTTGGGAGTGTATATCCGCGATATCCAGCAGTTGATCGTGCCACTGGTGCAACTACTGATGTTCATGAGCCCGGTGTTCTATCCGATCAGCGCCCTGCCGGAATCCGTCCGATACTGGTTCCAGTTCAATCCGCTGGCGCTGATGATCGAACAGACTCGGGGGATTATTCTATTTAACCAACCACCGGCCTGGGGGCCCTACCTGTTTTGCCTGGGCGTGGGATTGCTGGTGGCGTTGCTCGGCGCCTATTGGTTTGCCCGAACTCGCCGGGGATTTGCCGATGTCCTCTGAACCGGTGAGCGGCCGCTCAATCGAAGAGCAGTTCGTGATCGAGGTGAATGAGGTTGGTAAGTGCTACCAGATTTACGAGAAACCGCAGGACCGCCTGAAGCAGATGCTATGGCGTGGCCGGCGCCGTTACTACCTCGAGTTTTGGGCCTTGCGGAATATGTCGTTTACGGTTCGGCGCGGCCAGACGGTTGGGGTGATCGGCCGGAACGGTTCCGGTAAATCCACCCTGCTCAAGA
>JAGRHI010000401.1 GCA_020445045.1 Candidatus Competibacteraceae bacterium
CCACGCCGCCGCTCAGCTCGGTCAATCGTTTGGCCCAATGCTCGTCGCGGTAGTTGACGCCGCCGGCCGCGCCCATCCGTCGGGCTTGTTCCAGTTTGCCGTCGTCGCCGCTGGTGACGAAAGTCCGCGCNNCCCAGCCCCACCGCCCACTTCAGCGCGAAGGTGGCCACCCCGCCGCCGATACCGGTGACCAGCACGGTTTCGCCCGCTTGCGCCGCGGCCTGGGTCATCAGCGCCCGCCAAGCGGTCAGCCCGGCCAGAGGGATGGCGGCGGCCTGTTCCCAGTTCAGATGCGCCGGTTTGGCGAAAACGTGACTGGCGGGGACGCAGAGGTATTCGGCGAAAGTGCCGGGATCGGGCATCCCCAGTACCCGGAAGGTTGGACTGGGGAAGCGAGGGTCGTTACCCCAATCGTAGGCGGGGTAGACGAGTACCGGTCGATCGAGCAGGTCCGCCGGGGTGTCGGGGCCGAGCGCGTCGACCGTGCCGGCCCCGTCCGAACCGAGGATGCACGGCAGACGGATGCCGGGGTACTGGCCGAGGGTAATCCAGACATCGCGACGATTGAGCGCCACGGCGCGCAGGCGCACGCGAACCTGGCCGGGACCGGGTTCCGGGGTGGCGATCCCGTCGATGCGCAACTGCTCGGGGCCACCGAGTTGCTGGAGGATCAGTGCTTTCATGGCATGCTCCCTTCGAGTGGGTCGAGTCGAGGTCATGGCCGGCGCGCGGCGAAGGGCGTTCTGGCCGACCTTACATTCACTTTCCGGCAAAATGTTCTAACTTTACTAGCGAGCATAGCGCGGGCGACTGGTTCTATCCATGCATGCCTCCCGACATGACCGCGCGACAGCCAGCCCTGTACAACCTTTCGGCCTTGCCCATGCTGCTTAAACTTAAAAAACCGTCATGACGACCGCGACCGACGGTGCTGGTTGTATCATCGGACTCTCACCGCCCTTCCAGGCCGAGGGTCATCTTTCACCACCAGACGATTGCAAGAGAAGCACGATGACAGACAAGCCAATCAACATGACGCGCCCGTTGGACCTGACTCACGAGAAGCGCAACGTAGGTCCGCAGCGCATTCAAAGGCCGATCTACACGGATCTGCTGCCGACCTGCAACAATGCCTGTCCAGCGGGTGAAAATATTCAGGCTTGGTTGGCGCACGCGCAGGCCGGCCGATTCAAGGAGGCATGGCGGAGTCTAACCGAGAACAACCCGATGCCGGGTATTCATGGCCGGGTGTGTTATCACCCCTGTGAAACCGCCTGCAATCGGGGTCGACTGGACGCCTCGGTCAGCATCCACGCGGTCGAGCGCTTTCTTGGTGATCTGGCGTTGCAGGAAAACTGGCAGTTCGAGGTGACCGCCCCACCCAGCGGCAAGCGGGTGTTGGTGGTCGGCGCCGGCCCCAGCGGCCTGTCCGCCGCCTACCATCTGGCCCGTCTCGGTCATACCGTCGAAATTCACGAAGCCGGACCGATCGCCGGCGGCATGATGCATTTCGGCATTCCTTCCTACCGCTTGCCACGCGATGTGTTGGATGCCGAGGTCAAGCGTATCGAGAACATGGGCGTCAAGATCGTGCTCAACCATCGAGTTGACGACCTGCTGGCCGAGAAACAGGCCGGCAACTTCGACGCCATGTTCGTCGCCGTGGGCGCTCACATCAGCAAGCGCACCGACATTCCTTCCCGCGATGCCGGCAAGATGCTCGATGCCATCAGCTTCCTCAAGGATGTGGAATCCGGCAACGCGCCCAAGTTGGGCCGACGAGTCGCCATCTACGGTGGTGGCAACACCGCCATGGATGCCGCCCGGGTCGCCAAGCGGCTGGGCTACGAGCCGTTGATCATCTACCGCCGCGACCGTGCCCACATGCCAGCCCTCGAGTTCGAGGCCGACGAGGCGCTGGAAGAAGGCGTGAAGATCCACTGGCTGCGCACCATCAAGAACATCGAGGAAACCACGTTCACGGTCGAAGTGATGGAAATAGACGAGAAGGGTCGACCGCGCCCGACCGGCGAGATGGAGACCCTGGAAGCCGACGCGCTGATCATGGCGCTGGGCCAGGACGTGGACACCAGCTTCATGACTCGGGTGCCGGGCGTGGAGCTCAAGAGCGACGGCGTGGTGATGGTCAACGAAAACATGATGACCGGCTATCCGGGCCTGTTCGCCGGCGGTGACATGGTGCCCTCCGACCGCACCGTGACCATCGGGGTCGGTCACGGCAAGAAGGCCGCCCGTAACATCGACGCCTGGTTGCGAACGGGCGAATCCTACGTCAAACCGTCCAAGCACAATCTGGCGACCTTCGAAAAACTGCATGTCTGGTACTACACCGATGCCGCTCAGCGTCCACAGAGCCATCTGGAGATGAGAATTCGCCAGAGTAGTTTCGAGGAAGTGGTGGGTGGTCTGAACCAGAAAGAAGCGTTGTACGAAGCCAAGCGCTGTCTGTCTTGCGGTAACTGCTACGAGTGCGACGGCTGCTACGGCGCTTGCCCCGAGGACGCGGTCATCAAGCTGGGGCCGGGTAATCGCTATCGCTACGACTACGATCTGTGCACGGGCTGCGCGGTGTGCTTCGAGCAATGTCCCTGCCACGCCATCGAGATGATTCCAGAGCCGCCGACCGAAACGCCGGAACAAGCGGTTTGACAACGAAAAACCAAATTGTCCGCGGTATCCAGCGGGCCAAGAGAGAAACTTAAAATGACCGAACGGCAAGTCACAACCATCGATGGCAACGAGGCCGCGGCCTACGTCGCCTATCGAGTCAACGAAGTCTGCACCATCTATCCCATCACGCCGTCCTCGACCATGGCCGAGTTGGCGGATCAATGGGCTTCGGAAGGCGTCAAGAACATCTGGGGCAGCGTCCCCATGATCATGGAAATGCAGAGCGAGGCCGGCGCGGCCGGCGCGGCGCACGGCGCGTTGCAGACGGGGTCGCTGACCACCA
>JAGRHI010000402.1 GCA_020445045.1 Candidatus Competibacteraceae bacterium
AAATCCGTTCTGGAAGATGATCCATCCGTTTCAGCGTTTCACGCAAGATATGACCGAGTTGGTCAATCAAAAAATTAGCAAGTCCTTGACTCATTCCAAAGAGATGGGCTAACACTTCTTGGAGGGGATAAGTCTTGAGATAAAATAGAATAAAAAGGAGTCTATCTTCATGTTTATTTAAAATGGGTTTCCGTCCTCCTTGGCTTGGATCGCGTTTAGATTGTTGGGTTTCTTCCTCCCATACTTGACTAAAATTCAAGCATAATAACTCAAATTCATTTCGATTTAAGCTCGTCATCGCTCTCAATGTGGTCGGCTTCTCTTTAACGCTGTCATAGGTTAATATCATGTTCATAATCTCAAGAATTAATCCGTTAAATTATATCATGGATTTTAGTTTCTGATAATGTCTAATAAAATGGATCAAAAAGATTAAGCTTGGCATAAGCAGTGCTCTGTGGCAGGTTAGAAATTTGGGTTGCCGAAAAAACGGTAACCTCATCTCATCTGCATAGCTTGTAGTTTAATACGGTTCATCGACCGCGACTAGGGTATTGCCGACGGAATTATTGAAGCCGCGCACAATGGCAGTATAAGGGCCGGGAGGGAGGGTAATCAGGATAGCCGATTCGGAAGGGTTGGACGGAGCAAGGCCGGTGGCCTGAATCGCTGCCGCCTGGCTGTCTTGCCAGTTATCGTTACTGGCGAGAACGGTTTGGCCGCTGTAGAGCGTCAAGGTGGGGTCGGCCAATGCCCCGGGGACGCCGGCGGTGGTCAGCGTCGGACCGAAGGCTCGGACCAACACCTGCTGGGGACTGCTACCGCCGATAACGAAGCCCGCGATCATCACGTTATCGCCGGTTTCGGTTCGGCCCCGAGTGGAGATGTTGATCAATGGGGCGCTGGGATTACTGAGCTCGAAGACTGCGACCAGCGCGTTGCCGGTGGTATCACTTACGCCGCGTACAATCGCGGTGTAGGGGCCGGGATTGAGGGTAATCAGAATTGCTGATTCGGAAGGGTTGGACGGAGCAAGGCCGGTGGCCTGGATCGCCGCCGCCGTGGGGCTATTTTGCCAGTTGTCGTTACTGGCAATCACGGTTTGGCCACTGTAGAGCGTCAAGGTGGGGTCACGCAGCACGTTGGGGACGCCAGCGCTGGTCATGGAGGGTCCGGTGGCTTCGATCAACACTTGCTTGGGACTGCTACCACCGATGATGAAGCCAGCGATCATCACATTATCGCCAGTACCGACCCAGTCCCGAGTAGCGATGTTGACTAAACGGGAAGTGGCAGACGGTGAGCCGGCATTGAAGGTGGCGATGCAGCTGAGGTTGCTAGCCGGCATGGGGAAGCTGGGCGCGCAGGGACTGGGACTCCAGCCGGCAAAGGTGCTGTTGGCATCCGGGGTGGCGGTCAGGTTAACCGTGGCTCCTGCTGGGTAGCTACCACCACCACTGACCGTGCCATTACCCGTGCCCGCCTTGGCGAGGGTCAGCGTGTAGTTGTCTGAAGCCTGTTGCAACGTCCAACCAACGTCCTTCAATAAACCCAGGGTAACGGGGCCAGGACTATGAATGGACTCACCGCTGGGCAAGGAATAGGTCATCAAGGCGTTGGGTGTATTATTATAGTTTTCAGCCAGATGCGCGTAACTTGAACCTGGACTCCAGATTGCCGGTGCGTAGAGCGGCACCCGCGCGCCGCCGTTGCCGGCGTTGGCGTAGGTACCATTGAAGTAGATGTCGTTGCTGATCAACTGCGTGGCTAGGACGACGGAAAAGTTGGGAAAGAGGGTCGTGTCAAGCAGTTTTTGTCCCGAACCGTCCTCTGTGAAGCGGTCGTAGATGATGGGAAATCCGGTTCCACCGCCCCATGAACCCAGACCACCGCTGATTTGCATACTGCCCAGAAATCCCAGGCCATGGGTGATCTCGTGCAGGACCACGCTGGCGAAATCGACTTGGGTGGGAGGGGTATTGCCGTCCGTTCCGAAGTACCAGTTGAAGGTACTACTGTAGGCGCTGTACATATCCGCTTGCACGGGATCCAAATCGCTGCCGTGCAGGGCATTGGCGGCGGGCACGGAGTACCAGGTGTTGATAACGGGCGCCCCTGTGAAATTCCGGACGAAATTATTAGGCCCGCCGTGTCCCAATACCCCGGCCGGCAGGTTGTTCGCCCAACAGGCGTCGATCGTGATGGGAACGGGAGACTGCAATTGCGAAGCCCATAGGTTGGCTGCGTAACTAAAGGCGGCCTTGGGCTGCTCGGGCCAGATGAGACAGTTATCGCCATCCACCACGCTGGCTGGAAGAAAGTTGACGGTGATTGTCGCCTGTGCCGCCATTAATCGCTGTTGCTGCAAGGCCAGCTCCGGCGGCGGTGGTACTCGCAGGCTGGAGATGTAGGAAGGATCGTATCGCAGAATGGCCCGTCGCTCTGGAGTCATGCTCTCGCCCACTTGGAGCAGGGGGACCGAACGCGCCTCTGGCGACGCGGTATCGCTGGTTCCCTCGGCAGCGGCGGA
The DNA here is from genome assembly GCA_020445045.1 of Candidatus Competibacteraceae bacterium. Lineage (GTDB taxonomy): Bacteria > Pseudomonadota > Gammaproteobacteria > Competibacterales > Competibacteraceae > Competibacter. Next base: position 2,531 of record JAGRHI010000402.1, read on the forward strand.
GTTGCTCAAGGCTAGAAGTAGCAGAAGCGAAGTGATGGTAGCGCCAAGGGCGAGTTTGGTGAGCTTCATGTAGGTGCTCCCTCTACTGTACAGAACAAAATAACTTATGAAATACCTTAGTATTTTTAGCTTTATTGAGAATGATGGATCATTACGAGCCACCGCAGGAAATGCAACGCACCTAAACGTACATAATTCTGTGTTCGGCTCCACAAGAACCGTTGAAGAACCTAATTTTTAGGGTACTTGGCTGATGAAGTTGCACATTGCGTATAATATCGTGGAAAAGTTGCAAAATCATCCATCCGTCCTATAGTTGCTCCGTCATATACACGCTCGCCCGCAGCATGGGCAGGAGACAAAATAGGCCAGAGGCAAATGGAACCGACATTTCGGGTGCCGAGATGCGAGGGGATAACGGCTACCGCTTAAGAGGGCAAGGCTGTGCGTTTAGGGGAGAATTTATGGTTATTTCACAATTTGTTGTAAATTTGTAAAAAAAGTTGTAAATTTGAAAAGAATGTTGTAGATTTTGCTCGAAGTCCTGTTACGAGCCCCAAGGAGTGAGTGGTGTATTGGTTGTGTTGTCTGGGCATGATGTTGTTGGTGTATCCCGCGATGGCCGACACGGTTGCTCCGACAACCGGGGAAGCGGCCCAGACTGCTCCGGCCACCGAGGCGGTTCCGGTTGCTCCGGCCGCTCCGGCTACCGAGGCGGTCCAGACGCAGCGGGCAGTGCTGACACAGCGCGTTGCCGCCAAGTGGGATGCATTGATTCACAAGGACTTTTCGACTGCCTACTCCTTCACCTCGCCAGGATACCGAAAGCTGTTCTCGCTTGACACTTTCAAGAGCGGGTTTGGCAACAAGGTAACTTGGCGGCGCGTCGAAGTGGTTGATATCGATTTCAAGGACAATGACGCCGCGATAGTCGGCATCAACCTCCATTTTGTGTATCATTCGCCGCAAGTCGAGCGGGTTTTTGACTTGCAGACTTATGTTCAAGAGCCTTGGGTACTTGTAGACGGGCAATGGTGGTATGTGGTCAAAAACTGATCTGGGACTCACAATTGGCTTAAACCAATTTGAGTCGTTCCGTTTCGTTGAGTTCGGTTAAGGAGTTGTTGACATGATGAATCGCAAGATGAAGCAACTGGCACTGGCGGTGGGCGTTGCTCTGGGCAGCGCGGGTCTGCTGCCATCCGCGCAGGCGGTGAATGTGTCCCCCGATAATCTGGGGCAGGCGTTGATTTTCCCCTACTACACGGTGCGAGGTGGTTGGAACACGCTGATCGGCGTGACCAACACCACCAATCAGTATGTGGCGGTCAAGGTTCGCTTCCGTGAAGCCTACAACTCGCGCGACGTGTTTGATTTCGACCTCATCTTGTCGCCCCACGACCTGTGGGCGGCCACTGTGGTGAATGGCGCGGGTAACAATCCCCACCTCGCCATCCCCGCCGACGAGACTACTTGCACGGTCGGCCTGAACAGCAACCCTCAGCCATTCCCGGCGCCGACTTCCTACGTTGCCCCATACGATGATGGCGGCCCGCAGGACGTGGAGCGGCTGCGTTCGGGTTACGTGGAAATGATCATGATGGGCGCGACGGTGGGGGGTGAAGGCACGCTTCCAACCGCATACGATACATGCTCTGAGCTTAGCGCGCTGTTCAGGGCCGCCAGTACAGACCCGGCAACAGCTCTTGCCACGTTACGTGCTGCTCCTCTTTTCGACCAATATCCGCCAAATGCGCTCAAGGGCACATTCTCCCTGGTCAACGGGTCTAGGGGTTTCAACGCCGTCTCTCTGCCGACCGCTCTGGCCAACTTCCGGACTACGCCTTATATCACGCTGCATCAGGCGCCCAGCAGTGCAGCCGCCCCCAATACGATCACCTTCGCGGATTCCTGGCACGAACCCAGCCTGAACTCGGCTGATAATGCAGGCGCCTATATCGATGCCACTGGCGCGCTCTTTGCCGGAGGTGGCGCCAGTGGGGGCGCCGCGGTGACCACCGCGCTGGAAGCCGCCGCCCTCCTCAACGAATGGACGCGTAACCCGACGGGAACAGGGCCAGCGGGAACAACCTTTATCACAGCCACCGACTGGGTGGTTACGTTCCCCACCAAGAACTTTTACGTCGATACCGCCACGCATGAGTATGCGGGGCGCGCTACGGCTTTCGGTGGCCGTGCGGACCTGCCGGCGGTTTTCCCTGCCCCCTTCACCAATCCGTTCGCCAATGGCGAGTCCTGCGACACGGTTCGTCCGACGGTCTATAACCGGTCGGAAGTTAGCGCTGAACTTGAAGTGCCCTCTCCATCGGGAAGGTTTGAGCTGTGTCGGGAAACCAACGTGTTGACCTTTAACGACGGTTTGATTCTGGGCAACGTCGCGGATGATGCCGTTCTCATCAACTACCCGTCGACCTTCCTCTATGGCTGGATGAATCTGGCCTTCAACGCATCTCTGCCGGCGATAGGCTTCGCGGTCAGCAGTCGTGATGACGGTGGCGGTCTGTTGAGCGAAGCCGCCGCATACGATCATTCGGTTGTCCGGCCTCAGTGATATGCTGATTTAGTCGGCGTTTCCGACTGACTCAAGGCCCGCGTCGAGGCGCGGGCCTTTTTATTGCCATCGGGGAATCCGACGCATGCTTCCCTTGCTTCCACCCGAGAACCTTTTCCATGACGACCCTGCGTTTTTTACTGATCGGGATGCTGTTTTCGTTACTGGCCGTGTCGGTGGGCCACGCCGATAACGCGGATCAACGAATTCTGCTGAGTGCCGGCGACATTGTGGTCACTGGCCAGGATCTGCGGCAGGAACTGCTGTTACTGTCCGAACCGGAACGGACCAAGACATTGGCCGCGCCGGATCAACTTAAAAAGTTTCTGAACCAGATTTATCAGGGCAAGCGCATGATCGCCGAAGCCGAACGGCTGGGCCTGGACCAGACCCCGCTGGGTCAGGCCCACTTGGTAGCGGCGCGCCGGCAAGCCCTGTCCGCAGTCTTGCGCGAGCACGTCCGGCAACAGGTCGAGCCGACCGATTTCACGGCGCTGGCGCGCGAACACTACGCCGTCCGCCGTGACGAGTTCCAGTTGCCGGAACGGTTCAAGGCCGCGCATATCCTGAAAAAGGTCCAGTGTGATTGCGAGCGGGACGAGCAACGGCGACGGATCGAACAACTGCGAGTCCGCTTGCAGGCGGGGGAGGATTTCGCAGCCCTAGCCAAGGCCGAGTCCGAGGATACCGGCAGCGCCGCCAAGGGTGGCGACCTGGGCGACTGGATAAAACGCGAGGACGTGGTCGCGCCGTTCGCCGAAGCTCTGACCAAGCTGAACCCCGGCGAAGTCAGCGACGTGGTGGAAACTCAATTCGGGTTCCACCTCATCAAGCTGCTGGATCGTCAGCCGGCGCGGCTGCAAAGCTTCGAGGAAGTCCAGCCGAGCATCGAGCAGCACCTGCGCAAAACCTACGTCCAAGAGCAGTTGCGCAAACATGCCCTGAGCTACCTGCCCGGCGCGGACGCAAAATACGACGAAACCGCCATGGAAGCCTTTTCTCGCGGCCAATGAGAGACCTTCCATGGGTTTTTAGGATATCCCTCAACCCCTCTCCCTCCAGAGGAGAGGAGAGCGCACGACTACTACCCGCCCTACTGTTTTTTCTCACACTACTGTTGTTCTCCCTCAATGCGCTCTACCAATATTTGGGCGCCGGGCGGGACGATGTGTTCATCACCCTGTGGGCGGGGAAGACGCTCGGAAGCGGACCCTGGTTTATCAACTACAACGGCGAGCCCCAGGAAATCTCCTCCAGCATTCTCGGCGCGCTGATCGCCAAGTTCGCCTATCTCTGCTGCGCGGCAAACTACTATCTGGCCAACAAACTGTTCGGATGGGGAGCCGCGCTGGCGGCGCTGGTGGTTATCTGGTTCCAGCGGCGGACCTTCTTCCGCCAGTCACCCGCTTTCAGCGCCATCGCCATGGCCATGCTTCTCGGCTTTAACCCCAGCTTTGCCTACTGGAGTCTTGGTGGACTGGAAACGCCTTATTACGCACTGCTTATCCTCCTCTACGCGGCGCTTGCCAGCCGGATTTTTAATCCATCCGGCATGGAGACCGAACGCGTTTATCACTACCTGGCCATCGTACAAATTCTCGCCATTCTCTGCCGACCGGAAGGATTCTGGCTGATCGGCGCCACCCTGACTCTGTTGTGGTTATACTGGAGAACCGTCCCAGACCGACTGGTTCGAACAATCAAGGCCACGATTCTCCCGCCCCTGGTTTTTCTCATGGCCTTATTCGCGATCCGCCACGCCATGACCGGGGCGATCTTTCCCAATCCCGTCTACGCCAAGGTATCGGTAAGCCACCTTGGGAACTTCCAGGAGGGCTGGGATTATCTGAGTACCTTCTATGGCGCTGGACTCTTGGGCGTTCTCCTTTCTGGAACCACCGCCCTGTCCTTCGTACTGGTGGGGCATGCCACTTTCAAGCGTTTTTTCTCCAACCTGGAAAGCGCTCAACTCGAAAGTCGCTTTCTAGCGCCCGCCCTTTGCATCTGTGCCTACGAAGCCTTTGTCGTCATCGTCAAGGGCGACTGGATGGAATATCACCGATTCATGATGCCGACATTGGGGCTGAAAATACTGCTGCTGGTCATGCTGGCCGGAAGACTCCATGGCTTGACGTTTTCCCATTCTCGCCAGATGGCGTCGGCATCGGTGGCCATGATTCTGTTTCTGGTCATGACGGACGAATCGCGATATCGGTCACCTCTAGATTGTTCGACCCGTCTTTCCTTTGATTTTTTTATAAAATTCCTCCACCATCCCAACAATGCGACCATCGGCCTCAACTGCGCCCACCAACGCGACGGTTACGCGATTCGCTCGTTCATCGAACAGGGGCTGCCCCAATATCTAGCGCAAAAGGGCCACTTAACCATCGTCACTTATCAAGGCGGCTATTTTCCCTATTTCCTTCGGGAAAAATACTCGCCACGGGAAATCACTCTCGTGGATACCGCTGGTCTGCTCAATCTGGAAATCGCCAGAGTCGAGGGAGAAAAAATCCCGACCGGCAATAAATATCTCGACGATATCCCAGCCATTCTCAGTGGCCAGGTTCCTGGCCTGTCGGAACGGGTCTTGCGTTACCACCCGAACATGATTTACATGCTAGGCGGGAGCGAAATCTACCAAGCCAAACTCGAAGCCATTGGCTTCGATAGAATTTATCAAGCACCCGGCGCGGTGGTCTATCTGAAAACCCATGCCGGCCCACTTGCCAAATGAGTGAACCACCAGACGCGACAACTTGCAGGCAACTCCCCATCACCATCCAAACGCGCGTACACTGAATCGCGACCCCGGATTGAAGGAAGCCACAACATACCCATGACCGATCTCAAGGCGCAACTGCAAGCCGAACTCCCGGCACTGCTGAAGCAGGATGCCGACTTCCGGCAATGGTTGGAACAACTGATCCGGGAGACGGCGGTCACACCGGAAAGCTTCGATATCCGCTTCGAGCGCATGCTGGGGGAACTCACCGCCGACCGTACCGAAGGAGGTTTGACAGACTCCCAGAATGAATTACAATTTAGATAATTTTGTAATTCGTAGGGAGCTACAATGCGCAGCACCATCACCGCTAGAGGTCAAACGGTCATCCCCGCTGAAATACGTAACCGCTTCAATCTGAATCCATCGGAGCGGCTGGAATGGGTGATCGAAGGCCATGCCATTCGAGTGTTTCCGGTGAAGAGCGATCCCATCGCTGCCTTTCGGGGACGCGGCAAGGGAGGCTCCACGACACGTCTGATCGCCGACCGACAGGAAGAAACGACACCGTCATGACGGACTACGTGCTGGATACCTCGGCACTGCTCACGTTGCGGGACGACGAACCTGGGGCGGATCGCGTGGCGGAATTGCTGGCCCAAGCGACCCGAGGAGAGTCGCGCTGTTTTGGATGCTTCATCACCCGCATGGAACTCCTTTACCGCGTCTGGAAAGATGAAGGCGAAACCGAAGGGCGACTGGCCTACGAACAAAGCGCCTCGCTCCCCATCACTTGGCTGAGCGAAAACGAAGACATGCTACTACGCGCCGCCGCTATCAAGGCCAGGAACACGATTTCGGTCGCCGATGCCTGGATCGCCGCCTGTACCGAAATGCTGGATGCCACACTCATCCATAAAGACCCCGAATTTGGCCCATTGCCCATCAAGCAAGAAACGCTCCCTATGAAACCCAGTCAAGGCAAGTCTGGATAAACCAATATCCAGAAGGAATTCCGCGACACCAAGCGGGTTCCGGCGGAGTCCATCTTTATGGCTGATTTTCAGAAGTCGCTTGTAGGCAACTCCCCATCGGCATCCAAACGCGCGTAAACTCGATCTCGACCCCGGATCGCAGGAAGCCACAACATGACCATGACCGATCTCAAAGCGCAATTGCAAGCCGAACTGCCCGAACTGCTCAAGCAAGACAATAACTTCCGGCAATGGCTGGAGCAACTGATCCGACAGACGGCGGTCACGCCGGAAAGCTTCGACGCCCGCTTCGAACGGATGCTGCAAGAATTCGCCGCCGACCGCGCCGAGCAACACCAGCGTTGGGACGAGCAAAACCGTAAGTGGGACGAGCAAAACCGTAAGAACAATGAACTACTGGAGGAAATCAAGCTCTCCCGCTCACGCCAGGATCAGGGCATCGGCGCACTGGGCGCGCGCTGGGGCATCGCGTCCGAACACAGTTTCCGCGCCGCGCTCAAGGGCATTCTGGAAAAAAGCTTCGGCGTCGAAGTGCTCAACGTCAACGAGTTCGACGACGAAGGCCTGGTCTTCGGCGCGCCCGATCAGGTCGAGATCGACATCATCATCAAGAATGGCACGGTGATTCTTTGCGAACTGAAATCCTCGATGTCAAAGTCGGACATGTACACTTTCGAGCGCAAGGTACGCTACTACGAGCGGCGCCATCAGCGCCCGGTCCAGCGCAAGCTCGCGGTCTCGCCGATGGTGCCCCAAGCTGCCCGCGCCGTCGCCGACAAGCTGGGAATCGAAGTATTCAGCTATGCCGAGGACGTCACCGGCGCGTGAAAAAGGCGATCCCGCTCCCACTGACGACCGCGCGCGGACCCGTCGATGGCTGAACCCGACCGCCCCATCGCCCTGATCCCCGCCCACAATGAGGAAGCCACCGTCGGCATCATCGTCGCCCAAGTCCGGCGGTTGTGGCACTGTCCGGTGGTGGTCATCGACGATTGCAGCAGCGACGCCACCGCCCAAGCCGCCCGAAACGCCGGCGCCACCGTGCTGCCGCTGACCCTGCAACTCGGGGCCTGGGGAGCAATCCAGACCGGCCTGCGCTACGCCCTGCGCCAAGGCTACCGCACCGCCATCACCCTCGACGCCGATGGCCAACACGAACCCCAGGACATCGGTACCCTGCTGCAACCGCTGGCCTCCGGCGAGGCCGAGGTCGCCATTGGCGCCTTTCCGGAGCGCGCCAGCCGCGCTCGGCGGATCGCCTGGAGCTATTTCCGCTGGCTGACCGGCCTGAAACTGGAAGACATCACCTCCGGCTTCCGCGCCTACAACCACGCGGCGATGACCGTGCTCGCCTCTCGCGAAGCCAGCCTGCTCGACTATCAGGATGTCGGCGTGCTGCTGATCCTGCGCCGCAAGGGTCTGCGCACCGTCGAGGTACCGGTGGCGATGCAACCGCGCGCGCTGGGCGCCTCCCGAGTATTCCGCTCCTGGTGGGTTGTGGGAAAATACATGCTGCAAACCAGCCTGCTCTGCCTGGCCCGGATCGGTCATCATCATCCGCCGCCCGCGACCGACGATTGACACCCCTGATGATCACCTACCAAATTACCTCGATGGCGATCGGGATCAGCCTTGCCGCCATCATCTTGTTCCTGGTCCGCCGTGATCACCTGCATGGCCCCTATGCCATCTGGTGGATCGGGACCGCCACAACAGTTGCCCTACTCGGCCTGTTCCCGCGCCTGTTCGACGTTCTGGCCGGCAAGATGGGAGTCAGCTACCCGCCAATCCTCGCCATCGTGCTGGGTTTCGGCCTACTGCTGCTCAAGATGCTAACCATGGATCTGGATCGCTCCCGGCAGGAACGGTTGATCCGCCGGCTGGCACAACGGCTAGCCATGTTGGAGGCGCGGGAAAACCCTTCCCCTCCTCAACCTCCCTCTCCTCCAGGGACAACGGAGGAAAAGAACAGCGCGGACACCACGAAACCGGAACTCGCGACAACCTCTCCGCCTCTTCCCCAGAGGAAGAGAGACCGGGCGTAAGCGAGCATGCGCGTTCTCCACATCGGCAAATACTACCCACCATTTGCCGGCGGCATCGAGCATTTTCTGGCCGATCTACTGCCGGCACTGGGAATGCACGACGTCGCGGCGGCGGCGCTGGTGCACGATGAGCAACCACGCCGCTGGAGCGGCCAATGGCCCTCCATCCCCGCCCCGACAGCGGGACGGAAAGAAATACCGATCTACCGCGCGCCGTGCTTCGGCCGGCTACTGTATGCCCCGATCAGCCCCGCGTTCCCGGTCTGGCTGCGGCGGACAATCCGCGATTTCCACCCCGACTTGCTGCACCTACATTTGCCCAATACCTCCGCCTTCTGGGCTTTGGCCGTTCCCACCGCGCGCCGCCTGCCGTGGATCGTTCACTGGCATGCCGACGTGGTGGCCTCCACCATCGACCGGCGGCTGGCGCTGGCCTATCGCTTGTACCGACCGTTCGAACAACGTCTGCTGGCCGCCAGCCGGGCGGTGATCGCCACCTCGCCGCCGTATCTGGAGGCCAGCACCGCGCTCGCCACTTGGCGCGAGCGCTGCCACATCGTGCCATTGGGCCTGAACCCCGCCCGCATCGCCGATCCCGATCCGGCGGCGCGGACGCGAGCGGAATCATTATGGGGAACGACGGGATTCCGGGTGCTGGCTATCGGTCGCCTGACCTACTACAAGGGCCACGACGTGCTGATCCGGGCTGCCGCCAGTCTGGAAAACAGCCGGGTGCTGATCGTGGGTACCGGCGAGCACCGGGAGCGACTGACCGCATTGATCCAATCGGCGGGACTTGGCGAGCGGGTGCAGCTGCCCGGCTTTCAGCCCGAGGCCGATCTCAACGCGCTGCTGGCCAGTTGTGACGTGCTATGCCTACCGTCGCTGGAGCGCACCGAGGCTTTTGGGCTGGTGTTGCTGGAGGCGATGCGGTTTGGCAAGCCGGTGGTGGTGAGCGACATCCCCGGCTCCGGCGCGGGCTGGGTCACGCGGCAGGCCGGTCACGGTCTGCTCGTCCCACCGGGCGATGCGGCGCCGCTGGCGGCGGCGCTACGCGCGCTCCAGCACGATTCCGACCGGCGACGAACGCTGGGTCAGGCGGGCACGGCGGCGTTGCGGGAACAATTCGGCATCGAACCGGTTGCCGCGGCCGTGGCGGCGCTATACCGGCGGGTACTCGCTCCCGCGCGGTCCTCCCTGCTCCTCTCCTCTCGAGAGAGCGGGGTGGGTGGCGAAGGGCGAGGGATGAAACACTATCAGCACCCAGAATAGGAACGCGGGCACGAATTCCAGAAATACCCGGTTGATGCTGGTGTACTGCTCGGCCCAATGCTGGGCATCGGTCAAGAAAAACAACACGAACAGGGCCAACAGGCTGGTGACGACAAAAACCAGTCCCGCCCGCTGCCAGCGCGCCGTGCCACGCCTGATCGCCGCGATCACCGCCACACCCACCGTCAGCAGCATCAGATACCCGAGCAGATGCCAGTTCGCCAATACCAAGAAATTCATCACCACCGGGTCCCAACTACCCCGATAACCCAGGGCGAACCGACCCAGATAGGGCACCTGAATCAACGCCGGCGTCAGCCGAAATTCTCCCAATCCTGGAATGGCGAATTCGACGCCACCCGTCAGCCACCAAACCCATCCCAAAGCCAACGCCATGCCCGCCAGTGCCAGCAGCCACCATCCCCGCAGGCGAGCGGCCAGCAAGGCCGGTAAAAACAACAGCAGCCAGACCGCCCCTTCCAGCTTGATCGAGGGGCAGACCAACGCCAGCAGCAGCGCCAACCACCCTTGCCGACGGTCGCCATCCCGCGCCCATTGGAAGAAGGCGATCACCGCCAAACCGAACGCCGTCGCCAGCCAGAGATCGGCGTAACCCGCCAAGGCGACATGGGTGTCCAGTAGCGGTAACGACAAGAGCAGCCAGGTAAAAACCAGCGCCATCAACGGCGCCACGCCCCACAGCCGCGCCTGCCCGTAGAACCCCAAGCCCAAGGCTAGCGCCGCGCCCAACCACGGCAGATTGGCGGCGGTCTCGTTCCAAGCGCCATACGCCAAGGTCGGCCACAGCGCCAGCAATGGCACCGTGTACGGATAGGTCCACGCATCGATGGTGTAAACCGAGCCGGTGGTGTCAGCCAACCAACGCCGTGGGTCCACGAACGGCACCAACTGATGCCACTCCGACCACACTCGCGGCCGCACTGTCCAAGTGGTCCAGGCATCCCAGGGGTACAGGGGTTGCCACCAAATCTCCTGGGCCAGATTGGCCAGTCGCCACCCCAGCCAGAGCAACAACACCACGAATAATGCCGGCCGCCAAAGTTCCTGTCCGCGCCAATGGATTCCGTTGGAACCCGCGTCCGAGTCGCGCCACAGTCGCCGCCACGCCAGCCAACCGCCCGCCAGGGCCAATAGCGTCAATACCGCGATCGGACCGGCGAAGTTCAGCGGCAACCCCACCGCCACCTGCACACGCAACAACAAAGTCACCGCCAATAGGCCCATCACGCCGCCATATCCCAGCGCCATGGGCCAAATGCCCGCCGGTGCATCGCGCCAGAGCGCCCGCAGCCAGAGCACACCCGCCAACCACGGCAGCCCCAACGCCAAACCAACCCGCCACCACTCCATCGCCGTTCAGCCTCCACCCACCCGAAACAGCGCGCCCGCCGCCGCGACATACAGCATCTCCGCCGGCAACCGCCCGCCTTGCCATTCCAGTGCTTGCGAGCCACGGTTATAACCCACGCCGTTCAGCGGCGACAGGATTAATACATAATCGCCAGCGCGCGCCTCGCCAACATGCGGTACTCGGGAGAAGCCAACATAGCCATTGTGCGGCAGCAAATGATAGCGGGCGCGACCGGCCCGGAACCCATGGGGATCGGCACTGACGATGA
>JAGRHI010000403.1 GCA_020445045.1 Candidatus Competibacteraceae bacterium
GATTTTTCGTTCGGCTGTCCAGATTTCCAAGAAAGCCCGGTTATCCCGGGCTTTTTTGCGTCCTTCCGCCCGAACCGCTCGTATCCGTATCGAGCGCGATGGTGCCGCGCATCCCATTTTAGGCGGTTGATGGCGCGGCAACGAAACCCGGCAAAACCGATAAATGCAGTAACGATGCGACCTGCTCGGGACTGTCGCCGTACGGAACCACCCCCAGCAACGGCGCGTTCAGCCGGGCGCGAAGCGTGTCGAGATTTGCCTCGAAGCAGTTCATGACCGGATCGACGCGATTGGCGACCCACCCCGCCAATGTCAACTCCCGCCGAGCGATCGCTTCGGCGGTGAGCAGCGCATGATTGATGCAACCCAGCCGCATACCGACCACCAGCACCACCGGCAAGGCCAGCAGGCGCGCCAAATCGGCCGTATCGTGGCGTTCGTCCAGCGGCACCCGAAATCCGCCCACACCTTCCACCCACACCACTTCCGCCAGGGCTTGCAAGCGCTCGAACGCCTGTTGGATCACTGGTATCTCGATCGGCCGACCCGCCGCGCGGGCCGCGATATGCGGGGCGATGAACGGATCGTACAGAAAGGGGTTGATCCAATCGCGCGGCGGCGTGATGGAACCGGCCGCCAGCAGGCGCGTGACGTCTTCGTTATGTCCGTCATCCCCAACACCCGCCGCGATCGGTTTCATGCCGACCGTGGTCCGACCTCGCCGGCGCGTGGCATGTAACAAGGCACAGGTCACATAAGTCTTGCCGACCTCGGTATCGGTGCCGGTCACGAAAAAAGCCTGCTTCATGACCATCGTTCAACCCATTCTCGTGGCGATCAACCATACCGCATCGTAGGTCAGCGGCAGGCCAGCGGCTTCCCGCAACCGTTCGTAGCGCGCGGCGATGGCCTGCCAGGCGCCACGACTCAAGGGTGTGGGGCGGCGTTGCTCGACCTCGCGCGCGCCAACCGCCTTGACCGCCCGCAGCAGGGTCCGCAAATCGGGATAGTGTCGGCGCACTGGCTGCCGTTGCCAAATCAGTACCTTCCAGCCGCCAGCCGCGCAATCGGCCAGCAAGCGCTCGGGCGGCGCAATGGCCAACACGTGACTGTATTCATCGATCTCGGCGAACGCGTGGCGCAATTCGGGGAAATTATCGGTTCCCAAGGTGGCGACCGCCAGCGCGCCGCCGGCTTTCAGCACCCGCCCGGCTTCGGCCAAACACCAGCCGGGATCGTTCCACTGCCAGGCCAGGCTGGACCAGTACAAGTCGAAACCGCCGCCAACCAGCGGCAGGGCCTCGATATCGGCGCAGACCAGCGCCGTGCCGGCACCGTGGGCACGAGCGGTGACCAGCATACCGGGCGCGAAATCGATCAACGCCAACCGGGCGCGCGGCCAGCGCCGCCGCAGCCAGAATGCGCCATAGCCGGTGCCGCAGCCCGCGTCCAGAATGGCTTCGGGATCGAGATCGATGCCGGCCTGCTGGAAACAGATCGCCAACCGGTCGCACACTTCCCGCTGGACATCGGCGGCGGCGTCGTAGGTCGCCGCCGCCCGATCGAAGGCTTGCCGAATGCGTTGCTTGGCCGGCAGCGCGGCGGGTGGACTAACGATGGTGATCGGCACAGTCATGCAGGGTCGTAATGAGGGTATCAAGCTGACTGGCATCGTGCGCGGCGGAGAGGGAAACCCGCAAGCGGGCGGTCCCGACCGGCACGGTGGGCGGCCGGATGGCCGGCACCCACAGGCCGCGTTCGAACAAACGTTCGGACAGCCGCACGGCGGCTTCGTTGTCGCCGACCAGCAGCGGCTGGATCGCCGTCCGGGATGGCAACAAACACCACGGCAGGTCGGCGAGTCCAGCCCGCAAGCGGGCGATCAGCTGTTGTAAGTGGGCACGCCGGTCGTCGCTCGCGGCGATCAGGTCCAGGCTGGCTAGCAGTACGGCGGCCATGATCGGGCTGGAAGCGGTGGTAAAAATGTACGGACGCGCCCGCTGCGTCAGCCATTCGATCACTCGCCGGTCACCGGCCACGAACGCGCCGGACCCGCCCGCCGCCTTACCCAGTGTCCCCATCAGGATCAGTCGCGGCGAGGGCGGAAGCTCAAAATGGGCAAGGCTGCCCCGGCCGCCGGGACCGAGCACGCCAAAGCCGTGCGCGTCGTCGATCACCAGCCAGGCATCGAAGCGTTCGGCCAGTTCGAACAGTTCCGGCAATGGCGCCAGATCGCCGTCCATGCTGAACACCGCGTCGGTGAGAATCAGTTTGCGTCGTGCCTGACTCCGTTCCAACCGATGGGCGAGCGCCTCCATGTCGCCATGCGGATAACGCAGATGCTCGGCGCGCGCCAGCAGGGCGGCGTCGATCAGCGAGGCGTGATTCAGCTTGTCGGCGAACACGGCGTCGTCGCGCCCCACCAGCGCCGGTACGATCGCCAGATTGGCCATGTA
>JAGRHI010000404.1 GCA_020445045.1 Candidatus Competibacteraceae bacterium
AATCCGGTGGGCTTTTTCGCCGTCAATATCGCGGCTGGTCACCAATCCGAGAATGTGGTCGTCGGCATCGACGACCAATAGGACGCGTACGCCACGCTTGATCATGATGTCCAATCCCTGGTCGAGCGGGGTCAATAGCTCGGTGGTGACGGCGGCCACTTGGCAGAGGTCGGTCATTACCGACAAGGCGGGATCGTCGGCGGTGATCTGCCAGGGTAACTGTTGCTTGGGTCGGGCATGGCGGATTCCCCGGTCCAACCGGTGCAAGGGTAACGGGCGATAAGCGGGTTTCATCGGGGCTCACTCCTGGGTGTGAATACGAGCGGCAACGGCAATCACTGTTATTGTGCAAGTGCAGTATAAGCGATGGTCGATCGACGAAACACGAATATTTCCACACAAATTGTACGGCAGGCTGGGGTATCGGCCCGTGACCCGCCACGGGGAGGATCGCGGGGAACCAAGGCCGAGCGGTTCGGCTTCGCCATCCGCCGCAATTCCTCGGGCGACAACCAGCGGAGGCCAACCCGGCTCAGGTTCTCGCGCAACTGAGAGCAGCCTCGGCGTCCGCCAGTTCCTCCAAGCGCCGGCCGTAGCCGCATTGCTCGATCAGCTTGCGGGCGGCGGCGAGATCGGCCTGCGGGCTGCCCCACGGATACGGCGTCGCGGCGTGGAACAGCCGGGCGCGATGCAGGTGGATATCAGCCAGAAACAGGCGCATCGGGCCGCGTTCGGCGATGTCCCAGGCTTCGTCAAGATCGGCCTGGGCGCTGTCGGGACCGGTGCGGGCGCCGAGGAGATGCCGCAGCCAGGCGCGGGTGAGGAGACCGCGAACCAAGTAGTCGTTGACGCCAGCACGGCGGAGACCGGCCACGGCCTGTTCCACGTCGGGCCAGACGCGGCCGACATCGGCGGCGGTCAGGATCGCCTCATACAGCGCGGCCCGGCCCGAGCTGAGGTGGTTAAGAGCGATGTCGAGGAGCCAGTGATTTCGCTCAGCTATCTTGAGTGTCTGCGCCGCACGCTGGGAGACGGTGCGGCAGATTTCGGCAAGACCCTCGTCCCCGACCCCGCTGCTCCCGGCGGGCGCGGGGAGAACGGCTCGCCACGCGGCGCGCTTAGCGGCGGCGAGCAGCAGATCGCAGTACCGGAAGCCCCACAGCGAGTAAAGCAGCGGGTAGTCGGGCTGCCGTTCGGCCTGCATCCGCTCGGCCTCGCGGAACAGCGCCGCCGCCTCGGCCCAGCGGCCCGCCTGGTGCAAGGCGTCAGCGTGGGTCGTGCGCTTGCTCATCCGTTGAAACTCATCGCCGCTGCGGTCAGCGTGGGTCACGGACTGCGCGCCGTCCGCCACCGCCCCGGCCACCTCACCCAGCGTCAATTCCAACTCGCTCAGGTTGCTGGCGCACACAGCGGCGTTTTTCCATTTCTGCTTGGCAATATTAATTTTCATCGTTGCCCGCATCGGTTCGAGGGCTTCGGTCAACCGGCTCAAGGCACGTAGCCGGAACGCGGCTTCGTTCAGCAGCCACGCTTGATGCGCTTCCGAGAGCGCGGGCGAGACGCGCCGCCAGGGTGGCTCGAAAAAACAGGCGACGGCGCCCAAATCCGAACCGAACGCGCCGAGTTTGCGGACGACGTAGGCTTCCCTGCCTCGTGAAATGCGGTCGCGGTAAACCTTGTCACACGCCGCCTGCTGCATCCCCGCCAGACAGCCGTGAGCCACGGCCTGATAGAGCGGCTGGAGGTCTTCAAGGGTGGGCGCGTCTTGGTCGGGCGTGCTCGCGCACAGGTGTTCGTACAGCCGCCGGTGGGCCGCACGCCAAGCGGCGGCGTTCGTCTCGCGCAGTTGCCGGGCGAAATAGGCCCGGAGGTGCGGATGCGTGTCGAGCGCCATCAGCGCTCCGGTGGCGTCGCGGTTCACCGTGAGCAGGCGCGCGGCTTCGAGGCCGCTCAGGCAGAAGGCCCAATCGTCCTCGGCCAGTCCGCCCAGCGGTTCGGTCAAGCCGGGGATGGGTTCACGCCGCAGCGTCGCCAGACACCCGGCGTCAGCGGGCCGGTCGAACAGACCCAGCAGCCGCAGCACAGCCACTTCGCGTTGGCCTTCCTCGCCGCCGTCGCGCAACAGCCAGTGCTCGTAAGCCGCCATCGTTCGCAAGGCGTGGCCGCCGTCGATCTTGGCGTCGGCTTTCTCGAACTTCACACAGTCGCGCTTACGGATGTCGCCATGAAAGGCGCGACGTAGAAATCCACCCAGCAAGGTGAGGGTGAGGGCGTGGCCTTTCACGTCCTCGACCAGCGCTTCGAGTTCCTGTGTTGTACCGCGCTGCACGCCAAGTTTCCTGAGCAGATCGACACCAGCGGTACGGGACAGGCGGTGCAGCACCTCTTCCGGTGCGGTGCTTTGCCGGAAGGCGTTGAGGTCGGGCAGGGAATAGCGAGTGGTGACGAGGCACAAACCCCGGTTGTGTTGCGCCAAGCCCTTGAGCAGCGCGCCGAGGCCCTGATCCTTGAGTTCGCCTGGCATGGGTGAAGTGGGCGCGTATTGCAACGGTTCGAGGCCATCGAGGATGAGCAGGCTCTTGCGCTCGCCGACAATGCGGGCGAGCCGTTGACCTTTCTCGAACGCACCGGCGTTGCTGGCGGCAAATGCCTTATCCGCATCGTCGCCGAAGAAGGTCAAGGCTTCCTTGAGGAACACGTCGGAAGAGGCGGCCGACTGGTCGCGCGTGCCCTGGCTGTAGAAGCTCCAGGCAAACGCGGCGGCGCAGCCGGGCCAGTCTTGCGCGCACAGTGCGGCGGTCCAGTGGGCAACCAGCGAGGTTTTTCCTTCGCCGCCCAACGCGACGAAGGTGAGAACACGGGGACGGTTCGACTCGCCGCTTTGCACCTTGGCCCAGGCGTCGTCAAGGAGCCGGGTTTCAGCTTCGCGGCCAATCAGCTCGGCGGGGGCGTACTTAAAAAGTTTGTGAGAGATGTCGTGTTGGAAGCGGTCAGATGAATCGGGCGACGGGCGGGCGGCTGTCGCTTCCAATTCTGCGATTTTAGTTTTCGCTTCCTCGATCTGCTTATCCAGCATAAATTGCTGCCCCGCATCGGCAGCTATGGCTCTTTGTAGCTGGAGGTATTCCAGCTTTTCCCGCCAAATTTTGAGCGCCTCGCTCACGGTCATCCTCCCAAGGAACGAATTTTCTCCTGAGCCTCCGCGATCAGATGCCTCAATCGGAATTTCATATCGGGATCGGCTGTTACCGCTTCCTGGACCAACAGGAAATCGAGCTTTTCCCGCCAAATGGCCAGCGCTGGCGAAGGGCTGGGCGCGGCGGCGGGCGGTGACGCGCTGGCGCCAAAATTCAACGGTTCGCCGGTTGGGCGCGGTTTCCGTTTCAAGGCGCCGACTGCACCCGGTTCCACGCCGCTTTGATTCAGAAGAGCGTCGTAGAGCGCCTGATAACCCGCTTCCGAGTCCAGCACGTAGAAGGTTTGCGCCCTCAACGGTTCGGGGATATGCGGCTCATCGGTTCGCTCGAACAGCACCGGAATGAATCGATTAGAGACGCTGCGCGCATCGTAGAGTGCCTGGGTCATCAACGCACCTTCCCAATCGACGCCCTTGCCCTTGCCGGGTACTTCCTGACCGCGAAAGCGCCGGTAGTAAGTCTCCGTGCACACGCACAGTACGTGCGAGGCCGCGTCGAGACCGTTCAGCATCCAGCGCGGCCAGCCTTCGGGCGGGGAACCGTTCACGTAGCGATCCAGGATCGTGGCGATACCATCGATCCGCAACCGCTCGGACAAGCCGAGCACTCGCTCGCGGTGCGCGTTGGAATCATGGCTGTAACTGATGAAAACGGTGGGGACGCTCATAAGCAATCGGCTCGGATTGGAAAGTTCGAGTTTTTTTATCGGTCAGCACCCGCGCTGACTCGGTAAGCGTACAGGTTTACTTTCCCTGTCACAATTCGCTGAACTTGTGAGACAAGCGGCCGAAATTTGCCGCGAAAACCGCCGAGGTCTCCGGGCCGAATCGAAGACCCGACGAGCCGGCACAGGGATGTGCCGGCAAGGAAGGGTCCCTCCCACGCACTACAGGGATGTTCCTATCAGCCAAGCCGGGGTGGAAACCTGAACCCACATCTACATAGACATATAGGGCATTTAAAATCGAATTTATCGATCAATGGTTTGCAAGGGGAAAACTAATCATATATGATTATTAAATAATCATATATGATTAGTAT
>JAGRHI010000065.1 GCA_020445045.1 Candidatus Competibacteraceae bacterium
GCATCGTGCCGCGTCTGGGCGATTTCTTCGACCGGTCGACGTTTCGAAGCCGCTTCGAGGCCAAGGGCCGCTTCAGCACTTACTTGGCGGCGATTCCGACCTGGGTGATCACCGCCGTCAATCCGGCGCTACGCGGCGTGGCGGCGGCCCTGCCCTGAGAAACCTTCAAGCCGCCGAGTACTCGTCCGTGTACAACTCGTTGACCTTGGCGGCCATGATGAAGTCGTTTTCGTGCAGACCGCCGATCTTGTGGGTGTAAAACAATATGTTGGCGTACCCCCAGCCGAAGCTGATGTCCGGATGATGCCCCTCGCTCTCGGCCAAGTCGCCGACCCGGTTGACGAAGGCCAGGGCGGTGGCGAAGGTCTTGAATTCGAAGCGCCGTTCCAACCGGGCGCCATTTTCCACCAACCGCCAACCGGGCGCTTGCGACAACAGAATTTCGGCTTCGTCGGACGTAAGGGGGGAAACTCCACCTTGACAGGGCGTGCAGGTCTTCCGGAACAGGTCCATCATGCACCTCGCTTGCTGGTTCGTCGACAATCCGCATCTGGCGTCTTAGAGCGGCGAAACCTGGAAAAATCCGCCAGAACGGGGCATTTCACTTATACTGACCGCCAAGTATTGACCGAAATGGGGAAATCCGCATGCGCTACGCTTCAACTCCGGTCCTTGGCGCAATACTGGCGACCGGCATTGCCTGCGCTCAAACACCGTCCGCCGACGAGCAACCGGACGTCAGCGCCGAGGTGAAAACCAGCCGCGCCGCCGCGCGACAATTCGGCGGCGCCTTGCAGGAAGCGCTGCGGCAGGCCATCAAGACCGGCGGTCCGGTCAACGGCATCGCGGTCTGCCACGACCAAGCCGGCCAGATCGCCGCCGATCTTGGCTCGAAACAGGACATGATCGTCGGCCGGACCAGCCTCAAGATCCGCAACCCCGGCAACGCGCCCGACAACTGGGAACTCGCCGTGCTCAAGCAGTTCGAGGCTCGCAAGGCGCAGGGCGAACCAACCGACAAACTGGAATTCTTCGCGGTCATCGAGGACGACCAGGGTCAGAAAACCTTTCGCTACATGAAGGCGATACCCACCGGCGCGCTGTGCCTGGCCTGTCATGGCGACAAACTCGATCCCAAAGTGGACGCCAAGCTGAAAGCCCTATACCCAAACGACGCCGCTCGAGGCTTTAAGGAAGGGGATCTGCGCGGAGCCTTCACCATCGCCAAGCCACTGCCGTAGAGGGGATCGCATGAACCAGGAATGGAGCCCGCGCCTGACCGTTGCCACCGTCATCGAGCGCGACGGACGCTTTCTGCTGGTGGAGGAATACGCCGACGGCGAGGAACTGGTCTACAACCAGCCCGCCGGCCACCTGGACGAGCACGAAACGCTGGCGGCGGCGGCCATCCGGGAAACCCTGGAGGAAACCGCCTGGGAAGTTCGGGTCGAGGCCATCGTCGGACTGTATTACTGGACCCATCCCAAGGGCCATACCTTCGTCCGTACCTGTTTTGTCGGCACCGCCCTCCAGCATCATCCCCAGCAACCGCTGGATCACGGCATCCAACGAGCGCTTTGGCTGAACCGCGATGAAATCGTGGCGTTGGGATCGAAGTTGCGCAGTCCGATGGTGTTGCGCTGTATCGACGATTATCTAGCCGGCAGGCGCTATCCGCTGGATTTGTTCGGCTATCTCTGAAACGACCGGGCACCGTTCCGACGCGCCAGCCTTGCGGCGGACCCACTCATACCGGCGCTCCGGTGCCCCACCTCCCCTCAAGCGATGACTTCCCGAACGGATCAGAATTTTTCCCAACCTGGCGGCAATCTGCTCCGCGCCAAACGGCGCATGGAGAAACTGAATCGCCAACGGCTGCGCTTGTTGCCGCGCGCCCTCCTGCTCGGCGTGCTGTCGGGCTTGATGGCGGTGGCCTTCGCGAAAGCCATGGATGCCGGCGACACCCTACGGCTGGCGCTTCTCGACTCCGCCAGCCGCTTCGATCAATGGGGGGTCGCCCTATCCGTTGCGTTTTCGGTCGCCACTATCAGCCTGGCGGTTTGGCTGGTCCGGTTCTTCGCCCCAGCCGCCGCCGGTAGCGGCATTCCCCACCTCAAGGGTGTCTTGCTCGGCTATCGTTCGATGGTCTGGCACCGGGTGCTGTGGGTGAAGTTCGTCGGGGGGGTGATCGGCGTCACCGGCGGCCTCACCCTGGGGCGGGAAGGCCCCACCGTGCAAATGGGTGGAGCGCTAGGCCAGATGCTGGGCAGCCGCTCCCACAGCGATACCCTGGAACAACGCTCGCTGATCGCCGCCGGCGCCGGCGCCGGGCTGTCCGCCATTTTCAATGCACCGTTGGCGGGCGTGGTGTTCGTCCTGGAGGAACTGCAAGGGAACTTCACCTCACTGGTGTTTTTCGCCGCACTCATCGCTTCCATGACCGCCGACGTGCTTTCGCGTGGGCTCATGGGCCAGCATCCGGTGTTCCACGTCACGGTCACCGCCATTCCCGATCTGGCCAGCCTGCCGCTGTTTCTGGCCCTGGGTATCCTGGCCGGCGTTCTCGGCGTCCTGTTCAACCGGGCGTTGTTGGCCACCCAACGCTTGGGCGATACCCAAAACCCGCGCCTGCTGGCGGGCAAATGGATCTCCTGGGGCGTGATCATCGGCCTGACCGGCTGGTGGATGCCGGAGATTTGCGGCGGTGGCCAGCCGCTGGTGGAACGGATTCTGAGCGGGCGGGAATACATCGATCTTTGGACACTGGCCTTGCTGTTCGGCTTGCGCTTCCTGCTGACGATGGGCAGCTACGGCACCGGCGCGGCCGGTGGCATCTTCGCGCCGCTGTTGGTGCTCGGCGCCCTGTTGGGACTGGGGATCGGCGAACTGGGCCGCCAGTGGTTCCCGCTGGTCGCGCCGGAACCGCTGACGGTCGCGGTCGCCGGCATGGCCGCCTATTTCACCGCCATCGTCCGCGCGCCGCTCACCGGCATCGTGCTGATCGTCGAAATGACCGGCAACTATTCCTTGATCCTGCCTTTGTTCACCGCTTGCTTCTCGGCCTACGTCATCGCTGAATGGTGGCCGGACGTACCGATCTACGAGGCGCTGCTGGAGCGTGACCTCGAAAAGGATTTGGCATGAAACCGAGCGGCACCAGCTTGAAAGGCAAGAGGTAAGAGCACCCGAGCCTGTTTTTCAGATCGGCGTCAGATCTTCCAGACAGGTTTCCTTAATCCGAGGGTCGCCGAGCGGTTTCTGACGGTGCGGGTTAGAACGATCGTCCCGGTTTCCGACACATAGGCGCGGGTGACAATCCGCGTGGGCACGGCAATCTTTGCAAAAACTGGCAAAATCGAGCAATGTCAATAAGAATTAAGCGGGGCTAGCTCATGTCGACCCCTTTGGCGCCGCTCACCTCGAATTGGCCGCGTCAATCACACCGATCCGTTTTCAACCCACCCCCAAGGAGTGCTTTCATGGATCTTCCTTCCTTTCCGCGTGGCCTGTTGGCCATGGTCCTGGCTGGCGGACTGAGCCTGAGTGGCCTGGCTAGCGCCGCCGAGACCATCAAGATCGGCGTTGCCGGCCCGATGACCGGCGGCAATGCGGCGTTTGGCGAGCAATTCTGGAACGGCGCCAGCCAGGCTGCCGCAGCAATCAACGCCGCCGGCGGCATCAATGGTAAGCAGATCGAGCTGGTCAAGGGCGATGACGCCTGCGAACCCAAGCAGGCGGTCGCGGTCGCTAACCGGTTGCTGGATCAGGACAAGGTAGCAGCGGTCATCGGCCACTTCTGTTCCTCTTCCACCATCCCAGCCTCCGAAGTCTACGCTGATGCCGGCGTCCTGGTGATTACCCCGGGTTCCACCAACCCCAAGGTCACCGAGCGTGGTCTACCGACCGTGTTCCGCATGTGCGGACGCGACGACCAGCAGGGCCCCATGGCGGCCGATTTCATTGTGAAGAAGCTGAAAGCGAAGAAAATCGCTGTAGTGCATGACAAAGACACCTACGGCCAGGGCATTGCCGACGCCATGCGCGCCCGTCTCAAGGAGCTCAAGGCGGACAAGAAAGAGGTGTTGTATGAGGGACTGACCCGAGGCGAGAAGGATTTCAACCCCTTGGTCACCAAAATCAAGGGTACGGGCGCCGATGAAGTGTACTTCGGCGGACTTTACAACGAGGCAGGTCCCCTGCTGCGACAAATGCGCGATCAGGGTGTTAAGGCCACCTTCGTCTCCGGCGATGGCAGTCTGGACCCGGCCATCGTGGCGGCGGCTGGCGGCCCGAAGTTCATCGAAGGTTCCTACATGACCTCGGTCCGCGAGGCCCGCAATATCCCCGCAGCAAAAAAAGTTGTCGCTAAATTTAAAGCAGCGGGCATTGACCCGGCCGGCTATACGCTCTATGCCTACGCTTCACTGCAAAGCATCGCCGACGCCATGAAAGCCACCAAATCCACCGATGGCAAGAAGCTGGCGGACTGGCTGAAGAGCCATACCGTCACGACGGTGCTGGGACCGAAAAACTGGGATGCCAAGGGCGATCTGAAAGAAAGCGGCTTTTCGATCTACGTCTGGGATGCCAACGGTAACTATAAGGAAATAGCTCTATAAGGAAATAGCTCAGAAGTAGCCTAGCCTCGATCCCTCCTTCTCCAGGAGGAGGGTTTTCATCCCCCCGCGCCTAATCATCCTCACTCCTTATGGATTGGCACATTCTTGCCCAACAATTGGTCAATGGTCTGACGCTGGGCTCCATCTATGGTCTGATCGCCATCGGCTATACCATGGTGTATGGCATTATCGGCATGATCAATTTCGCCCACGGCGACGTATACATGCTCTCTGCCTATGTGACCGCCATCAGCCTGGCGACGCTGTTTTCGTTTGGCCTGGACTCGCTGCCCTTCGCCCTGTTGGTAACCTTGGTTATGACGATGGTCATCACCGCCGCCTATGGCTGGACCATCGAGCGCATCGCTTACCGCCCACTGCGCGGATCGACCCGGCTGGCGCCGCTGATCTCGGCGATCGGAGTATCGCTGGTATTGCAAAACGGGGTGCAATTAAGCCAAGGCGCCCGCACGCAGGGCGTACCGAGCCTAATTCCAACCACGCTACGCTTCGGCGAAGGCGATGACTTCGTGCAGATCACCCTGGTGCAGGTCATGATCATCGTGGTTTCACTGAGCAGCATGGCTGCATTGACCTGGCTGATCCAGCGCACCTCGCTGGGCCGGCAATGCCGCGCGACGCAGCAGGACCGACGGATGGCGGCCATTCTCGGCATCAACACCGACCGCATCATCTCTAGTGTGTTCATCATCGGCGCGGCCATGGCCGCCATTGCTGGGGTGCTGGTTACCCTGAACTATGGCTCTTTCGATTTCTATATCGGCTTCGTCACCGGCATCAAAGCCTTCACCGCCGCGGTGCTGGGCGGTATCGGCTCGTTGCCGGGAGCGATGCTGGGCGGCCTGATTCTCGGCTTGGCGGAAGCGCTGTTCTCCGGCATGGTCAACACCGATTACAAAGACGTATTCGCCTTCTCGCTGCTGGTGCTGGTGCTGATCTTTCGCCCCACGGGCCTGCTCGGTAAGCCGGAAGTGGAGAAGGTGTAAGCCATGCCGCCCATTGCCGCCGCCGTCTCCACGACCGGGGTTCGCTGGAATCTCGTCTTCCGTCAAGCGGTCCTGGAAGCAACCGCGGCTTTCGCCTTGGCGCTCTTGCTGCTTGGCCCCATCGTCGGCCTGGTGCTGGACGGCTATCAGGTCAGGAATGAACTGCAACGCCCGTTGCTGATCGCCGCGATCATCGCCGCAGGCCGGTTTCTGGTGACCTTGGCGATGCACACCCCGACCGGCCAAACAGCGCTCGAACGGTTCAATGCCCGCCGTCGCCAACCGGGGGTGCTGGTGGTCAGCGCCTCGGAAAGCGACCGGCAGCGTTGGTGGCTACTGGCCATCGTGGTCGTCAGCCTGACTCTACCACTTCTGGCCAGCAAGTATTGGCTGACGGTATTGATCCAGGCCATGATCTACGTGCTGCTCGGCCTGGGCCTGAACATCGTGGTCGGGCTGGCTGGGCTGCTTGATCTCGGCTACGTCGCCTTCTATGCCGTCGGCGCATACGGCTTGGCCCTGGGCGCGCAGTATCTCGACTTGGGCTTTTGGAGCGCGCTGCCGCTGGCGGCGATGCTGGCGGCGCTGTTCGGCGGCGTACTCGGCTTCCCGGTGCTGCGGATGCATGGCGACTATCTGGCCATCGTCACCCTGGGCTTTGGCGAAATCATCCGCCTGGTGCTGAACAACTGGCTGGAATTCACTGGCGGTCCCAACGGCGTCTCCGCTCCGGCTCCCCAACTGTTCGGCCTGGAATTCACCCGCACCGCCAAAGATGGTGGAGTGCCCTTTCACGAATATTTCCAGATCAGCTACGATCCACTGCACCGCTTCATCTTCATCTACCTAGTGCTGTTCCTGATCGTCTGTCTGATGGTGGTGGTGGTCACCCGCCTGCGCAACATGCCGGTGGGCCGGGCTTGGGAAGCACTGCGCGAGGACGAGATCGCCTGCCGTGCCTTGGGTATCAACCATGTCCTGGTCAAATTATCGGCTTTCATGATGGGCGCCACGGTGGGCGGCATCGCCGGCGTGTTCTTCGCCACGTATCAGGGCTTCATCAACCCCACGTCGTTCAACTTCTTCGAATCGGCATTGATCGTCGCCATCGTGGTGCTGGGCGGACTGGGTTCGACGACTGGCGTAATCGTGGCGGCGCTGGTGCTGACCATTCTGCCCGAGCTGCTGCGCGCCTTCGCCGACTACCGGGTGTTTGCCTTCGGGGTACTGATGGTGCTGATGATGATCTGGCGGCCGCGCGGCTTGATTCGCCCCCGGCGGCGCGCCTTCGAGGTCAAGGGACTATGTCGATGACCGGCGACCCGATTCACCCGCCGATCCTGGAAGTGGCCGGATTGACCATGCGTTTCGGTGGCATCCTGGCACTCAACGATGTCAGCTTCGAAGTCAGGCACGGTTCGATCTCGGCCCTGATCGGGCCCAACGGTGCTGGCAAGACCACCGTATTCAATTGCCTGACCGGTTTCTATAAAGCGACGGAAGGCCAGATCGCGCTGCATGCTCCGCGCGCCGCCATCGACCTGATTCAGATCCTCGGTCAGCCATTTCAGGTCAGTGATCTGGTCAACCCGGCGACCTTTGCCAGTCGACTGTACTATAAGATGTTCGGTGGCACCCATCGGGTAGCCCGGGCGGGGATAGCGCGCACCTTCCAGAACGTACGGTTGTTCAAGGAAATGACCGCGATCGAAAACCTGTTGGTCGCTCAGCACCTGCAACTCAACCGTAACCTAGTGGCGGGCCTGCTGCAAACCGCGGCCTATCGCCAATCCGAACGCGATGCTCTGGAACGGGCTTACGCCTGGCTCAAGGTGTTTGAGCTGGCCGAGGACGCCAACCGCCTGGCTGGAGAATTGCCCTATGGTCACCAGCGTCGTCTGGAAATCGCTCGCGCCATGTGCACCGGTCCCCGCTTGCTGTGCCTGGATGAGCCCGCGGCCGGATTGAATCCCCGCGAGACCGAGCAATTGAGCGAATTGATTCGTCAGTTACGCGACGAACATGGGGTCACGATCCTGCTGATCGAACACGACATGGGCTTGGTGATGAGGCTGTCGGAGCACATCGTGGTCCTGGATTACGGCGAGGTCATCGCCGATGGCGATCCGCACACCGTGGCGCACCATCCGGCCGTGTTGGCGGCTTATCTTGGAACCGACGCGGTAAACGACGATGAGTCCTAGCGAGCCGTTGTTGCAAATCCACGAACTGGACGCCCGCTACGGCCCGATCCAGGCCCTGCGCCAAGTCTCCCTGTACATCGATGCCGGTGAAATCGTGACCCTGATCGGCGCCAATGGGGCGGGCAAATCGACGCTACTGATGAGCCTGTTCGGCGATCCACGGCCCGCCGGGGGCTGGGTCCGCTACCAGGGCCACGACATCACCGGCCTGCCGACCCACGAGATCGCCAAGCGCGGCATCGCGCAAGCGCCGGAAGGACGGCGGATCTTTGCGGCGATGAGCGTGGAGGAAAATCTGCTGATGGGAGCGATACCGGTCGGGATGGATCACATGGATGCCGACCTGATCAAGGTGTTCGAGCTGTTCCCCCGCCTCAAGGAACGGCGCCATCAACGGGCCGGCACGCTCTCCGGCGGCGAGCAGCAGATGTTGGCGATTGGCCGGGCGTTGATGAGCCGACCTCGCCTGCTGCTGCTGGATGAACCGAGTCTGGGACTGGCGCCGCTGATGGTGCGGCGTATCTTCGCCACTATCCAGGAAATTCGTGACAGCGGCGCCACCATTTTTCTGGTGGAGCAGAACGCCCACCACGCGCTAAAGCTCGCCCAGCGCGGCTATGTGCTGGTCAACGGCGAAATCCGCCTGTCGGGAACCGGCGAGGAATTGTTGGCCGATCCCGAGGTGCGGCGGGCGTATTTGGGTGGACGGGGCTGAAAAACGACTGGACCTACAACGACCCCTTCGCCTCCCAGGATGGCGTAATGATCTGTTCGGAACGCTTGCGACAGACCATTTCGAGTTCCTTGAGAATGGTCTCCATGCCGATCAGCCGGTCTAGAATGGTACGGACCTCGCGCAGGGTG
>JAGRHI010000405.1:0-1278 GCA_020445045.1 Candidatus Competibacteraceae bacterium
TTCGCGCGCTGTACCGGGCTGGCCGGATTGGCGACGCGGATCTGGACGCGGCATTCGCCCGGCGGGAAGCCCTCGAAACCGAAGCCGGGCTGGTTCGTGCTGGCGGTCGGGACATCCGCCGGGGCGAGGTGCTGCGCGTTGCGCTGGTCCACGGGGTGGAAGCCCTGCCCCTGAGCCAACTGATCTGGCGGATCGAGGAATTCGATGTCACCCGGCGCTTTCAGTCCGATGTGCCGGCGACCGCGCGCCAGCGGCTGCTGGCGGCGGCCGAGCGCGAGGACGTCGCCGGGGAAGCCCACGCGCTGGAAAGCCTGTGGCACGCTTGCCTGCAAGGTTTGCAACTGCCCGCTTTCGACCTGCACCCGGAAGAACTGGAAGATCTGCAAATCAACCTGGCGAAGTCGCTGCTGGCGCGCTTCAGGGCCGAGGGCGTGGCCACGGATCAAGGCCCTGTCGTTCATAAGCGGATGCAGGCCGATGCCTTGGCGCTGATCGAACGATCGTTCGCCGAGGTGGGCGAGCAGAGCACCTTGCGGGGGTTGCTGCGGGTGTTGACCGGTCAGGATCTACTCGACCAGGTCCGTCCGGTACTGATTCGCCTGTGTGCCGCCCATTTGGATGAAGGACTGGCGGCCTGGTCGCTGCCCGGCCGGAGCGGGGGGCTGTACGCGGCGTGGCGTCGCCTGGCCGAGAGCGATCTGGCCTGGAGCTTCGCCGGTTTGAGCGGCTGGCGCGCGGCGTTGACCCGTTGGCCGGAGCAGCCACTGGACGCGATCGTTGCCGAGTTGCGACGATTGGGCCTTCCCGAGCCGCGTTGGGAAGCGTATCTGACCCGTCTCGCCCTGGAGTTACCCGGCTGGTCGGGGATGATGAACTGGCGGCAGCAACACGACGATTACCCGGCCAGTCGGGAAACGCCGGTCGCGCTGGCGGATTATCTCGCGCTGCGCTTGTGCCTGGACGGTCTATGGATCGAGCAACTGTGCCGCGAGCATTGGGGATTGGAGGGCTCGCTGCCGGCGCTACGCGACTACTTCACCGCACGCCCGGCCGAGGCGCTGGTCCGGCAGGCTCTGTACGAAGGACGCTTGCCCGAATATCTGGCCAGCCGGGCGAGGGCGCTGGTGGAGGGAGGAATGGCCTTCTCGCCGCTGACCGCTCTCCCGCGCGGGGAGCAGGGAGCGGAGGGCGTGGGGAAGGCAAGGCGCGCGCCCTGGGATACCCTCGCCGACATGATCTGGACTTGGCGGCATAGTCCGGTGGCGACGCGGCCCGGCA
>JAGRHI010000405.1:1453-2674 GCA_020445045.1 Candidatus Competibacteraceae bacterium
CTATCGCGATGAGCTGATCAACGCCCTGGCCAACAATCACGGTCGCTGGACCGCGCGCGCGCAACGGCCGCAAGCCCAGATCGTGTTTTGCATCGACGACCGGGAGGAGGGCATCCGCCGTCATCTGGAGGAGCTGAATCCACGGATCGAGACCTTGGGCGCCGCCGGGTTTTTTGGGGTGGTGATGAATTGGCGTGGCCTGGACGACCGTGAGGTCACGCCGCTCTGTCCGGTGGTGGCCACGCCCGCCCATGAGGTATGCGAAGTCGCGCGGCCGGGCGCCGAAGCGCGTCATGCGCTGCACGACCAGTGGCGCGACCGGCGTGACCGGCTGCGTGATTTGTATCACGGGATACGGCGCAATCTGCTGTCCTCGGCGCCGCTGATCGCCGCGTTGGCGCCGGGCGCGCTGCTGACGCTGGTCGGCAAGCTGTTTGCCCCCAGCCGGCAAGCGGCCCTCGTGGCGGCGATCGACGCGCTGTGGGTGCCGGCGGTGCCCACGCAAGTCGCGGTCACGGCGGCGGCGGACGACGATGCGCCGGCCACGCCGGAACGGCCGCGCCTGGGGTTCACCGACGCCGAGCAGGCCGACCGGGTGGCTGCCCTGCTGCGCAATATCGGGTTGACCACACGGTTCGCGCCGTTGGTGATATTGATGGGCCATGGTTCGATCAGCCAGAACAACCCACACCTCGCCGCCTACGACTGCGGGGCATGCAGCGGACGCCACGGCGGGCCGAATGCCCGTGCCTTCGCCGCCATGGCCAATCGCCCGCAAGTTCGGACGCTGCTGGCCGAGCGCGGCATCGAGGTGCCGGAAGACACCTGGTTCATCGGCGCCGAGCACAACACCTGCGATGAAGTGATCACTCTGTACGATCCCGATGATCTGCCGGCCGCGCTGGCGTCGGCACTGGCGGAACTGCGGCGGGTTCTGGACCAGGCTTGCGAGCGGTCGGCCCATGAACGCTGCCGCCGTTTCGCTTCCGCGCCGCGCGATCCCACGCCAGCCCAGGCGTTACGGCATGTGGTGGAGCGCTCCAGGGATTTCAGCCAGGCGCGGCCCGAACTGGGACACGCCACCAACGCCGCCGCCTTGGTCGGTCGCCGCTCGATGAGTCAGGGGTTATTCCTGGACCGGCGGGCGTTCCTGATTTCCTACGACCCGACCCAGGACCCCAGCGGGACCGTGTTGGAGGGCATCCTGCTGGCGGTGGGTCC
>JAGRHI010000066.1 GCA_020445045.1 Candidatus Competibacteraceae bacterium
TGCTCGGTTGCGGCGAGTGGGCCGGCATATCCAAACAACGCCACGGTCGAAAAAAACATCGCGGATAACAACGACGGGATTTTCATGGGTGATGTGCTCCTTGAATGGTTTGATCGCAGGTCGTTCAACCTGTCCAGGGTTTTCGGACCGAGCATTGCCTGCCATTAAGCACGGACTCTAGCCTCCATCAGGTTCGGCCGAATGACCGGTTCAGTTCGTATTGGCCCCGCATTTCGTCAGAGCCTGATCGAAGACATCGACCCGGTCGAACCCACGGGGGGAACCTCAAGCTCAATGATGAGGTGCACCGCCAACGCCATTATTGCCGCAAAATTGCGAATATGCAGCCAACCGCAAGAGTGCTTATTTAAAATTGTAGACTTGCGGCGGGCCGGGTTGCCGCAAACATTCCAAAACCCGGCGCGCGCTGACCGCTTCACTTTCAATCAACGAGGACCCGCATGGTCGATTTATTGCGTTACGAACACGGCGTTTACGCTTTCGATGCCCACTACATTCGCCCCCAACTCGCCGCCATCCATCTCATCGTCGAAAACGACCAAGTTGCCGTGGTGGATACCGCCAACAACGCCGCCCTGCCGCATGCGTTGGACGCCTTGCGCCAGCTCGGCCTGAGTCCGGCCAACGTTGCCTATGTCTTTTTGACCCATGTACACCTGGATCACGCCGGTGGCGCTGGTACCATGATGCAGGCGTTTCCCGAAGCGCGCTTGGTCGTGCATCCGCGCGGAGCACGGCACATGGCCGAGCCGGCCAAGCTGTTCGCCGCCGTGCAGGCGGTCTACGGCGAGGCGGAAGCCCGTCATCTGTACGGCGACCCGATTCCGGTCAGCCCCGATCGCATTCTCTCCGCCGGCGATGGCTTCAGCTTCGAGCTCGGCGGTCGAACCCTGGTTTGTCTGGACACTCCCGGCCATGCCCGCCATCATCTGGCCCTGCAAGATACGCGTAGCGGTTGTCTGTTCACCGGCGACATCTTCGGCCTGTCCTTCCGCGAACTGGATGTGGACGGGCGGCCCTCGATCATCCCCACCACCACGCCGACCCAATTCGAACCTGAGGTCATGCATGAATCGGTGGACCGAATTCTGGCCTGCCGACCGAAAGCGCTCTACCTGACCCATTTTTCCCGAGTC
This sequence comes from Candidatus Competibacteraceae bacterium, assembly GCA_020445045.1. Taxonomy (GTDB): domain Bacteria; phylum Pseudomonadota; class Gammaproteobacteria; order Competibacterales; family Competibacteraceae; genus Competibacter. The sequence continues at coordinate 1,158 of JAGRHI010000066.1, forward strand.
GAGGACATCGCGCGGCTGGGCGCCGACCTGCACCGGCTGATCGACGCCCATGTGGCGGTGGCCGAACGTGAGCGCAACGCCGGCCCGGAGCGCGAGGCGCGCATTCTGGCGGGATTGTGGGCGCTGATGGACGCCGAGGCGGCGCGGCAAGGCTGGACGCTCTCTCCCGAGCAATGGCGCGCGGTGCTGGAATCGGACATCGAACTGAATGCGCAGGGTCTGGATTACTGGCTGGATCAGACCCCGCCGGCGGCCTGACCCTCCGCTTCAGCCGTGAAACGCCTCGGGGGAGGCGAGGTAGGCGACCTCTTCGGGACTGCTCTCCCGCCCCAGGATGGCGTTGCGATGCGGAAACCGGCCAAAACGACGGATCAGGTCGCGGTGATGACGGGCGAACCCCAGGCTTTCCTCCAAGCCGGTGGCTTGCTGGAAAAGCCGCACCGAGCGTTCCTGGTCCGCCAGCGCCTCGCCATGCATGAACGGCAGGTACAGGAACAGTCGTTGTTCCGGGATCATCTCCCGGTCGAAACCGCGCGCGATGGCGCGATCCGCCACCGCGCGGGCGGCGGCTTCGGTGGCAAAACTCTCGGGTTGGCCTCGGAACAGATTCAGCGGAAATTGATCCAACACGATCACCAGCGCCAACGCACCCTGCGGCGTCCGTTCCCAATCCTCCCACTGGCCGGTTGCCGCCGTCCGATAGGTGGCCAGAAAGCGTTCGCGCAGCGCCTTATCGAACTCCGGCGTGGACGCGAACCACAGCGGCTTGACTTCCTCCGCGAACCAGAACTCCAGGATTTCCGCGGCGCTAACGATACCTTCGGAATGCGTCATGGGGTTTCCTCCGAATTTTCCAGAGATACTAGCCAAGCCGCTGTCGATGCGTCCAACCGCCCACCGGCAAGCTCGGCCATTCCGCGGCCGATGCCATGCCAATACGGTTCAAGGAAACGACACTGAACCCGACACGCTTCTCCTCGCGTAACCCAGCAGATCGACGACCGTGTTCCCGGCGGGTGGCGAATTGGTAAACAGGGTCTTGGTCACGCCATTGAAGGTCGCATAGCACTCGTAGGCCGGAAAATCATCGATCTTCCCGTTAAACGACACACTGAACTTACCGCCACTCGTCGGCGACACGGTAAACACACCAACGAAGTCGATGTCCGCCGCCATGCCGACCAAAGGATCACCGGCTTTCGCCACGAGGTGCAGCTCGGCCGGCCCGGTCGCGGGCGGGTCCGGTCGCGTCTGACCGGGAAACGTGGTCCCGCCCTGGGTCGCTCGCAGATGCGCGCCAACGCCACCAAAGGGAGGTGGACCACGGAACGTCGGGGCCTTTTGGGTCATCGAACAGCGCGACATGTCGGCGTTCTTGAAACCCGTTTGCACCCCGGATACGAGGTTCACTTCCGTCGTTCCAGACGTCGTATGCGCGGAATGGAGCATGCGCTTGGTGACGAGATCGACGATGGCGGATGACTGCATGCGATGGCTGGCGCTTTGCGAATTACTGAAGCCCCGCTGGTCGGTGAGATAGCCCGCATTCCAATCCTTGGTCCAGTTGCCCGGCCAAGTCCGGGCGATGGCCGGCAAGGGCACGGCCGTTTTGCCCAAGTGCACCCCTTTGGTAATGGTCTGGGTATAGCCCTTCACCGTTTTTGGGATAAACGCCGAAATCCAGAATGTCACTGTCGGATTTGCCATCTTTCTCTCCACTTAGAGTCACTTATTCCGAGTTTTGGACACCGACCGGAGCACATTGCTTGCCAAAACCAAAAGGAACGCTCGGTATTCAACACCATGACGCTGATGATCTCCTTCCCAGAAGGAGGGCTGGAACTCCTCGAAGATTCCAAGCCGTGCCGCGCAGGAGAAAAATTGTTTATAGTGGACTGGTCACCGGCTCATTTCGACTTGCGCGACTGGTTCAGTTTGGACAAACCGAAAGCGAACGACCCCAGCCATCCGAATCCCGATCCAAACCGACGGTCCAACACCAGCGAAACCCCGCGCCGGCGGTGACGCGTCGGCCATATAACGACAATACCCAGCGAGGTAATGTGGATGACCAGTAAACTCACGGATAAAGCGACGCAACTGATCGAGCGTGTGACCGAACTGATGCGGGAGCGTTTGCCCGAACCGGCGGTGGAGATCACCCAATCCTTCGTCCGCCACTATTACGCCTGGGTAGCGGCCGAGGATCTGATCGAAAGGGACCCGGAAGATCTGTACGGAGCGGCCTTGTCCCACTGGAATCTCAGCCGCCAACGGCGACCGGGAATCCCGATCATCCGGGTCTACAATCCCAGCTTCGAGGAACACGGCTGGCAATGCACCCACACCGTGGTGGAGATCGTCACCGACGACATGCCGTTCCTGGTGGATTCCATGACCATGGAACTCAATCGGCACGGGCTCACGGTGCACCAAGTCATCCATCCGGTGCTGCGGGTGGCGCGCGACGCCGACGGTCATTTGCAACGCATTCTCCCCGGCGGAACCGATGAAGGCGTCAGCGAAGCCACCATGCATTTCGAGGTGGACCGGATCACCGATCCCGAGTCGATGGCCGATCTGCGGGCGGGGCTGCTGCGCGCGCTGGGCGATGTGCGCGCCGCCGTCGAGGACTGGCCGGTCATGCGCGAACGGCTGACGGACATCGCCGCCGGCCTGGAAACCGCCAAACTGCCCCTGCACGCCTCGGAAGTCGGCGATATGCAGGAATTTCTGCGGTGGGTGGCCAACGAACATTTCACCTTCCTGGGGTACCGCGATTACGAACTGCTGGAGAAGGACGGCCAATTGTCGCTGTGCGCCGTGCCCCGCTCCGGCCTCGGCTTGCTGCGCAGTGACGATTGCGACATTTCCCGCGATTTGGCCGTGCTGCCGCTCGAACTGAGCCGCCCGTCCCAGATCGCCAAACCGCTGATCATCGCCAAGGCCGGCGCCCGCTCCACGGTCCACCGCCCGGTGCCACTGGATTATCTGGGGATCAAACGCTTCAACGCCGATGGTCAGATCGTCGGCGAGCAACTGGTTCTGGGCTTGTTCACCGCTCAGGCCTACAACACCAATCCGCGGCGAATCCCGCTGCTGCGCGGCAAGATCGAACGGGTATTGACCCGTTCCGGCATTTCGCCCAAGGGCCACGCCGGCAAGGCCCTGCAGAACATTCTGGAGACCTTCCCCCGCGACGATCTGTTTCAGGCCACGGACGACGAGTTGCTCGACATCGCCACAGGTATCCTGCACCTCAAGGAGCGACAACGGTTGCGGTTGTTCGCCCGCCAGGACCCATTCGACCGCTTCGTCTCCTGTCTGGTCTACGTGCATCGAGAGAAATACAACACTGAAGTGCGGCTGCGGATTCAAAACATCCTGATGCAGGCTTTCAACGGTGAATCCTCCACCTTCACCACCCAGTTCACCGAATCGGTCATGGCGCAACTCTGGTTTTCCATTCGCGCCAAGCCCGGCAAGATTCCCGAGTATTCCCTGCCGGAGCTGGAAGCCCAGTTGCGCGAGGCCACGCAATCCTGGGAGGAAGAATTGCAGCGCGCCCTGCTGGAACAATGCGGCGAGGAACAGGGCAACACCCTGTTCCAACGCTACGGCCAAGCCTTCCCCACCGCCTACAAGGAGGATTTCACCGCCCGCACCGCGGTGAGCGACATTCTGCGGCTGGACCGGATTTGCGCCGCCTGCCCGCTGGACATGCGGCTGTACCGGCCGCTGGAAGACCCGGAAGGACTCTTGCGCTTCAAGATCTTCGGCCCCGAACAGCCGATTCCGCTATCCGACGTGCTGCCGATGCTGGAGCGGATGGGCCTGCGGGTGCTGACCGCGCGCCCCTACGAAATCGCCACCCGCGACGATGCCCGGCTGTGGGTGCTGGATTTCAACATGCGCGAGGATGTCGGCATTCAGGTGGATGCCCCTCAGGTCAAGGACATTTTCCAAGATGCCTTTGCCCGGCTCTGGACCGGCGTGGCGGAAAACGACGGCTTCAACCGGCTGGTGCTGGCGGCGCGGCTACCGTGGCGCGACGTGGCGATGTTGCGCGCCTATTGCCGGTACTTGCTGCAAACCCGCATTCCGTTCAGCCAGGCTTACATGGAACGCACCCTGAGCGATCATCCGTCGATCGCCCGCATGCTGGTGGATCTGTTCCACGCCCGGTTCGCGCCCGAGGCCCGTGACGGCGCCGAACGGCACGCCACCACCCTGCTGGTGACCATCGAGGAAGCGCTGGAAAAGGTCAGCAGTCTGGATGAAGACCGGATTCTGCGGCGGTTCCTCAACATCATCCAGGCCACCCTGCGCACCAATTTCTTCCAGACCGACCCCCAGGGCCAGCCCAAGGATTATCTGTCCTTCAAGTTCGATCCCACCCGCATCGACGAACTGCCGCTGCCGCGCCCAATGTTCGAGGTTTTCGTGTACTCGCCCCGGGTGGAAGCGGTGCACCTGCGCGGCGGGCCGGTGGCGCGCGGCGGCCTGCGCTGGTCGGATCGGCGTGAGGATTTCCGCACCGAGGTGTTGGGCCTGATGAAGGCGCAGATGGTGAAAAACGCCGTGATCGTGCCGGTCGGCGCCAAGGGCGGTTTCGTGCTCAAGCAACCCCCGACCAAACGGGAAGATTTGCAGCGGGAAGCCATCGCCTGTTACCAAACCTTCATTCGCGGTTTGCTGGACATCAGCGACAACCGGGTCGCCGGCCATATCGTCGCGCCGCCGCGAGTAGTCCGCTACGACCGCGACGATCCCTATCTGGTGGTCGCGGCGGACAAGGGCACCGCCACCTTTTCCGATATCGCCAACGGCATTTCCACCGATTACGGCTTCTGGCTGGGCGATGCCTTCGCCTCCGGCGGCTCCGCCGGCTACGATCACAAGAAAATGGGCATCACCGCGCGCGGCGCCTGGGAATCGGTCAAGCGCCATTTCCGCGAAATGGGCAAGGACATCCAGACCCGCGACGATATCACCGTGGTCGGCATCGGCGACATGTCTGGCGACGTGTTCGGCAACGGCATGTTGCTGTCGCGTCACCTCAAGGTACTGGCGGCCTTCAACCACCTGCATGTGTTCATCGATCCGAATCCCGATCCCGAAATCAGCTTCCGCGAACGGGAACGCCTGTTCGCCCTGCCCCGCTCCTCCTGGGACGACTACGACAAATCCCTATTGTCGGCGGGTGGCGCGGTGTACCCCCGCGCCGCCAAGTCCATCGCGCTCAGCCCGGAAGCGCGCGCGGCGCTCGGCATCCG
>JAGRHI010000406.1 GCA_020445045.1 Candidatus Competibacteraceae bacterium
GTCTACCGACATGACCGGGAACGAGCCAGGTAGGTCTGATTTCGCGATTTGGAGAAAGCCGTTCTTCTCATAGAACCTGTGTGCGGCAAGGAACTGCTCCGTGGTGCCGAGATAGATGCGCCTGAGTTGCTTCTCTCCGGCCCACTTCAGCAACTCTTGGAGTAGGCGTTGCGCCACCCCGTGCTCCTTTCCGCGAAATGACTCCCAGACGAACATCTTTCGCAGCGCGGCATCGCCATTGCCAATGTCGAGGAGGGCAATGGTTCCGACGATGCGACCCTCGACCTCTGCAACCCAGAAGTTGCCGCTCCCGTGTTGGTAGAACTCTTGAACGTTTCGTAGATCCGGCTGCGCCTCTATCGTGATTGGTATGCCAAATTCATGCTGCTGAATCGGCAGGATCACCGCTGCAATAGCGTCAGTGTCTGTTGGGGAATACGGTCGAAGTTGAATCATAGGGTCGGTGTGCCGCATTACGCTGAATTAAGCCGCGCCGCGAAGTGGTGTCGGCTCGGATGAGTTGTTAAGTAAGATTGGATTTCCCTACTTTCTGAGTCGCCCGGTAATTCCCTCATCAACGCGGCATCAGCGCGAACACACCCCAGCCCAGGTATTCACGCGTATAAGCGGCATAGCGCTCGGGTTCCGAGGTCAGTTGGGCTCGAACCTCTTTCGCGAGTTCGTCGTTGGGATTGGCTTCAAGCCATCGGCGCATGGTGAGCCACTTGGCCGCCTCGTATCGATCCCAGCCGTCTTGGTCAGCCAGAACCATTTCCACGACGTCGTAGCCAAGGCGGCCAAAAGACACGAGAAGTTCCGGGAGCATGAGAAAGTCGGAGATTGAACCGGCAAGACATCCCTTGGCAACCTCTTCCGTCGGCGGTAACTGTCGCCAGTAGGGCTCGCCGATGAGGATGAGCCCTCCGGTTCGCAGGCTTCGCGCTAGCAGTTCAATCGTGCCGGCCACTTCCCCGCCGATCCAGGTAGCGCCGACGCAGGCTGCCACATCGACTTTCTCGTCAGAGACGTAGCCGGTAGCATCGTCATGGATGAACTTGACTTGCTCGGCGACGCCGAGTTCTACAGCACGGCGTTTCGCTTGCTCGCTGAACAACTGGCTCATGTCGATGCCGGTGCCGATGATGCCGTAATCGCGTGCCCAGGTACACAGCATCTCGCCCGAACCGCTGCCGAGGTCGAGCACTCGGGTCCCCGATTCCAGACGTAGCGCCGCACCGAGCGTGGCGAGCTTTTCGGCTGTGATCGGGTTATGGATGCGGTGAGCACTTTCGGTGATATTGAAGATCCGTGGAATGTCCACTGTGGAAAATTTCCTTACGGGTGTGAATAGACGCGGTCACGGCCTAACGGGGCGGCGGATAAGCCGTAGCTTTTTCACCTGGAGTCAGCTTGATCTACGTGGTTGTGCGGCGCGGAGCGCCAAGCAACCATATGGATTGGAATCCGCCGCCCTGTAGTGCGGGCGCGAAGCATCCGCAGTTTGACCCCTTATTGGGTTTACATTTATTCTTAGGCTCCAAATAATTTCTTAGCTCTATCGCTTCTTGACTCAACAGCACTCACTAAACTGATTAGTTTTGAGCGAGAAACTGTCGAGTCATCAATAGTTGTTACCAATTCGTTATCCAAAAGAACCAGAAGCTCTGGAGCGTACTTCTCATACGCAAAATCTAAATCTGGATCCTCGTACTTTTTTTCGACCAGGAGAATAGTAAAGTTTTGCTCGTTTCGCTCAAGCTCGGTTTCAAACTGCCGCCAAACAAGGTTGACGCTAATAATAACGTCCGAGTTTGATGTCTTCCGCAGTTGCTTCCACTTAAGATCACCCTCGCGAGTTTTTTGGAGAATCTCCTCAAACAGCTCCTCATATTTATTCATGGGTCCTCCGAGTATGACTGCCAATCGTTCAGTGCTTCCTTCACCGCCGCAAGATCCTCCGCCTTGATGTGATTATGGAGCGCTCGCGCAGCGCGACCGCGCTCAGTAAAGCATGCAAAAAGTCCAGCCGGAATGTTTCTTTGCAATGCCGCCAGTTTTGTCTTGGACGCCTTGCCAAGAGGAATTGCATCATCATGAATACGCTGCACTTCATCCAATAGTTGTTTGATGCGCTGTTTACGCCTGAACCGAATGATATTGGCCCGAATGCTTCTGACAAAAAGCAGCGAGGCTACTGAGACAAAGAACGATATGATCGATGCCCATGACGACCAGTATGTCAATTGAGCGTCCGTCATCAAACCTCCTCTTGGCGAGCCCAACAAGTGATCATACAGTTTCTATATGTTTACCCGAATTCATGATGGTTGACAGCAACTATTTGATCTGGCTGATCTTTATTAGCAGCAGAACATTCATGGCAGTCTTTCGATCTTTGAAATCCCACCAATCTCGCCGTCCTTCTGGGACTCACCTGTCGCTACGAGGCACGGTGCGGTTGGCGCGGCGGAATCTACTGGCTGGACAGCATCCACCTCATCACCCGTGGCCGCACTATTACTTGGACTTCTGTCACAAGTATAACCTTACCTAGACAGTTTGCTAGAGCTTGCCCACTTTTCCGGAAAAACTCGATGATCAGCCGCTTCAGGGTTTCGAGATCGCGGTTGTTCACCCCATCATCACGCTCAAATTGCCTATGCCATTACATCTTCCGCCAGTCGGCGGAGGCCCGGATAATCGGGCTTGCCGGAACCTAGTAATGGGATTTCCGGTACCGTCAACACCTGGCGGGGAATGTACAACTCGCTCAGGCCCATGCGCCGCGCGGCCTCGATCAATTCCTGGCGATCGGTATCTTGGCGAGTGCTGAGCAATACGATGCGTTCACCCTTGACCGGGTCCGGTCGGCTGAGGGCGGCGTGTTGATGCTCGGGCCAGCAGCTGGCGGCCAATTGCTCGACCGTGGCCAACGAGATTTGCTCGCCGCCCAGTTTGGCGAAGCGCTTGATCCGACCGAGAATGGTCACGAAACCGTCGGCGTCAATCCGCGCGATGTCGCCGGTATCGTGCCAGCCCAAGCCGCGTTCGGTGCGCGGCGGGTACAACTGGCCCGGCTGTTCGGGCAACAGATAGCCCAGCATGACGTTCGCTCCCCGCACGCATAACAAGCCCCCGTCGGCGATACCCTCCACCGTTTCCATGGAGTGCTCAATGCCGGGCAGCAGCTTGCCGACCGTGCCGTTGCGATGGTGGCGGCGGTTGTTGACGGCCAGCACCGGGCTAGTCTCGGTCAGACCGTAACCCTCGTTAATGCGGATACCGAATTTCTCGGCCCACAGTCGTTGGGTTTCCTCACGCAAGGCTTCCGCACCCATCACCACCAGCCGCACGTTGAAGAAATCGTAAGGGTCGGCGTGGCGGCCGTAGCCCATCAGGAAGGTGTTGGTGCCGAACAGCACCGTCACATGGCGTTCGTAGGCCAGTTCCGGGATGACATGGTAGTGCAGCGGTGAGGGGTAGAGGATCAGCCGGGTGCCCAGCAGCAGCGGGGTCAGGGTGGCGGCGGTCAGGCCGAAGGCGTGGAACATCGGCAAGGTGTTCAGGACCACATCGCGCGGGGTGATGTCGAACACGGCGCGGACCTGAGCGACGTTGGCCAGCAGATTGCGATGGCTCAGCACCACCCCCTTGGGTTCCCGTTCGGAACCGGAGGTGAACAGGATCACCGCCGGATCGTCGGCCCGCACCGTCCCCGCCATGCGCCGAAAACTCCGGGTCGGTCGCCGCGCCCGCAGCAGCCCGCGCAGCCGTGTCGGCAGGGTCGCCCGTGGCTGCAAGTCCTCTAGAAACAACACCGTAACCTGTGCCGCCAGCGCGGCAATGTGTGCATCCAGATTGGCGGAGGCGACAAAAGCCCGTGAGGTGCAGACCGTCCGTACTTGGGCGGTACGGCAGGCGGCGAGCAGGTCGTGACTCCCGGCGGTGAAGTTGAGGAGCACCGGTACCTGTCCCCGTAGATGCAGAGCCAGGAGGGCGACGACCGCGGCGGCGGCATTCGGCAGCAGCAGGCCGACGTTGCGCTGCCCCGCGCAATCCGGCTCCAGCAGTTCGGCCAGGATGAAGGCGCGGGTCAGCAAGGCGCGAAAATCGAGACATTGCCGCTGAGCGTCCTCCAGCACGATGCGACCGTCGCCGTGCCGCTCGCGGGCTTCCAGCAGCGCCAGAAACAGGGGCTGGTCGATGTTCATCCCGGCATAGGCCAGTTCGACCATCAACTCGTCCAGTTGCCGGCCAAGCTGCTGGCGGCGGGCGCGGCTGGCGCCGGGAGGGGCGCTCAAGCGGCGCGGTGGCAACATGGTCAGGCGGATGCGCGGGAACAGACGGCGGCGGGCGATGCCGCCCAGCCGCGACAGCAGGCTGTATTGCGCGCCTTCGATGTACACCGGCAGCAGGGCGGCGTCGGCCTTGTCGGCGGCCAGCGCCGGCCCCTCGTAAATTTTCATCAGCGCGCCGGTCAGGCTGAGCCGTCCCTCGGGGAACACCGCCAC
>JAGRHI010000006.1:0-20702 GCA_020445045.1 Candidatus Competibacteraceae bacterium
CGGCTTCCGCCAACGCGCTCAGGGCTTCCGGTAGGCGTTTCTGACGGATCAGCAGCAAGCCCAGCGCATGGTGCGCGGCGGCGTTCCGTGGGTCGAGATCCAAAACTTGGCGCAAGATCTTTTCGCCATCCCCATCGCGGCCCTGAATCCGGTACAGATCGGCGAGATTGACCGCCGCTTGGGTGAAGACGGGTTGCAGCTTCAGGGCATCACGGTAGGCGGTCTCCGCTTGGTCGAACTGGCCCTGATCGATGTGGATCAACCCGATGTTGAGATACGACTCCGGACGGTCGGCGTTGGTCATTTCGGCGGCGATGTATTCCGCCACGCCTCGCTGGAGCGCCTGGCGCTGGTTTTCGGTGAGCGTTTCCTTGGGCACGTTGGCCAGGGTTCGCGCCGCATCGATCCGCACCAACCGCACGGGGTCGTCCAACAGCGGCATCAGATGTCGAACCTTCAACCCCGGCGGCAACGCCTCCATCGCCCGCGCCGCCGCGCTCCGCAACAACGGATCGGGATCGGCCAACAGCGGGCGAAGCGCCTCGAACCCAGCGGGATCGAGGCGTTCGCCCAGCAGCACCGCTCCGCTGGCGCGGGCGATATTCGGTTGCCCCGGATTTTTGATCAGCGCCAATAGTAACTCCCGCGCGCCGGCGGCTTCGGTATGCCCGGCATGTAGCGCCTCGGCGAACTGTTGATGGCCCGGCACAGGTTGGCTGTACCACGTCTTGATCCGCTCCGCCGCCCACTGCGCCGATTGATCTTCATGGCAACGATTGCAGGCGTTGGGGACACCCAGTTTCACGGTCAAATCCGGGCGGGGAATGCGGAAGCTGTGATCATGGCGCGGGTCCACCACCATGTAGGTGGTGGTCGGCGCGTGACAGGACACGCAATCCACGCCCTTGGCGCCGATCGGATGAAAATGGTGTTGCGGCGACTCGTATTTCGCCGCCAGATGACATTGCAAACAGACCTTGCTACCCGTCGCGCGCAATTGGCCACTGTGGGGTTCGTGGCAATCGCCGCAACTCACCCCTCTCGCCTGCATCTTGCTTTGCAGGAAAGAACCATGATTGAACACTTCGTCCTTCATCTGGCCGTCGGGGTAGTAGAGGTCCGGCGTCAGCAGCGACAAACGGTGGGTATCCAGCAACGATTGGCCAAAAACGTAATCCTCCCAGAATTGTCCGCGCCGCGAGTGACAGCGGGCGCACAACTCCAGTTCGCGGCCGGATGAACGCTGTGTGGTTGCCGGAGCGCTGTCCGTGGTCGCCTGCGTGGCCGCCGTCCATAAAGCACTGGGCTTGGGGTTCAAGAAGGGGGTTGCGAGATCCAGCCCTTTCATGGCAAACGCGCGTAACTGAAACCGTAGGCCGTGCCGCTCGTCGAGCGCGATGGCCAAGCCTTTGGTGGAATTCAGCTTTTGCCAATCCCCTTCCTGCTTGGCCCAAGCGAGATGATCGGCGCCGGGACCATGGCAAGCTTCGCAAGCGACGTTGATTTCGGACCAGGTGGTGTTAAAGCGGTTGAGCTTCGGATCGTAATTCTTACGCAGGTTCGTGGAATGACATTCGGCGCACATGTAGTTCCAGTTTTGCTGCAAGCCGGTCCAGTGCAGGGGGTCTTTATGTGTCAGGTTTTGGTCGGGATAGAGATGGAACCAGCGCTGTCCGCCTTGCTCTTTCGGGCGGCTGTCCCAGGCGATGCCCAGCGCCTGATAGCGGCCGTCGGGGAAACCGATCAAGTACTGTTGCAAGGGGTACACGCCGAAGGTGTAGGCGATTTCATAGTCTTGGAGGGTTCCGTCCGGTCCGTCGGTGCGAACCATGAATTTCCCGTCGCGGCGAAAGAAGGTGGAAGTAATACCGGCATGGCTGAAGGACACGTCGTGGAAATCACCGAGCACACTCGATTCGGTGGCGGGCTGCATGGCTTGCGCATGCTGGGAATCCTTCCAGTGCCGATATTCGGCCGTGTGGCACTCCGCGCAGCTTTGCGCGCCGACGTAACCACCGTTGGTGGACGTGATGGGTGGATGGTGGTCCGGCAACGCCACGGGCAGGGGTTCCATCGGTTCGCTAGCGGACCAAGCCCAACGGATAGACATGGTCAAACCGCCAAGCAAGATGAACGACACTAGCAGCAGGGCTATCCAACTGGAAAGCCATCGAGCCAAGTAAGTCATGTTTTTTTGAAAGGTTGGGTAAAGTTTCGGACCATACTCCGAAGTAAGTCCCGTTGCGTTAATTCCGCCAACCACTCATTAAAATATTTAACAGTGGCCAAATTGAGAATTTTAGCGCGGCCGATATTATAACGATGGAAGAAGAAGCGGACGATGAAATCGTTTATGAGAAAGTATCTTGAAAATGAGAAACTTTTGCGAACCAGTCGCGCTAAACCTAGCGCAATGGCTCCTTACGATATCATCACATGAACCGGAAGAACCGCCAGCCGTATATAACTGGCGGCTCCTGCCAAATACGCCGTTGAGCTACTCCATCGTGATCGTAACACCACTAGAGGAGCCCACATTCAATTGCAAGCCTTGGGTCCGCGATTCCAAGCGCATGATCACGCCATTTTCATTTTTGAGTCGCAATCCACCCACGCCACCGCCCAACGCAATACCCACGTCCAGCTTGGTGTAGATGCCAGGAAATTTCGAGATATCCTTCAAGTCGTACACTTCACCGGTAGCGCTCATCTTTGAGACACCCACATTGGCGCCCGCGGTGATGCCGCCAATCTTGAAGGGATATTCCTTGCCATGAAACGTCAGCATACCGCCGCCCACGCTACCGCCCAGAATGAAGGCGAATTGCGTTTCGTCGATCGAGACGGTTCCAGACGGCTTTTTGGCATCCGCCGCCAGCGCCAGCCCCCCTGCCAGAAGCGTGGCGGCCAACACGACTGAACTGGTCATCTTGCGCATATTCTTCATCATCATATTGCTCCTTACAGTTAAAGTGGACCGGGAGTTTGAAGTCCCATGGGAAAAAAGCATCCGCTAAGTGTATACGGATGCAAGCGAAACCCTCTGATATGTCGATCTGGAGACTAAACGTCAGCGTATCGGCGGGGACGTAATGCCGAAATCAGTACCTTATGGCTCAAAGGCAAAAATCCGCTTCCAATCGTTCTTCATGCTGATGACGACCCAGCCTTGCTGCTTCGCTTCGGCCATGAGCGCGTCGCTGAACGTGCCGATCTTCGACGCCGCGCCGTAAGCCCACTCGCGTTCGGCATCGTCGTGATGTACCAGCATCATCAGCCGCGCCCCGCCGCCGGCTTGCGTCCACTCCAGCATCTGCTGGTCGCCGACCGAATTGCCGAACGCGGCGATGGGCCGGCGGCCGATGTGCGAATTGATGCCGACCGGTTTGCCGGCCTTGTCGTCAATGAAGTTCAGCTCCGGCAAGCGCATCAGCACCGGCTTGTCGTCGCGCGATTCGTACTTCGTCTTGATGCTGCTGCCCACCACCTGTTCGGGCGGAATGCCATAGACTTTTTCGGTCCACGGCCGCATGAACTCGATGCCCCCGCCGGACACGATGAAGGTTTTGAAATGGTTTTCGCGTAGATAGGCGAGCAGTTCAAGCATCGGCTTATACACCATCTCGGTATAAGGCCGGCCGGTCTTGGGATGTTTTGCCGTGGCGAGCCAGTCCTTCACCGTTTGTTCGAATTCCGCCGTGGTCATCCCGGCATGGGTGGCCATGACGATCTCGGCGATGGCTTTCTCGCCGCCTTCCAGTACGCCTTTCACGTCGCCCTTGAGCAAGGACGCGAACGGTTCCTGATCCTTCCATTCGGGATACTGGGGCGCGAGCGCCTTCACGCGGTCGAGCGCGAACAGGAGCTGGAAATACATCGGTTGCTCGGCCCAGAGCGTGCCGTCGTTATCGAACGTGGCGATGCGCTCGGGGATCGGCACGAAGTCGGGTGAATGTTCCTTCGTCACCTTGGCGACAAACGCCACGATGGCTTGCTTGGCTGGTCCTTCTCGCCAGGAAGGGAGCGGGTCGGCAGCGCGAGCGGCCATCGCGGCGAAGGCGAGCACGCCGACGACCATGCTGATGAGGATCTGTTTGCTGCTACCTGGTTTCATGGATTCCTCTAATCTTATGAGCTTGCGGGCTACCCCGTGGAGGGGGGGTAGCTCGTATCAGTACTTGGAGTCGCCATCGAGCTTGATCTTGCCATTGGTGATGCCTTGCTCGACCTTCAGCTTGCCCCCGATGATCTCGTTCAAGGTCGTGCGATTAAGTACAGATAGAACCACCCCGTTCCAAATAACAAAGTCATTAGCGAGCATGATGCTTATATTCCGTGTGGGCAAACAAGTTGCCCACCCTACCTGGCTGTTTTGGCTGATTCACCCCGTCTCGCGACCTTGAACGGCGGAGAATCAAACGCGCCCCGACGGCACCACCCTCAGGGGCACCAAACGGGGCTTGCGGACGACCTCCCGGTCCCTTAGTTGCCGCCCGGCAGTTCTTGTCGTCAGTTACCCGATGGCAATCCGATGTGGAAGCCTTCCTTCTTGAGCTGCTCCTGGATGTTCTTGAACTTCTCATACTTCGTGATCGTGATTGGACCCGTGTAAACGTCGCTTTGCAGCTTGCGCGGCGGGTAATCGACGTAGGTCTTCATCTTCTTCGCAACCAGATCGCTCGCAGTCGGAAGTGTCCAAGTGGCTTCCGTGAAGGTTGTCATGAAGATGTCATAGCGTTCCTGCGGGTCCTGCAGCAGGTCGAAGATTTGCGGAGCCGTTGCAACGTACTTCTCGGGGCCCTTCCAGCCTAGATTGGTGTCGACCGCGAGAGCGCCGGTCTGGGCACCGTCGTCGCCGCGCAAATTGAACACGTACTTATAGTTGCCGGACCGAACCGCGCCCGGGGAAAGCTCGTTCTCGGTATAGTAGAACCACTCGTGGCGCAGTGGCTCGCCTTCACCTGTCAAGACCGGGGTCATATCTTTGCTGTCGAAGATGATCGGCTGGCCTTCACGGTCCTTCTCCGGTAGTTTCTCACCGGCCATCGACGCAAAGGTGGCCATCAGATCGAGGCCGCCGACGATGTCGTCGCTCCTCGAGCCGGGCTTCACGTGGCCAGGCCAGCGCACCATGCTGGGAACCCGGCTACCGCCCTCGCGCACCGTGCCCTTGGTGCTGCGGAATGGCGTATAGCCGGCATCCGGATAGACATCCTGCCAGGCGCCGTTGTCCACGGTATAGAAGACGACTGTGTTGTCAGCCAGTCCGAGCTCATCCAGCTTCTTCAGCACGTTGCCGACACGAGTGTCGAGCTCGACTACGGCGTCGGCATACTTGGTTTTCGAAATCGATTTGCCCTCGAATTCCGGTGCCGGCATGTTCGGCTGATGGTTCTTCATGAAGTTGACGTTGATGAAGAACGGCGTGTCCTTGTTCTTGGCCGCATCCTCGAGGAACGCGATCGCATCCTTCTCGACGTATTCATCGATGTAGGGTATGCCGACGATGCCCTTGTCCGGCGTGTTCACATACTCACCGTTGACCTTGAAGTCTTCCTTCGCCTTTTCGCCGGCGTTACCGGACAGCGAACCCTTGGTCACCTTCTGGAACATCGCGCGCAGTTCCGGGCTCATGCCCTTGTGCCACTCGGGATCCGTATAGGTGTAGGCATTGAGGTGATACAGGAAGGCGTGTCTCATCACGTCATAGCCTTGCGCGTTCGGAAGCGCATAGTCGGCCTCGCCGAGGTGCCATTTACCGGTGAAGTAGGTCTTGTAGCCAGCTTTCTTCAGTACCGATGCCAGTGTCCATTCCGCTTTTGGCAGGCCGCCACCCTGGCCCTGGAACGCAACCGTGGTCATGCCCGAGCGGTTCGGGATGCGGCCGGTCTGGATTGCGGCGCGTCCGGGCGTGCAGCTCGGCTGACCGTAGAAGTTGGTGAAGAACATGCCCTCGGCGGCGAGCTTGTCGAAGTTCGGGGTCGGCATGCCGCGGGCCTCGCCGCCGAGATAGGGGCCGAGGTCGCCCCAGCCGGTGTCATCGGAGACGATCAGCAGGATATTGGGCTTTGCTCCTTCAGCCGCCATCGCCATTCCTGAACCTAAACCGCCGACCATGGCGAGCAGGACCACAGCCCAGATAGCTGGGCGCTTTGGTTTCAATCTCATTTCGGATTTTCCTCCGGGTTACGGTTAAGCGCTTCCTTGCGCTCGGACATCTGGGGTCGGCGCCCGTGGACGCCGGCCCCAAGCTCCCTATTTCGTGCCAACCGGCATGACCACCTGGTACCAGGGGTCGAAGGTGTCCAGCAGACCGACGAACTCTTCGAACTTCTTCGGATCGCCATCGAGCTTGATCTTGCCATTCGTGATGCCTTGCTCGACCTTCAGCTTGCCCCCGATGATCTCGTTCAAGATACCGCGATCCATGGTCAGGCTGGCGTCGGCGTCATCCGCCTGCTGGTCACCGCTGTCCGCGGCCCTGCGCAAAGCCACGGCGACCGGGAAGGAGCCGGGGTACATGTTTTCGAGCCGCACCTCCATGGGGGCGTGAAAGCCGCAACCGATTGCCACCGGCGCGGCGCCCAGGCAGAGCAGACTGGCGAGCGCATACGGCGTACAAAGATGCGACGGTTTTTTCATCATCCATTCCTCGTGTGTTAGGGAGGCGGTGATTGACCACGCTTACCATGCGAGCCTTGGGTGGCCCGCCGTTTCATTGGCCTAGGCCATTGAAAATGGAGTGTTTCGAGAGTCGCGCCTTTCAAGGCGCGAGATGGAAATGGGCGAGATGCCCATCCTTAAGCATCTAATCGAGAAATTGCATGTTGAAGCCGACGAAGATCTGCCAGTCGGGCTGACCCGGACCCCGGTAAGCAACCGAGGCTTGGGGCTCGATGAAGAGATTGAAGACGGTCTTACCCTTCTTGATGACCTGACCGATACCGAGACCCAGGGGGATGCTGTAGGCGTCGTTCTCGAAGTTGTAGACCCAGATCGGAGCGGAGCGCAGATACAGACCCTTGCCGAGCTGGTAGAAGGCGAAGGGCTGGAAGGCGCCGGTGTTCACATCGGCGCTGTCGTCGCTGCCGGCGAAACTGGCCTGCCAGGTGAGGAGATAACCGTACTGGAATCGCTTCGAGCGTCCGTCGAACAGCACGTTGGCGAAGCCGGCGGACCACTTCTCGGAGCCAAGCCGATCGTTGGGAGCGGTCGGCGCGGTGATCTGGGGTCCGATGCCGAAGCTCACCGCCGGGTTGCCGGTATCGAACAGATAGGCGGCGAAGACGTTCAGGTCGCCGATCCCGGTGGAGTGGCCGCCATCCTCGTTCACGGGGAAGGTATTCACTGGGAGCGACGCGCGCACCAGCCAGTTGGTACCCGCCACCTCGAAGGGCTTGGCGAAGCGCACCCAGAATTGGTTGCCGTCCTGGTCCGTCTCGGTGATCCGACCGATGTAATAGTCCTGAAAGTTCAGGGCCGTCATGTTGGCCAGGGGGTTGTTGGCCTGAGCGGCGGCATCGCCGCCGCCCTCGGCCCCGGACGCGGACCCAATCAACGCGACGGCGAACAGGATGCCCGCCGCAAGCCGTGACAGTATCCCTGACAACACGCAGGGCATCGGATATGAAGCTGTCTGGCGGACTTGACGCTCAAGCATTGCGGATACCTATCGTTTGCGGGAGTTGCGGGGAAACCGAACGAGCCCAACCGGCACCCTGTGGGCACCGGGTCGAGGCTCGCGAGCAGGGGTTCCGACCTTTAGTTCCCGGACGGGATCGAGATGGTGACACCATCCTTTTTGAGTTGATCTCTCACCCACTGGAACTTCTGGAAGGTCGAGATGCTGATCGGGCCGGTATACCCGTAGGATTGCAGTTTGCGCGGCGGATAATCGATGAAGGTCTTCATCACCTTACTGAGCTGCTCCGACATGACCGGGCCCATCCAGGTGTGCTCGGTGTAGTTGTTCATGAAGATGTCGTAGCGCTCCTGCGGATCCTGCCACAGGTCATAGGTCTGCGGCACGGTGGCGACGTATTTCGACTCGCCCTTCCATCCGTAGTTGCTATCCACCGATCCAGCCCCGGTGGCCGCACCGTTATCACCACGCATGTTGAACACGAACTTGTATTGGTGGTAACGAATGGCGCCAGGCAAAAGCTCGTCTTCGGTCATGTAATACCAGGTGTCGCGCGGGTCGGGGCCCGTACCGAACAGTACCGGGGAGATGTCGTAGCTGTCGAAGATCATCGGCTGTCCTTCGCGATCCTTCTCGGGCAGCTTGATCCCGGCCAGCGAGGCGAACGTGGCCATGAAATCCAGGCCGCCGACAATGTCGGCATTCTTCGATCCGGCTTTGATTTTGCCCGGCATCCAGGCGACGGCGGGAACCCGGTTTCCGCCTTCGCGGTCGGTACCCTTCGTGCCGCGGAACGGGGTGTAGCCGGCATCGGGATAGACATCCTGCCAGGCGCCGTTGTCGGTGGTGAAGATGACCAGCGTGTTGCCGTCGTCCAGGCCGAGCTCATGAATCTTGTTCATGACGTTGCCGATGCGAGTGTCAAGTTCGACAAGCGAGTCGGCGTACTTGCTCTTTGCCATGGACTTGCCGATGAAGTCGGGATGCGGCAGGTTCGGCTGATGCACCTTCATGAAGTTGATGTTGATGAAAAACGGGGTGTTCTTGTCTTTGGCCCCCTCTTCAAGAAACTCCATTGCATCCTTTTCAATGTAGGCGTCCAGAAAGGGAATGCCCACAACGCCTTTTTCCGGCGTATCGACATATTCGCCGTTGACCTTCCAGTCTTCCTTGGCCTTCTCACCGGCATTGCCGCTCAGGGAGCCCGTGGTCACCTTGGCGAATTTCTCACGTAGCTCCGCCGGCATCTCGGGAAACCATTTCGGATCGGTGTAGGTATAGGCGTTCAGGTGATAAAGAAAGGCATGCTTCATCACGTCGTAGCCCTGGGCATTCGGCAGAGCATAGTCCGCCTCCCCCAGATGCCACTTGCCGGTGAAGTAAGTCTTGTAGCCCGCCTTCTTGAGGACCGATGCCAGGGTCCATTCCGCCTTCGGAAGGCCGCCTCCCTGGCCTTGGAAAGCCACGGTAGTCATGCCGCTGCGGGCTGGGAACCGGCCGGTTTGCATGGCGGCACGGCCGGGCGTGCAACTGGGCTGGGCATAGAAGGAGAGAAACTGCATGCCTTCCGCGGCCATCCTGTCTAGCCCTGGAGTGGGCATGCCGCGGTTTTCCCCACCGCCATAAATACCCGCATCTCCCCAGCCGTAGTCATCAGTCACGATCAGGACGATGTTGGGCTTTTTGCCTTCCGCGGCGATCGCGCTGCCGGTGGCGAGCCCCATTGCGGCAAGCGTCGCGATACCCAGCAAAGCTGCCAGTTTCACTTTCACTTTCACTTTCATTTGCGAACCTCACTCTTCCTCGTTGCTTGCGGATAAAGTGCTATCGGTACTACGCGGTATATTCGGGTATATTCGCTTTCAGCTTTCCATGGGTCAGGTGGCGCATTGCCGTTTCGCGGGCGCGCGCGGGTTTCGTCCCGACACCCATCGCATAACATAGTTGGTGGGATCAAATGGTTCTACTCCGCTGACTACTTACGCTACGTACGTAGTCGGGCATGGGGTCAACGGGTTGCGCCCTTCTCTCCTTCCCCCGCGACCACCTGTTTGATGCGCTCCAATAAGATTTCGACCTGGAGTGGCTTTTGTAACACGTCCATCGCACCGTGCTTGAGCGCATGCACCGCCGTCTGCACGGCGCCACGCTGGACTAGCACCAGAACCGGTATCCTGGCACACGCCCAAACGAACTCCGCGAGTCGCTCCGGCTCAACCAGATCGCCATCATTGGTATCCAGCACCAAGCAACCCTGAAACTCCGGCGCGGCGGTCTCGAACCACACTTCCATGGAGGGCAGCGTCTCGGCGCGCAGACCCGCCGCTTCAACGAGCTCCGATAGCAGATTACGAATTACAGGGTCTTCGCTGATAATGAATACCGTCTTATCTGCCATAGCTTCAAGACTTACCTTAGCGTGGGAAAGGAAAGGCAAGACTCTAGCGCGTGCCCGCACGATGGGCGCTTGGCACAATGATCACCTGCACGGCGTCGCCTCTGGCGAGCAACGTGCTGATAACTTTAGCCGATAAATGGTGTGGGAAATATTCGGTTAACCACCGGGTCTACGTACGTAGTCGAGTCGAGTCGATCATGGAGGATGATGTCCGAAGATCTCGGCAACCACAGCGAACGGGGGGATCGGCACGCAAAACCGGTCCGTGATTCTCTTGCCGACCCTAACGGTCTCGCACCTGAGGAGCCAGCTGAAGCATCAGTTCCTTGACAGTAGCGATTCCCAGCTTACGCAAGAGGTTCTGACGGTGCGCCTCCACGGTCCGTGGGCTGACACTCAACTCGCGGGCGATCTCCTTGCTGGTCGAGCCCGTGAGAGTCTGATTGAGCACCTCCCGTTCTCGTTCCGTCAAGGTGGCAAGCTGATGTTCGAGAGACTCCGCCGCACTGGACGAACGTCTGACGGCGGCATCCAAAACCAAGGCGGCGTTGATGCTGTCCAATAAGGCTTGGTCCCGGTAGGGCTTCTGAATGAAATCGACGGCCCCCGCCTTCATCGCTTGAACCGCCATCGGGACATCACCGTGTCCGGTAAGCACGATGACCGGAATTTTGAACCCTAACTCGTTCAGCCTCTCTTGCAGGGCCAGACCACTCATCGCGGCCATCCGCACGTCGAGCACCAGACAACCCGAGTGCCATGGCTGGAAGCTATCCAGAAACGCGAATGCCGAGGCGTAACCTTCGGCTTGCAAGCCGACGGACTCGACTAATTCCTGGATCGAATCACGTACCGCGTCGTCGTCATCCACGACGAATACCGTTTGCTCCGGCGCGCTTTTCATGAACCGGCTCTCCGCAAGGTGAATCGGAAGATAGCGCCGCCGGCGGGGTTCGGTTCGTGCCAGAGTCGCCCTCCATGAGCATCGATAATCGTCTGGGAAATGGCGAGGCCCATGCCCATACCGCCGCTAGTCCCGGAATAGAGGGGCTCGAAGATGTCCGCGACCCGATCCGGCGGAACCCCGTGACCCCAGTCCGTCACACTGACCTGGACTTCCCGATCATTGATCAAGTCCATGTCGACCGATACCCGTTTGTCGTATCGCTCGTTCGAGCAAATACTGCGCATCGAGTTTTGTAGAAGGTTGACCAAAACCAACTGAACATGCAAAGAGTCGGCAAGGGTCGAGGGAAAATCGCTGGCTGGCTGAAATGTAATGCGGCATTTCCGATGCTCGGTCTCCGGTTCCATCATCCGGATCACTTCTTCAACCAGAAGGCAAAGAGACACGGGCAGCAACCGCACATCGCTGGTGCCGACCAGCGACCGAACACGCTGGGTGATGGCTCCCGCCCGCTCCGCCTGCTCCTCGATCTTCTCGAAGAGTTCGATGAGCTTGGGCTTATCATCGATATTGTTCTGGAGGCGTCGCCTGAGTGCCTGTGCATAGTTCTGAATCGCAATCAAGGGCTGATTGATCTCATGAGAGATCGAGGTAGCCATGGCACCCAGGCTGTGCTCTCTGCTGAAGCGCGCCAGCCTTCCCCGCAGGTTGGCCGCCGTGGTCTCCGCCTGATTGCGTCGACCATACTCATCCTGCAACGCGGTCTGGGTCTGACGGAGCCTCCGATGATTTAACATGAGTGCAACGATTAATGCGGTCTGCGCCAAAATTACAACCAATGCCGTGAATATTTGCCAGGAATAGCGATCCCAGGCCGTAATCTCCTTGAATCGAATCTCACAGTCCGCTGGCAACAGGCTCTCAGCAATGCCCCAGTGGCGTAGTTGCCGCCAGTCGGCGATGCAATGGGCCGTGGCCGGCGCCTGGATGCCAATTGCGGCGGGGTCTTCTCCGTTCAGCACCCTGGCGACAAGCTCACCCGCCCGTCGTCCCTGCTCGGCATAGCTCGCGATTGAGCCGGCGACAATGCCATGGCCGAGATACGTTTCGAACACGCCGAAGACGGGAGCGCGCGAGACTACGGCGATCTGTGTCAGTACATCGCGTGGCACCAGCGGCACGCCGTCGCTGTCGCGAAACATCGTTAAATAAAGCACTATTACGTCCGAAGGAAGCACACCCACCGCCGCGATCGTCTCGGCGAGCGTGAGACCGACGAGGTACTGGATCTCCAGCTTTCCCGCGTAATGTTCAAGCAATGCCCGAACGAGTGACAGGCGCCCCTTGTCCGGCTCGGCAATACCGGCAACGACGACGATTCGTCGCGTCGTGGGCCGTAAACGCAATGCGAGATCAAGCGTCTGTCCGAACTCAAGCTGGACCGGAACGCCGATCGTGTGCGGATCAAGGCCACGTTTTTCCAGTGAGGCGACCGGCACGCTGTGAAAAACGATTACCGCGCCCGGCCAGATTTCCGCACGGTAGCGCTGGGCAAAATCAAGCGCGATCGACCCGGCCGCGACGATCACATCCACCTTCAGGTCGTGATATTTTTTGCGTAGCAGCGCAATTACATATTCCGTGAGCAACGTCCGCGGAAAACGGAACATATCGAGCGTTTCGGCGTAGAGTTCGGCGGGCACTCCGTGCTCTGCGCGGGTGATGGCCTCACGCAAGCCGCGATCCAGCGCGAGGAACGCCGGTAGATAGGGATCGGCTGCGTTCAGGATGACGACGCGATGCGATACACCTTTGCCGTCCCGTTCCTGCGCGGATACTATCGTGGGTACGATCAACAGCGCGATCATCATGACGAACCTTACGATGGTCGCACTCTTGATTCCGGCAAACGCCTGCCCCCGCCACAAAGGAGCACACGTAGAGTGGCTCAGCATGAGCACGGCGATTATCGGTCCCCGCACGGCATTAATCATGATCGCGGCCATGATTTCCGTTCTATATCGTCCCAGTAGGATCAAGTGCTTCCATCCAATTTTTTGGTATGCGTTTTACTCACGCCATCATCCGGCCATTGAGGTGACTCCGCCAGCAATTTTTGGGGCTAAAAGAACAACAACCCCTCGTCCACGAATGGGCGAGGGGTCGGTGGAGAGCAAGCAGCTTTACTCAATCGCTGCAATTATCTTGGATCGAAGCAGGTGCCTTCTGAACCGTTCGTGGTCGCAATGCTGCCCCACTTTCGACTTCAGCCCAAGGAACGAGCGCCAAACTCGGCGGTGTCCTGGGTTCTGCAATATCCCATGTTGCTCAAGGCCGGTTTACCCGATGGTTATTTCACTCCACGTTCGTGGGCCAGGATCGTCTGCACCTGCTCGGAATTACCAGGCGTACTGAAGCGGATCAGCGCAAAGGCCACCCCAGCACTGTCGGGACCCTCGAAACCACCGGCGTTACTGTCCGACACTTCGGGCATCCGCACTCGAACAAAGCCGGAAGTAGCATTGTTGGGCCGCGCCAAGGTCGAAGGATCGATCACGTTGAGTATCTTGCTCAGATTCATGGTCCCGGCCACGGAGAGGCGATCGGTATCGAAGGTCGTCACCGGGATATTGCGTCGATCGCAGCCGTCGGCGCCACCGCGACAATTTCGGTCCAGCCAGACCACCAACTCGGTGGAACCGTTGAGGCTAGGGTCCAAGAAGTAACGCATATCGAAGCGCACTAGGCTATTCGTATTTCCATCATCGTCGTCCAAGGCCATGCCACTGCTCAGCGGCGCATAAGCCGTCGGTTCGCCGCCAGTGTACACGATCTCGTTGTTGCCCTGCAGCATCACGTTCGTGGCATCGTCCGTCAAAGGCAAAGTGGGAATATAGGCGGCCGATTGCCAGTTACCGCGAATCACCATGGTATCGGCATACATGGCAAAGAGCGGAGGGTTCGCGCCACTGGTCGCCACATTATTCGCCAACACCATATATCCCACCATCCCATCGAGCGAGGGAATGCCGGAACTGCCGACGATGCTTCCCCAGTCCACCGCCACGAAGTCATCGCAGCCGGTGACCAGCGTGCCCTTGTGCTTAAGGGCGCCGATGTCGTCAAAGAACCACCAACTGATCACTCCGGTTTCACCGGTGTTGTTGGGTGCACCGGTGAGGCCACAATCATTGTTGCGCTGGCTATGAGCCGTGGTATAGCCAGGATCAGGGTTCGCCGCACCCCCTATCTCGATCTGGGTGGGGTCGTTGCCCAGCGTCGCGGGTATGGTGATACCCGTTAAGGTATTGATGCCTTTAGCTGAATCATACAACATGTAGGGAATTAGTATGGCCTCTCCAGGTTCGGCCTGGCTGATAGCCTGCACGGAGCCTGCGTAACTTGCGGCGAACAGGGCGCCAGCGATCAACAGCTTATTCTGTTGCATGGTCTTCAGCATTATCCATTCTCCTCGATGTGACAGTCGATTAGCACCATTGCCAACGAAATGCATTATCAATGCCAATTAGAAAAGTTTTTTTGTAATTATCAGGTTACATCGTCATGAGCGATCAACGGCAATGAAACAGCTATCAAGAAGCGGGTCATAGTGGCCCGATGGGTTCAATCCGATCCAAATCCTTCTTCTTTGTATAGTTCAATCATATTGATAAACAAGGCCAAGTACCCAAATCGAGTGGATTAGTCACCGGATAATAACGTAGAGACGTTGATAAGCAATGAGTTTATTAGACATTATCAGAAACAATCATGAAAATTTTATCAATTTTAGATCAACTCATTGATCATAAATGAATTTTCATATGATCATGCTTATTTGTTAAGATTATTTTTTTTGTTTCTGATAATGTCTATTTTATATTTTTAACCGGCGGAAATGAATCTGCCTCAAGATTCTTGCACTTGGCCGATTGACCATAATACGTATTGCCGGTCACTAATTCTCATCGGATTTTCGTGTCCAGCTTTAAGTCGAGATTCGGGACACCCCGTCCCAACAGGACGGGGATGGGTCATTACCGCCGCTGACCAGATCTATCCACGCCGAGCGGTCTTGCGGAAAGTATCGTAGCGGCGGCGCTGGGTTTGTTGCGCAAAATACATCGGCATGATGCTCTCGACCGAACGAGGAACGATGCCGATCGCTTCCAGCCCGTTGCGGGAGCAGACACTGTCCACCTGGAGGGAAAGGAAATTGTCGGTGGTGAAGATTTTCACCGGCAGCAGGCCGAGTATCTTGCCCTGCAAGCGGGCCAGCGAGTCCGGTAGACCGACTACCCGCCGCTTCAGCTCCAGCATCCGGGCGATGTCCTCGATCAATTCCTTGAAGGTATAGACGCGCGGTCCGCACAGCTCGTAACTCTGGCCGATGGTCGCGTCGTTTTCCAACGCCATTTCGAACGCTTGCGCCACGTCGCCGACATAGACCGGGGCAAAGCGGGAGTTCGGGCAGGCCAGGGGCAACACGCGGGCAAGCTTGAGCATGTTGGCGAACTGATTGAAGAAATTATCGTCCGGCCCGAAGATGATCGAGGGCTTGAACACGGTCACGGCCAGATCCTTGGCCTGCATGACTTGTTGTTCGCCCTCGCCCTTGCTGAACAGATACTGGCTCGGCCCCTTGGCGGCGTCGGCGTGCAGGGCGCTCATGTGCAGCAGACGCTTGACTCTGGCCGCTTGGCAAGCCTCCACCACTTTTCCGGGCAGCTCGACATGAACGGCGCGGAAGCTTTGCCGCGAATATTCGTGCAGGACACCAACCAGGTTAATGACGGCGTCGCATTCGGTGAAGTACTGCTGGAGCACCGTGGGATCGTGCACATCCGCTCCAACCAATTCCACGCCGGGCAAGACCTCGATTTCCCGATGCCGGTGTGGATAACGCGTCAGGACCCTGATCGAATAGCCCCGATTGGCCAGGCGCGCGACCAGATGCCGGCCGACGAAACCCGTGCCACCCAACACGCAGATTTTTTGAACTTTCATGCCTGTGCCTGCTCCTCGCTGTTCTTATGCCGCTCTTATGCCGCCCGTGGCGGACGGGCGCCACGGAATGATCGTTGTTGGGGCGGGGACATGCCCGGTGATTCGCCCTTACAATAGCGCCGCGCGATCCTGAACCCGCCGGCCGATTCAGGGCAAAATTTACCATAGATCGACGGCGCGCTCCTCTTCAGCAATGTTGCACGACAAGGATACTCGGTCTTGGAAGCCATCTTGTTCACTCTGTTGTTTTATCTGGCCCTGGGCGTTTTCGCCGGCGTCATGGCCGGCCTGCTCGGCGTGGGCGGCGGATTGATCATCGTGCCGGCCCTGGCCTGGATTTTCCATCACCAGCAGGTCGGCGACGCCATCGTCATGCATCTGGCCATCGGCACCTCGCTGGCAACCATCGTCGTCACCTCGATGTCCTCGGTGCGCGCCCACCACCGGCGAGGCGCGGTGCTATGGCCGATCTTCTGGCAACTGACGCCGGGCATCGTGGTAGGGGCTTGGCTGGGAGCGGCCATCGCCGATGCCCTGCCCAGCGCGGTATTGAGCAAGGTGTTCGCCGTATTCGTGTTGATGGTGGCGACGCAGATGGGTTTCGGCGCCAAGCCGGCGCCGCATCGTGATCTGCCCGGCACGGCCGGCATGTTGACCACTGGCGGCGTGATCGGCGCGGTCTCGGCCATCGTCGGCATCGGCGGCGGCTCGCTGACCGTGCCATTCCTGACCTGGTGCAATACGGCAATCCGCCAAGCGGTGGCCACCTCCTCCGCCTGCGGTCTGCCGATCGCGCTGGCCGGCACGCTTGGCTTCGTCGTCACCGGGCTGAACGCCGCCGGTCGACCCGACTGGAGCCTGGGTTACGTCTACGGTCCGGCGTTGGTCGGGATCACGCTGACCAGCATGTTGTCGGCGCCGCTGGGCGCGAAGCTGGCCCATACCCTGCCCACCGACGTGCTGAAAAAGGTGTTCGCCGTGTTTCTGACGCTGGTGGGCGTCAAGATGCTGCTGGGTTGAAGGCGGTGCTCGAACATTCGCGGGCAAGCTGGGAATAAAGACGGTGATTGGCACCCTGGTGAACACCGGCGCGGTGGTGGCGGGCAGCGCGGTCGGCCTGATCGCCGGAACGCGACTGCCGGAACGCATCAAGATCGTGCTGATGCAAGCACTGGGGCTGGCCGTGGTCGCCATCGGCCTGCGCATGGCACTGGAGGCTCGGCATACCCTGCTGGCGATCGGTTGTCTGCTGTTGGGCGGCGTCACCGGCGAACTGCTGCGCATCGAACAGCGGCTGGATACGCTGGCTGAAACCTTGAGCCGGACCTTGCGTTCCAATTCCAGTCGCTTTGTCGAGGGCTTCGTCACCGCCAGCCTGCTGTATCTGACCGGCGCCATGACCATCGTCGGTTCGATTCGGGACGGTACCGTCGGCGATCCCAGCGTGTTGCTGGTCAAATCGCTGCTGGATGGCGTCGCCTCGGTGGCCTTGGCCTCGTCAATGGGAATGGGAGTCATGTGCTCCGCCTTGCCAGTGCTGCTGATCCAGGGCGGCATCACCCTGCTGGCAACACAATTGGCGTTCCTGTCGCAACCGGCGGTGCTGGACGCCATCAACGCCACCGGCGGGCTGTTGATTCTCGGCATTGGCATCAATCTGTTGGAAATCGGCCGGATTCATGTGGGCAACCTGCTGCCGGCGTTGCTGTACGCCATCGTTGGCGCGTTGCTGTTTCCCTAGATTTTCGCGCCGCGCCCATCGCGCGCGCTTGAGGCAAACGAATCATCATGCACGATCTGCTGAAACGGGCGGCATTAGGCACCGCCTTGGTCATGTTCTCGATAAGCCCTCTCGCGGTCTTGGCCCAGGCGAAGGCCATGCCACCGTTACCGGTCAAGGCCGCGCCGGTGACCCGTAAGACGCTCGATGTCGAAGCGACAGCGGTCGGTACCTTGCGCGCCGACGAATCCGTGATGGTTCGCCCGGAGATCGCCGGTCGGGTGGCGACCATTCATTTCCGGGAAGGCCAGAAGGTACGCCAGGGCGAACCGCTGGTGACGCTGGATCAGGAGGAATACCAGGCGCAACTGGCCAGCAGCGCCGCCCAGCTCGCGCTTGAGGAAAGCAGCTACCGGCGCTTGCAGGACATGGATCGCAAGAATCTGACCAGCCAGCAGAATCTCGACGAAGGCAAGGCCAAGCTGGACACGGCGCGCGCGCAGCAGGAACTCAATCGGGTGCGGCTGAACAAGACCGTGATCCGGGCGCCGTTCGACGGAGTGATCGGCCTGCGCCAGATCAGCCCCGGCGCCTACGTCAAGCCCGGCGATGACTTGGTGGCGATGGAAGGCCTCGGCGCGATGAAGCTGGATTTCCGGGTGCCCGAAACCTACCTGGCGCGGTTGGCGGTGGGCCAGCGGCTGACGGCGCGGGTGGATGCCTATCCCGAGCAAGGTTTCGAGGGCGTTATTTACGCCATCGAGCCGGCCCTGGATGAGGAAACCCGCACCGTCCTGCTGCGGGCGCGGTTGCCCAACCCCGGCAACAAGTTGCGGCCGGGCCTATTCGCCCGAGTCAGCCTGATTCTGGAACGGCGGGAAAATGCCCTGACCGTACCGGAACAGGCCATCGTGCCGGTGGGCCAGACCACTTTCGTCTACCGGGTGGTGAACGGCAAGGCGGCCATGACGCCCGTCAAACTGGGGCTGCGCCAGCCCGGCCTGGTGGAAATCCTGCAAGGTCTGGACGCCGGCGACCGGGTGGTGACCGACGGGCAGTTGAAGATCCGCGACGGCGCGGCGGTACAGGTACTACCACCAACGGAGACTCAACCCGCGCCTGCCACAAAGGGCTAGTTCGCCATGTTCCTTCCCGAACTTTGCATCAAGCGCCCGGTGCTGGCCACGGTGATGAGCCTGGCCATCGTCCTGATCGGGGTGATTTCCTTTCAACGGCTGCCGGTGCGCGAATATCCCAACATCGACGCCCCCATTGTTTCGGTGCGCACGGTCTATCCGGGCGCCAGCGCCGAGATCATGGAAAGTCAGGTGACCCAGCCATTGGAGGATTCGCTGGCCGGTATCGAGGGCGTCCGCACCATCAAGTCGGTCAGCCGCGAGGAAGTCAGTCAAATCACGGTCGAGTTCCTGCTGGAGCGGGATGTGGACGCCGCCGCCAACGACGTGCGCGACCGGGTCTCGCGGGTACGCGGCCAGTTGCCGGACGAGACCAATGACCCGGTGGTGGCCAAGATCGAGGCCGACGCTCAGGCCATCATGTGGCTGGCCTTTTCCAGCGACCGACACAGCGCTCTGGAAATCACCGATTACGCCGACCGCACCATCGTGGACCGCTTGCAATCCTTGCCGGGAGTGGCCAGCGTCATCATCGCCGGCGAGCGGCGTTATGCCATGCGCCTGTGGCTGGACCGCGACCGCATGGCTGCTTACGGACTCACCCCGCAGGATGTGGAAGATGCCCTGAAGCAGCAGAATGTCGAATTGCCTTCCGGCCGCATCGAATCGCATCAGCGCGAGTTTTCGGTGCTCACCGAATCGGATTTGCGCACCCCGGCGCAATTCAATGACCTGATCCTCAAGGAAAGCAAAGGCTATCCGATCCGCTTGCGCGACATCGGTTACGCGGAAATCGGCGCGGCGGACGACCGCAACGCGGTGCGGGTCAACGGCAATCCCTCGGTCGGGCTGGGCGTGGTCAAGCAGTCCACCGCCAATACGCTCAGCGTGGCGCGGGCGGTGCGGAAACTGCTACCGGACATTACCGCCAACCTGCCGGAAGGCATGAAGATCCTGGTCGGTTACGACGGCTCGGTCTTCATCGAAAAATCCATCGAAGCGGTTTACCACACCATGGCCGAGGCACTGGCGCTGGTGGTGGCGGTGATCTTCCTGTTCCTGCGCAACTGGCGGGCGACCCTGATCCCGTTTGTGACCATTCCGGTGTCCCTGATCGGCTCCTTCGTGTTTCTCTACGCCCTGGGATTCACCATCAACACCCTGACCCTGCTGGGACTGGTGCTGGCCATTGGCCTGGTGGTGGACGACGCCATCGTGATGTTGGAGAACATTCACCGCCACGTCGAGAACGGGTTGCATCCCTTCAAGGCGGCCCTGCGCGGTTCCAAGGAAATCGCCTTCGCCATCGTCGCCATGACCCTGACCCTGGCGGCGGTGTTCGCGCCGCTGGCGTTCATGACCGGCAACACCGGGCGGTTGTTCACCGAGTTTGCGTTCACCGTGGCGGCGGCGGTCATCGTCTCCGGCTTCACCGCGCTGACCCTGACGCCGATGATGTGTTCGAAGCTGCTGCATCACCAAAACCGGCACAACTGGCTGTTCAAGCTGAGCGAACGCTTTTTCGAGGCGATGAACGGCGCTTATCGCCACGCCCTGATCCAGGCACTCAAGCTACGCTGGTTGATCGTGCTGGTGTTTTTCGCCACCGGCGCGGGAGCCGGCTGGCTGTTCCTGCATCTCAAGTCGGAACTGTCGCCGCTGGAAGATCGCGGGGTATTCATTGGCGTGATCGTCGCGCCGGAAGGCTCGACCCTGGAATACACCGACAGCTATGCCCGGCAACTGGAACAGTTCTACAAGAACATTCCCGAAGTGGTTTCCTACTTCTCCTTCGTCGCGCCAGGGCTGGAGAAACCGAATCCGGTCACCAGTGCCTTGTCGTTCGTGCGTCTGAAACCCTGGGAAGAACGCCAGCGCAAGCAACAGGACAT
>JAGRHI010000006.1:20742-21359 GCA_020445045.1 Candidatus Competibacteraceae bacterium
CCGGGAGTCTTGGCGTTTCCGATCAATCCGCCGTCGCTGGGTCAGAGTTTCCGCAATCCGGCGGTACAGTTCGTGATCCAGGCCACCAGCTACGCCGAATTACAGACGCTGGTGGATCGGATGCTGGCCAAAGCCCGGCAATATCCCGGCATGGTCAATATGGACACCGACCTGCGGCTGAACAAACCGCAACTGTCGGTCGTGCTCAAGCGCGACAAGATCGCCGCCGTGGGCGCCGATGTCGAGGAAATCGGCCGAACCCTGGAAACCTTGCTCGGTGGACGGCAGATAACCCGCTTCAAACGCGAGGGTCAGCAATACGACGTGATGGTGAAGCTCAAGGACCGGGACCGCGAACAGCCGGCCGATCTGACCGCGATCTTCGTGCGTGGCAAGGATGGACGTTTGGTGCAACTCTCGAATCTGGTCGAAGTGCGGGAAACCGTCGCGCCCAAGGAGCTGAACCATTTCAACCGGCAACGCGCGGCCGTGCTTTCCGCCAACATCGCCCCCGGCTATACCCTGGGTGAAGCCTTGGATTTCATGGATCAGACGGCCAATGAGGTGTTGGGGGAACACGCCCGGACCGAGTTGGACGGCCAGTCGCGCGAATTCCG
>JAGRHI010000006.1:21417-24636 GCA_020445045.1 Candidatus Competibacteraceae bacterium
TGGTGCTGTCGGCCCAGTTCGAGAGTTTCATCTCACCCTTCGTGATCATGCTGACCGTGCCGCTGGCAATGACCGGCGCTTTGCTGGCACTGTTCCTGACCGGCGGCACTCTGAACGTCTACAGTCAGATCGGCTTGGTCATGCTGGTCGGGCTGATCACCAAGAACGGTATCCTGATCGTCGAGTTCGCCAACCAGTTGCGCTTGACTGGGCTGGATCGGCGCGAGGCGGTGCTGGAAGCGGCGACCTTGCGTTTGCGCCCGATTTTGATGACCACGCTAGCGACGGTGCTGGGCGCGATCCCGCTGGCGCTGGCGGTCGGCGCGGGGGCGGAAAGCCGCCAGCAGATTGGCTGGGTGATCGTCGGTGGGTTGTTGCTGGGGACGCTGCTGACCCTGTCGGTGGTGCCGGTGGCGTATACGCTGCTGGTGCGCAAGACCCATCATACCGCGGAGGAAGCGGCGGAACTGGCGGCGCGGGAGATGGCGATGACTCAACCAGCGAAGATATCCAAGGCCAATGCATGACATGCGCCTGGGGAGATGTTGGAGCACCACCCCATGTGGTTTGGAATCGGATCAAGAGGCGCTTTCGCATGATCTTCCAGGATCATGGCGTGGCTGGGGAAGCACCCATTTTTCGGCGCCGCCAGCGACCATAGGCCCAAGTCCAGACGACGTAGGTCACGATGATGCCCAGGCCGACCCATATCAGCATCGGCGCGAGGTTGGAGAAAGCCACGTTGACAAGCCCACCGCTCAAGATGAAGGCGGCGACCACGCACAGCCGCCAGTCGTGGTGAAGACCGGCCAGATAAGTGCTTATGGCCAACGTGAAGGTCAGCAGAAAACTGGCCTGCCGAACATCGAACAGATCGATCAAGGCGTTGTTGGAAGAAGAAAGCGCGTAGATCAAATAAGCCAGCGCCAGCACCCCACCCCAGTATAAAACTTGACGCAGCACCAGCACCGACCGAGCTTTCAGGGTGGGCGCGACGTTGTGCCACTCGATCGATATGCAAATGATGCCGAATCCAGGGATCAGCCAGTGCCAGTACCAGCGACTGCTCGTGAGATCGTAGGTACTGTAAATGAGCCCTATCCAGGACAGGGCGATCATCAGATAGAAACCGATATCCTTGGGACGGAGCAACCGCCGCCACGGACTGGATTGGGTTGCGAACGGCTTGGAATCCAGGGTCGGTTCGCGTTCGAGCATGACGGGTTCCCTGTTGATCAAGACCCCTCCCAGGGGGAGGGGTGGGCGAGGAAGCAAGCGCCGGTCGTCCGGTTACTTTTCCGATTTTTTCGATACGGTTTCCGGTGAATTGGCGGGCGCGGCGTGGGCCGTTCCCTTACCGGATTCCGGCAATTTTTCCAGATAGTCCACAAAGCTCTGGGAGTCGGTCACCCAGCTATCCTCGGCTTTCTTGAGCGCCAGGTTAGCCTCGTAATATTTGTTGTCAGCCAACAGCTTCCCGGCCTGATCCACCGCCTTGGCGGTCGGGTCGAGCGGCATGAACAAAGAAGTCAGGGTCAACTGCACATCGATCGGTCGCAGCACTTCGAGGGCTTTCTTGGTTTCACCCTTTTTCAGATGCTCGTTCACCTTATCGATTTCGGCCTTCTTTTCGGGTGTCAGGGTATAGACATCCGCCATCGTGAGCCGAGCATCAATGGGAACCATCGGTCCTAGATCACCGTGCTTCGGCGCTTTGATCGCCAGTTTGCCGGCATCCTTGGCGGCGGCGTTCAGCGCGGTTTTCGCCTGTTCCACCAGGGTCTTCGCTTCCTGGGTTTGCCCGTCGAAAATGGCCACGCGCGCCAGCGAGATGGTGCGGGCGGCCCTGGAGCCATCTTCCGATAACCGCATGAACGCACGCTCGCTGGCACTACGTTCCACGGCCAGCGCGGTGAGCGATAAAGAAACAAAGGCAACGCCTGTAACGGTGAGCAAGGTCTTGCGAATGTTCATCATGGCCTCCGTCGTTGAGGATTAAGGAGAAGAGTTGGAATGATTCGATGAGTCAGAGAGTGCCGGAATGGGTCCGCGCATCGGTGCTGCCGGCGGTCTCCAGCACGTCGCGGGCTCGCTGAACGGCATCAGCCCCGCCGTGGACGATCACCAGGAATTTGTTGGCCTTGATCGCGGTCTCGTAGCGCAACACCGAATCCTTCGGGATACCCAGCGACGACAAGGCACCGACCAGCGCGCCCGCGCCACCGCCAAGGGCCGCGCCTTCGAGACCGCCGGCCAGCGTCGCGGCAATCGGCCCGAGGACGACGATGTGACCGACAACCGGTATGAACATCATCGCCGAACCGAACAGCAATCCGGCCAACCCACCCCAGAACGCGCCCAGCTTGCCGAAGAACTTCGCGCGGTCGCCGGCATTGAAATAACCGACGACGTTTTCCTCGGTGTGATAATCCCTGCCGAGAATGGAAATCGTCTTCATGTCGAAACCAGACCGGGCAAGCTCGCGAACGGCCTCTTCCGCCTGTTCGTGCGAGTCGTAAACAGCCACCGCAATGTCGGTTTTGCTCATGGAAGTGCTCCTTGGTCAGTTGCAGTGATTGACGACGGTTTCCATAGCGACCGTCGTTAAGCGCACTTTAGGAGAGCATCGCGGTTTCCAACAGTGGCGACGGTCACGGCGTGGTCACGCCATTCCCCGCTCCGCGAAGTGACGAAGGTCATTCAGAACAAGGCGATGACTTCAAGGCAAGGAATTTTGCTGATCGTCAAGGAGGAAATGGGGGGTATTGGAGGACGTTCATGAAGCGTTTTTTTGCGGGATCGTTTGATGATGCCGAACTCGCGGGCATGGTCGGCCGAATAACCGACCGGGGGTCGGTGGTGGGGTTTTGAGCGACCGCGTGGGTCACGAAATACAGACTGAGGTAGACCATTTCCGGGGAGAGGTCAGTGAACGGCCGCGCCAACGCCTTGGCGATGGCATCGGTCAAGTCGATCAATACAGCCTACAGCAACCCGGTCACCCACACTTGCATGGCGATGCACGTAAGTGCCTAATTCTTGAGTCAGTAGGTTGAGCATGGGCGTTTGGCAAAGGCGTGACCGGGACAAGATCACTCATCCCGGCGCCTTCTCATGGGCCGGCGTGATCCGGCGATAGCCTTTTGAGGATCGCGAACGTCCCTGATCGAACCCGACGCAATCGGTCGGATACCCGTTTTATGGTTTGACCCGCACTTG
>JAGRHI010000006.1:24740-25033 GCA_020445045.1 Candidatus Competibacteraceae bacterium
CTTGGCCCGGTGCTGTGGCGAGCGTGGAGTGAACCGAATGCCGGTGTCGATGCCGTGGAGGTTTTGCCCGGTGCGCTGGCCCGCACACTGGTGCTGATCGCGATTCTGATGGCTCTGGGGCTGTACGAGCGCCGGTTCTGGCGCGGCCGGGCCGATATGCTACTGCGGGTCGGTTTGGGCTTTCTGTTCGGCGTATTCGCGCTGGCCGTCGTCGGTTGGCTGGTTCCCGCGCTGGCGTCGGGCCGGGGCGAGTCGAGCCTGGCGTTCGGCTTCGCCGGCGCGGCCGTACTGGC
>JAGRHI010000407.1 GCA_020445045.1 Candidatus Competibacteraceae bacterium
GTCTTCCGCGCAAGACCCGGATAAGGAGCGTCACCCCGCCAGCGCCGCCTGGATGACCCGCATCACCTCGATCATATCCGCAGCGCCATCGGACTGCACTAGCCGCTCATAGACCTTCTCCACGGCGACCGCCTTCCGGTCACTGGGCGCATCCTTCCCGATAATCTCCACCGCCTCCACCGCCTTCCTGATCCACTCCAACCGCAGCCGAAACCCGTAACTCGTTGATGGATCGCGGATAGCGTTCGCATCCTCCGGCCCCTGCGGGGTCTTCGGTCCTTCGCCCGTGGCCAGCCAGAGCAGGTTGACGTTTAACACTCTCGCCAGGGAAACAGCATCCAAAATCTTTGGCAATGAGGCCCCGTTCTTCCATTTTCTGATCGTCGCCTCGGCAACTCCTACCTCGCGGGCAATCGCGCTTGCGTTTTCGTGCGACTCAATAAGAGCGCGCAAACGGCCAGAGAACTGTTCTGTAAACTGTGAACTGTTCTGTAAACTCTGTTTATAGTTTGTCATGGCAGTTTATAGAAACGTAATTCGTTGTTTCTTTTTGTGATTTCATGGTGTCCGCCTCTGAGTTAAGGGCCTGATGGTCAGACCGATCTGTGAACTTATCGGACGCTATCTATAAACTTCGTTCGCATCGTTGTGATTCGTGCGAATAAATCGTATGCTTGTTGACATGACAACCAGCAAGCCACCCCATAAGGCATCTAATCGTGCGATATGGCTTAAGCATCAGCTTGAGATCCATGGCACTTCGTATGCAAAGATCGCACGAGAAGAGGGCGTCACTCGGCAGGCCGCAAGAAAAGTGGTTTATAGCCGGTCTTCTCGTATGGAAGCTGCCATTGCTCGTCGGCTGGGGCTTATGCCGAAGCAAATTTGGCCAGAGAGATACCCTCATGATGCTTAAAGAATGGTTTAGCGCTCAAGAGTGCGCTGATTTATTAGGCATGAGCAAGGCCGGCTTTATCAAGATGGCCGCCAGAAAGGAATATCGAACACGCCCGCGCCAAGGTCGGGGCGGCGGCCTCGAATACCACTTATCCTCCCTCCCGCTCCCCGCGCAAGAGGCCCTGATGCGGGCCGAATCCCGCGAAATCCTCGCCGCCGCCCCGCCAATTCCCTCGAATTCGAGGGAATTGCAGCCCGTCCAGGACGATGCCGCCCTGATCGCCGCCCGCAAAGCCGAAGGCGACGCCAAGGCCGCCCAACTTCGCGGCGCGGCCCAAGCCCGCATGGACGCCAAGCGCGAGATTCTCGCGGTGGTCGAAGCCGCCAAGCGCGCCGGCAGCAACGTCGAAACCGCCGTGGTGGACTACAACGCCGGGCGACTCGCCGCCAGTCCCGCGACTCGCGCCCTGATCCCGGAGGTCAGCGTCTCCACCGTCCATCGCTGGGGCTGGCGCATCCATGGCTACGGTCTCGCCAGCCTCGCCGGTCGCTACGGCAACCGCGCCGGATCCGGCATCATCGACCGACACCCACAACTCGCCGCCGCCTTGCGCGCCTTTCTGCTGGACTATCCCCACGCCCAGCCGGCCCGCGCCCACGAATGGCTGCGCGCCCGCTACGACCTGGACTGGGACGCCCTGCCCGCCGACATCGCCGGCGACGGCCCGATCCCTATGCCCAGCCTCAAGACCGTGGCCCGCTGGATCGACCGTTGGAAGCAGGAAAACGCCGAACTCTATGCTTGCCTCAGCAACCCCGATCACTGGAAAAACAAGTACATGATCGGCTGGGGCGACGCCAGCGCTCATATCTTGCGGCTCAACCAGGTCTGGGAGTTCGACTCTACCCCGGCTGATGTCATGCTCAAAGACGGTCGCCACAGCATCATCGGCGTCATCGACCTCTACAGTCGCCGCGCCAAGCTCCACGTCAGCAAAACCAGCCGCGCCGCCGCCGTCGCCCACCTGCTCAAGAACGCCCTGCTCGACTGGGGCGTCCCGGAAATCGCCAAGACCGACAACGGCCAGGACTACGTCAGCCACCACATCGGTCGCATCCTCCAGGCGTTGGACATCGAGCAGCAAATCTCCGCGCCGTTCTGCCCTTGGCAAAAGCCGCACATCGAGCGCTTCTTCCGCTCATTCAGTCACGACTTATTGGAGCTGATGCCCGGCTACCTGGGCCACAACGTCGCCGACCGCGAAGCCCTGCGCGCCCGCGAGCAGTTTTCCGACCGCTTGTTCGTCAAGAACCGCCCGGTCGAACTCCTGCATCTGGATGCGCCCGCGCTTCAAGATTTTTGTGACCGTTGGACGGCCGCCTACCACGCCCGCCCACACCGTGGATTGAAAGGAAAAACCCCGCTCGAACGAGTCGCCGCCTGGCGCGAGCCGGTGCGCGCCCTGCCGGACCCGCGCGTCCTGGACCTGCTGCTGCTCGAAGCGCCCGGCAATGACGGCTGGCGCACGGTCACCAAATCCTACGGCGTGCGCGTGGATAGCTTTGAGTACATGACCCCCGAGCTGGGATTGCATGTCGGTCAGCGGGTGCGAGTGCTCTACGACCCGGAAGCCGCCGACCTCATTTATTGCTTTGACGCCAAGGGCGGGTTTATCGCTACCGCCGAATGCCCGGAACTGACCGGCACGTCGCGCCAGGCGCTGACCGCCGCCGCCAAGGCCGTGCAGCTCCAGGGGATGAGGGACAGAAAGCGCGAAGCGCGCCGCGAAGCCAGGGGCATCAGCACCCGCGACGCCCTGGAAGTCATCCTCGCCGCCCGCGAACAAGCCGCGCCGGTGGTATTCCCGCCCGCTGCCGACCCCGAAACGTACACCACCGCGCACCTGGACGGCGCCGCCGCCGCCCTGCGGGGCGACAGCGCCCTGGGCGTCGGAACGGGATTCACCCCGGAGCAGGCCAAGGCCCTGGGCTATCTCGACCCACCGACCCCCGAAGACGCGCCGCCCCCGCCGCCCCCGCCGCCAGCGATTCCGACCGCCTATGCCAACTGGTTCGAGGGGATGCGCGACGTGATTCACCGCACCCTGGGCGACGGCGAGCCGCTCAGCGACGCCGACGCCGCCTACGTCGCCGCGTTCTACGAGGATCACCCCAACCCCCGGACGTTTGAAGCGCAGATGAACGCCGACTACGGCGCCGCCCGCTTCCACGCCTGGAAACGCGCGGCCATCGATCGCGCCCACGCCC
Source organism: Candidatus Competibacteraceae bacterium (assembly GCA_020445045.1). GTDB lineage: Bacteria > Pseudomonadota > Gammaproteobacteria > Competibacterales > Competibacteraceae > Competibacter. The sequence goes on from JAGRHI010000407.1 coordinate 3,166, forward strand.
CGCGCGACGCCGCGCCCATCGCCCACCAGAGGACCGCCTCATGAGCTACGACGATTTTGTACGCGACCAACACGAGCGCGTTTTACAGAGCTGGTTCGATGACGGACAGCGCGCGTACCACGAGGGAAAAGCGCGCACCGATTATCCCTTCAAAAAAGCGCTACGCCGCAGTGGTTGGGTGGTGCTCTGGCAGGCCGGCTGGGACACCGGAAAACTAGGAGAAGCGCTGAAGGCGGGAGCGAAGTCTGCCCCGGAGGCGCGGAACCCGTACACCGACCCCGAACTCGCCGCGAGCTGGGTTCAGGGCTGGAATATCGCTCATGGCCTGCGGGTCATCGGCGGGAAGAACCCGGCGCGGCGTGAGCAAGACGCCGAACCGGGCATTTAGGCAGCACAACAAGAGGAAATGAGTATGAAATCGAAAGTTGCCCTGGTCAAGAACATCCAGCGCCTGCTGGATGCCTATGGCGTGGTCGAAACCGCCGAGGCCGGCGCCGAGCGGATGGTGCTGTTGCACGGCGCCACCGGCACCGGCAAAAGCACCGCGCTGTTGCACCTCATGAACCAGACCGACGCCATCTATGTGGAGGCGTCCCCGGCCTGGACGCTCAATAGCATGTACCGCGCCATCGTCGCCGCCATCGGCGCCGACCCGCGCGGCCGGTCGGCGGACCTGGAACGCTACATCGTCGAGGAGATGGGCAAGCGCAGCCGCCCGCTCTTTGTCGATGAAATCGACCACATTTTGCTGCCCGGCGCCACCAGCACGCTGCGGATGCTGGAGGCGCTGCGCTCCATTCACGACAAATCGCGGATGCCGATCGTCATGGTCGGCATGGATCGAATCGAGCAGAAAATCCGGCTCCGCGAGCAGCTCGCCCGCCGGGTTTTCCAGTGGGTCAAGTTCACCGACCTGGACCGCGACGACGCCCGCACGGTGGCCGATACCCTGTGCGACATCCCCATCGCCGACGACTGGCTCGATGCCGTGTTCGCCGCCACCAAGGGGCGCATCAGCTACATCAGTCACAACATCAAAAAGGCCCGTTCCCGCGCTCGCTCCAATCGCTGGTCCGAGATCAATCTGGACGCATGGGGCGGCAATATCTTTGTCGTCAACAAGTGAGGAATGGCCATGTCGTCGCACTGTTCTCGAAATGAAGGGGGACCCCCGTGGCCCGTATCATCAACAGCTTTACTCGCAGCCACCCCGTTCAAAACGCCCGACAACGCGCCTGGAACGGCATGCGGATTTTCAAGCGCTTTTCTACCGTCGATCTGGAATCCAGCGCCGAAATCAGCACCGCCAACCTCCAGAAATACGTTGGGGCCTTGCGCCGCGCCGGGTATGTGCGCCTCGAACGACCCAAGCGCAACGGTAGGGCCCTGGGGCACGCGATCTATCGGCTCGTCCAGTGTAGCGGGCCGCGCGCGCCCATCGTCCGCAACGACGGGAGCGGCATCTATGACCCCAACCACGACCGGTTTGTCCCATTCCCGCACGCCGAGAGCGAAGACGCCAAGGACGACCCCGCCCCCGTCGCTTCCGTCACCATCCAGGAGGTGGACGCTCATGCACGAAGCCGCCGATGAAGACCGCGATCCATGGCTGGCCGCGCTCCGCGAGGCGTGTCGAGCCAGCAGCCAAGCGGCGGTCGCCCGCCGTCTGGGGGTCTCGCCGGCCATGATCAATCAAGCCTTAAAGGGCGTTTACAAGGGCGATATACGGCGCCTGCAAACCCTGGTGGAAGGCGGGCTGATGAGCCAGACGGTGGAGTGCCCCGTCATCGGCAAACTGGCCAAGCATAAGTGCCTGGAACATCAGACACGGGACGGGCGGTTCGCTACCGCCAATCCCCTCAACATGGATCTGTACCGCGCCTGCCGATCTGGCTGCCCGCATTCCAAACTGCCCAAGGAGTATTGATATGAGTATCCCTAAGGTGCCTGACCATCAAGGCTGCCCGGCGATCATCGGCATAAATCACGACGTCGCCCCGCGCACGGTCACGCTCGACCTGCGCATCACCGTCCCCGCCGGCACGCCCATGATCGATTTTGCCCGCGCCATGAGCCAGCTCGCGAGCGCGGTCAACGGCCGCTGGGCGCATCGGCCCGCGCCCGGCCTGCCCCAGGGCCGCTTCGAGGTGGAGGGCCGGCCATGAGCGAACCCCGCCCGCCGTTCGTCGCCCAGCCCGCCGCGCCGGCCCCGCCGCCGCGCGACTGCCTGATCGGCACCATCCGCGCCGCCGAGGTCAACCCGCTGGACGGCTCACCCACCCGCGCCCCGCTGCCGGTCTGGGTCACGGACACCAACGCCGTGCAAATGGGTGAGCACCTGCTCACCGACCCCGATCAAGTGCTCAATCTGGTCGGCATTCTGCTCACCGCCTTGCGCATCATGCGCATATAGGAGGACTCATGAACGCGCGAGCCATTCCTAACCCGCAAGCCATTCATAACCATGACGATGTGGACCTGCCCTTCGGCGACGATTGGAACCACGCCGCCGCCGCGATCCACGCCGAACACGCCGTGACCACCCGACCGCTTTACGTCGGCAGCATCACCGCCGCGCAACGTGGGGTGCAGGGCAGCGTGGGGGTCGAGCTGCACCTCGCCGCCAATGGCGCCTGGCTGGACATCGGTCCGTTTCGGCTGCCCGCGCGGGAGCTGCGGCGACTCCAGCATCTGCTGGGTATCGTTGCCGCCTGCATCGGCCAGCGGCCGGCGACGACTCCGCCCGCACCCGAACTCACGCCCGAGGCCGGGCGCGGCATCGTCGGATGGGACCTCGCCCGCACCGCCAGCGAACTGTCCGACGGCGGCCTGAGCGAAGGGGAGGGCCGGCCATGAGCAAGCGTCTGGATCATCAACTCGACGCGGTGAGCCGCACGGTCCGCCAGCTCAAAGCGATCCAGGTGCGGGTGGATCGGGTCGTCATCGACCCGCGCCGGCCGCGCCCGGTGATCGAAATCGGCCCCGGTCCGTTCGACTGGGTCTGCGACGATTTCTGGCATGACGAGGGCGGCCCGTACTGGAACTACAGCGCCCGATACAACGGCATCGAGCTGCGCCGCCAGGTGCGGGAGGGGAGGTGCGCGCATGGCCGCTAACTCGCGCATCGAATGGACCCCGGCCATCGACGAAGCCATCCGGCGGATTTACCGCGACCGCCGGCACGGTGGTCTCAAGGCGTTGTCTCGCGAGACCGGCATCGGGCGCACTTCGCTATCCGACCGGGCGCGCCGGGCATTGGGACTGCCCCCGTTGCGTAGCGTCCGACCCGCCAAAAAAACGCGGTGGGACCCCCTGGATGACGAGCTGATCGTGCGCTGGGGTCATGAGCCCTCCGCGTGCATCGCCCGCCGCCTGGAGGCCGCCGGACGCCCCTGGCGCAGCGACAAGACCGTCGCCAACCGTCGCTGTGAGCTGCGCAATCAAGGTCAACCCGTGGGCGCGTGGCGCGAGGACCTGACCACCGAGGAAGTGGCCGAGGGTCTGGGTATCAACATCATGGCCGTCACGCGCTGGATCAAACAGGGGCAGCTAAAGGCTAAGGCCCTGCGGCCGGATTCCCCCACTTGCAAGTTCTATCGCATCCAGTCGCGTGATCTGCGGCGGTTTATCTACCGGCATCCGACCTATCTGGCGTCGGCGCGCCCCGACCTGGTTTGGTACAACGACATCGTGTTCGGGCCGTGCCCGTCCGATGTACAAGAGCCGCCCAAGGGTCGCCAGCGCCGCCAGCCCGAGCTGGACGGCACCGAATATCCCCTGAATTTGGAGTCTGCTCATGGCTGACCAATTCCACCCCCAACCCCAGCCGCGCGCCCACGCGGCCGACCCCGCCCATGCCGCCGCCGTGCGGCAACGGCACCGCGCCGACGCCATCGCCCGCATCAAGGCCCGCATCGAGGCCGGTGATTTGGATGATCTGCCGGACGTGTTTCTGATCGTCGCGGAATGCGCGATGAACCGGGACATGAGCCAAATCGGGCGTTTTGCCCGCTGCGCCGGCTACCTGTTTGTATCCCCCCAACCTGGAGTATTGACCAATGCCTGAAACTACCACTATCGATCGTCTCGAACTTGCCGATCGGCTGGTTCGAACCGGGAATTACCCCTCGACCCGCGCCGCGCTGGCGGCGGTGGACGATGTGACCCGCGCCATCGGTAGCTGTCTGGCCGCCGGTCAGACGGTCCACATCCGACGATTTGGCCGGCTATCGGTCGCGGACACCCCCGAGCGGATGGGCCACAACCCGAAAACCGGCGAACCCATCTCCATCTCCGCCGGGCGCCGGGTCCGTTTCAAGCCCAGCAAGGCGCTGCTGAACGGGGGTGAGCTATGAGCGTCGCCGTCCGTCGCCTCAAGCTGGACGCCACCCCGCACCCGGTCCCGCAAACCCAAGACGAAGCGGTGGCCGCCATTGCTGAAATCGGCGTCCACCAGCGCGAGCGCACCCGCATCGAAACCTTGATGAACGACGAGCTGGCCCGGATTCGCGAGGGTTGGGAGAAGAAAGCCGCCCCGCATCAAGAGGCCATCAAGGAGCTGCAAAAAGGCGTGCAAATCTGGTGCGAGGCCAACCGCGAGCGGCTGACTCAAGGCGGGAAAGTCAAGTACGCACACCTCGCCAGCGGTGAAGTTAAATGGCGGATCACCAATCCCCGAGTGAGCGTCCGCGACGTTAAGGCCGCGCTCGACGCCCTACGGGCGGCTGGTCTGACTCGGTTTATCCGCGTCAAGGAGGAGGTCAACAAGGATGAGGTCCTCAACAATCCGAAAGCCGTGGCGGACATCAAGGGGATTTCGATCAGCCAGCGCGAGGAATTCATCGTCGTGCCGTTCGAAACGACGCTGGAATCGGTCTCCTAAACGCGAAACCGCCCCGGTGGTGCGCCGGGGCTGATGAGTAGCCTGGAGGGTTATGTCCATGGTTTTTGAATCCCCTCGCACCCGCGAGATCAAGAGAATCCACATCGCCCAGCGCGATCTAGCCCTCACTGAGGACACCTATCGCGCCCTGCTGGAGCGGGTCACCGGCCAGCGTTCCGCCGCCGACCTGGACGCCAAGCAGCGCCGCGCCGTGATCGACGAATTCTACCGGCTCGGCTGGAAGCCCAAGACCCACCGCAAGCCGCGCCAGATCGCCGCGAGCAAGCAAAAGATGATGAGCAAGATCGAGGCGCTGCTGGCCGACGCCAGCCGATCCTGGGCCTATGCCGACGGCGTCGCGCGCAAGGTCTGCAAGGTGGATAGCGTGCAATTTTGCAACGAAGAGCAGCTCCGCAAGGTGGTGGCCGCGCTCATGTACGACCAGCGCCGCCGCCGCGCCCGCGCCGAACCAACCCCATCGCCGGAGGCCGCATGAACCCATCCCCTTTGATCGACCCCCGCCTGCGTCCACACCTGGACGCGCTGCTCGATGCCGCCGATGAGGTCCTGGAGGACTGGTATTGCAACGATGTCGAGGACGGCGGCGCCCTGATTGCCTGCGGCCTGCTGCACGAGTTGAGCGATGCCGTGGAGGGGGTGCGGGCGAATCTGGACGGCGGGGAGCTGCTGCCATGCGCCTAACCTGCCCCTGCTGCGGCGCCGCCTACAGCGTCGAGGTGCTGCTGGCCGACCGCGACGCGCGCGAAGCCGTGTCCACGGCGTTCCGGCTTCCGCCAAGCCTGAGCGAACGGCTGTTGCGCTACATCGCCCTGTTTCGCCCGGCGGAACGCGCCCTCAGTTGGGCGCGCGCGGCGCGGCTCATGGCGGAGCTGGAGGCGATGATCACCGCCGCCCAGATTGAGCGCAACGGCCAATGTTATCCTGCGCCAGTGGACGCCTGGCGGGTCGCCATCGATCAGATCATCGATATGAGGGATCGGAACATGCTCGCGCTGCCGATGAAAAGCCATGGTTACCTGCTGGAAATCCTGGTCGGCCTCCATCAGCGCGCCAACGACCAGCGCGCCGCGCGGCAAGAGGTCGCCGAGGAACACGCCCGCGCCCGAGAAGGCGCGCGCACGGGGGGGATGCAAGGCGCGGCGGCCCTAGTTCAAACGGTCGCTGCTCAGGCCGGCGTGGCGTCCGCCGCCCAGGCCGAGAAACCCATTCCCGAGCCCCGTGCGCCGCGCGTTCCGCCCCCCTCGATGTTCCGCGATCTGGCCGAACGGTTGAAGGGCAAACAGGAAACAGGAGAAACGACATGAGCGATCCAGAAGAAATCAGGGCGGCTAAGCGCTTAGCTAGTCTCATTTTGGTAATGGGTGGGCCTGACTTGACTGGGCTCAGTGATGATGAGCTGCTGGAGACGATGGAGGAGGTGTTTTGTGTGGCTGGCGATGCCATAAAAATGGCAGGTGTATCTGCGGAAGAGGTGTCCAAGCCACTACAGAAGTTGGGGGCGGCGATGGCTGTATGTGGGAATTTTGATCCAGAAAGCCTACGGGTTGCGGACGATGGCCAAGGCGACTAAAGCCACCGCGAATTGCCCGGCCTGCTCGGGTCTCATCGTGTTGCCGGTCAAGCCCTCGCCGATCCAGACCCGGATCGTCTGTCCGCATTGCCGGCGGGCGTTGAATGTGCGGCTGGGCATCGGTCAGCGGTTTAACGTGCAACGCGCGTAATGTTTGAGGAGGATCGATGCATCTACCCGATGATTATCCCGAGCAGCTCGCCGATCTGGCGGGCGTCTTGTTCGAGCGGCTGCGGAAACGCGACATCCCCCACGCGGATGAGATTGCCAAGGAGCAAACCGAGGACGTGCGCGCCGCGCTGGGCGGTGGGCTACTGTATATTCCAAAAGGGACCCGATACGCGAATCGTCTTCGCAATGAAGAAATCTGGCACGAGCATGTTCGCAAAGGAGTCACCCCCCCTCAGCTCTCGCAGCGCTATGGCTTGAATATCGTCACGATCTACGAGATTCTGGCCGCCGAGCGCGCCAAGCAACAACCCGCCTTGTTCTGAATACCCCGTTAAAACCCTCCTTAATATCCCCTCTTAATTAGTTTTGTGATCCTCCTCGCATCACGAGGAGGAACCCCATTTGACCGATTCAGCGCGGGCTATCGTCAAGCCGCTATCCATGGGCTGGTTGCGCCCTCATCCAGTCCGCGATAGCTCGCACTGAATCGGTTAAATCCACATGGCTCGCAAATCCCGTTCCTCGCTCAGCATCAAGCTGTCCGCCGCCGCCATCGCCGCTGCCGTCGCGGTCCAGGTCGGGGACCGGGGAATGTCGGTGTCCGAGGCTGGCGTCGATCTGATCATGCAGTTCGAAAGCTGCCGCGTGGCTGTATATCGCGACCCAGTGGGGCTGCCCACGGCTGGATGCGGACACCTGGTCACCGCCGATGACGACTATCGGGTCGGGCAGAAGCTCACCAAAGCCGAGATTCGCGAGCTGTTCATCGAGGACCTCCTTCCGTCAGTTCGCTGCGTCAATAAAGCGCTTGGCTGGAAGGTCATCGACCAGGGTGATTTCGACGTGTTTACGGATCTCGCGTTCAACACCGGCTGCCCGCGCTTTCAGCGCTCCACGGCACTGAGGTGCTATCGGCGCGGCGATAGAGCATGCGCAAAACGTGGGGTCGCCGCATTTCGCATCGCCGGTGGGCGTGTGAATCGTGGGCTGGTCCGGCGTCGCACTGCATTTCTCGAACAACGGTGGGGCCGTCCATGAATGACCTGTTCGATTTCAGCACCTTCATCCAGTTCGTCAAGGACAACTGGGCGCCGGTGGTCGCGGGCGCGGTGCTGTTGCCGTTCGTCATGAACCTCTGGGTCGGCGCGTGGCGACGGATCTGCAACCGCTTTAGGACCTATCCGACGTTTATGCGCGGCGCGATTTACGTGGACTGCGTCACACCATCCGGCGGCTATTACCCGCGCTTGCGCTGCATCCGTAACGGGCTACTGAGTGTGACGATGGAAACCCCGGAGGGGGCGAAATTCCTGGTGTACAACAAGGAGTTGCGGGATGGCTGGGTGCTGCCGATCCTGTATGACCCGATGCTGGATCAGGTCCGGGGTCGCGATGATTGGGCTGATCGGGATGTTGGGCATCGCCGGATGCACGACGGCGATGAGCTGCCGCCCAGCGGCAAAAATGACGCCGTGCGCGGCCTGCTTTCAGCGCGCCGGGATGCGGGGGGCGATTGAAAGCGTGGGCTTTTCCTGCAAGTTCTAACTCTGGAGGCATAGCGATGAATCTCATCGTCAAGCTAGCGATCCCGGTGATCGGCAAGGCGCTGATCGGCAACAACTGGCAATCGGCCATCGACAAGGTCCGTGAGTTGGCGAGCGACACGACGATGTCCGGCAAGGAAAAATGGGCGGTGGTCGAGCAAATGCTGATCGACGCCGGGATGAAAGCCGCCGGCATCGTCTTCGAGCTGGCGATATCGCTGGTGCTGAACTACTGCGCGAACTCCGGGCTTATCCGATTGGATGAGAACGGCAAGATCGTGGCGAGCCAATGACATGTTCGAGACCATCGTCATCGTGGGCGTGATACTCCCGGTCGCGTTTTCCATCGCCACCGTCATTGCCCTGCTGTGGACGGGCTGGTCGAGATCGGACCGGTGTTGCCGACAGCTCGAAGCGATGCTGGACGAGTATCGGCGGGCCGACACGGAGCTGCTGGAGTCGCCGACCGACGCGGAGGATTCGGCATGAGCATGACGCTCTCGATGACCGCCTATGAATGGCTGGGGGTGCTGGGCGCCGCCCTGGTCGCGCTGCTGACGTTCATCTTCTGGATGGGCTGGCTATTTCTCAAGCAAATCGAAAAATGGCTAGACGCCCGGTTTGCCGCCATGGAGGCCGTGCGATCCCATGCCTCCGAGCAATGGCGATCCAGCTTTATGACGCTGGAGAGCCGCGCGACGGATACCGAGCGCCGGCTGATGCAGTTATTGGTCGATCTGCCCGAGCAATTCGAGCGCCGGGATGATGCGATTCGCCGCGAGGTCTCCATCCTCAATCGGCTGGACGCAGTCGGGGAAAAAGTTATGAAACTCCTGGAATGCGATATCCGCCACTGCCCCATCAAGGAACAGTCCCATGGTTGACCTGGAAAAGAGCCGCCGGGAAACCCTGCGCTGGCTGATTTTGCTGACGCTCAATGCCGCCCGCCCGCGCGATGCCGGCGAGCGCATGGTCCATGAGGCGATCCGGCAAGAACTGCCGGACGCGACCGCTCGGGAGCTGCGCCAGCAGCTCGATTACCTGGCCGAGCGCGACCTGATTCACCTGGAAGGGCGCGACACACCGTCATGGCGGGCCAAGTTGACGCGGTACGGCATCGATATCACCGAGTACACCCTCGATTGCGAACCGGGCATCGCCCGCCCGCCGAAATACTGGGATGAATAATGGCCCCGCCCTCCAAGGTTGCGCTGTTGCCCGATGAAGTGCGCCGCGATTTCGAATCGCGCTTGATCCATGGCGCGTTTTCCGGCTACGAAGCGCTGTCGGACTGGCTGGAAACGCAAGGCTACGAAATCAGCAAGAGCGTGCTGCACAAGCACGGTCAGAAGCTCAAGCGCCGCCTGGAAGCGATCAAGGCCAGCACCCAAGCCGCGCAACTGTTGGCGGAATCGGTCCCGGACGAAGCCGGCGCGCTCAGTTCCGCCGTGCTCAACCTGGTGCAGACCGAGATGTTCGATCTGCTGGTCAACCTCCAGGAAGCCGACGACGCCGACGACGCCGGCGCGCGGGTCAAGCTGCTGGGCAACGCCGCTCATGCCATGGCTGACCTGGCGCGCGCCTCGCTCAAGCAAAAAGAGTGGGCCGGCCAGGTCCGGGAACGCACCGAGGCCGCCGCCGCCGCCGTCGAGAAGATCACTCGCAAGGGCGGCCTGAGCGCCGAGGCCGCGAACGAAATCCGCCGGGAAATTCTGGGGATCGCGGCATGATTAGATACTGGCCCTTGTTTTACTGGCCCGCTAGCCCCCTTCGTTTCGCGTCCATACCGCCGCCCTTACCGCCGCCCCGTCGCGGTCGGTCCGGCGTTCCCGCCGCCCGCCGGGCCGCGCGCAAGAAGCGCCAGCGGAAGCAGCGGAAAATGAGTCGATAACGGAGAGGCTATGGCTAAGAGACCGCTCACCGGAAAACGATATTTTGAGGCGTTGGGCAGAAGTCATGAGGCTCGCGGTGTGTATTTCGGTGATTTATTGAAGATGATGGCAGGGTGGGCGCCATGGGCTAGACGAGCTTATTGCCTTGGCAGACTGCGTCAGGCGCCTAATAGAAAATGACTGCCCCCATCCTCCCCGACACCGCCAGCGCCGCCGCGCCGCCGGTGCTGTTGCCCTACCAGCAGCGCTGGTTGGCCGACCGGCTTCCACTGAAGACCGCCGAAAAATCCCGCCGCACCGGCCTGACTTGGGCCGAGGCCGCCGATAACACCATCGCCGCCGCCTCGGCGCGGGATGCCGGCGGTCAGAACGTCTACTACATCGCCTACAACCAGGACATGACCATCGAGTACATCCAGGCGTGCGCGATGTGGGCGCGGGCCTTCGATTACGCGGCCGGCGCCATCGAGGAGGGGATTTGGGACGACGAGGCCGACCGCGACCGCGCCATCAAAACATTCACTATCAAGTTCCCCAGCGGCTTCCGTATCGTCGCCTTGTCCAGCCGCCCCACCAACTTGCGCGGCAAGCAAGGCGTGGTGGTCATCGACGAGGCCGCGTTCCACGACAAGCTGGACGAGCTGCTGAAGGCGGCGCTAGCGCTGTTGATCTGGGGCGGGTCGGTGCGGGTCATCAGCACCCACAACGGCGCCGATAACCCGTTCAACCAGCTCATCAACGACGCCCGCGCCGGCAAACGCGGCAAAAAGGCCGGCGTCCATCGCATCGAATTCAAACAGGCGGTTAAGGAAGGGCTGTACCAGCGGGTCTGCGCACGGATGGGGATCATCTGGACGCAAGAAGGCGAGGATGCCTGGGTCGAAGAGGTCTACGAACTCTACGGCGATGCCGCCGCCGAGGAACTGGATGTCATCCCGTCCAGCGGCGAGGGCGCGTTCCTGTCGTCGATCCTCATCGAGGCGCGGATGCACGACGCCCCGGTGCTGCGCTGGGCCTGCTCCAACGAGTTCGCCACGCTGGACGATTACGCCCGCTGGCGGACCTGCCTCGACTGGATCGAGGCATATCTCGACCCCGTTTTAAGCACCTTAAACCCGCATTTAATGCACTGTTACGGCATGGATTTCGGCCGGAGCGTGGACCTGTCGGACATCGCGCCATTGGTCATCGAGCCGAACCTGACCCGCCGCTGCCCGTTCCTGATCGAACTGCGCAACGTGCCGTTCAAGCAGCAAGAGCAAATCCTGTTCTACGTCATCGACCGCCTGCCGCGTTTCGGCAAGGGCGCCAACGACGCGCGCGGCAACGGCCAGCAGCTCGCGGAATCGACCTGGCAGAAATACGGCCAGGCGCGAGCCGAACCGGTCATGCTCTCGGAAGAGTGGTACCGCACGAATATGCCGGCGTTCCAGGCCGCGTTCCAAGATGGAACGATCCTGGTGCCGCGCGATGTCGATGTGCGCGACGACCTGCGGGCCATCAAGCTGATCAAGGGCGTCGGGCGCATCCCGGACACCTACAAGGGCAAGGGCGCCGACGGCAAGCCCCGTCACGCCGACGCCGCCATCGCCCTGGCGCTGGCTTACTACGCCAGCCTGCAACCGGTGGAGATTTTCGACTACACCCCGGTGCCGCTCCGCGCCGCGCATCGGGACCACGACCGGCCGGGGCGACACCATGACGACCGCCCCAGCCTCTTTTCCCGCCACGGCTTTCGACGAGGAACGTTGTGATGCCGCAACCCCGCATTCTCGGCCCCGACGGCCGCCCCATCGCCAAATCGGACCTCAGCCGCGAAATCGCCAGCGTCAGCCTGACCGGGGTGCGCCGCCGCTACGCCGACAGCGTCGCGCCCGGCCTGACGCCGGCGCGGCTGGCCGGCATCCTCCGCGCCGCCAATGACGGCGATGCCTTCGCCTACCTCACGCTCGCCGAGGAAATGGAGGAGCGCAGCCCGCAACTCGCCGCCGTGCTCGGCACCCGCAAGCGCGCGGTGCTGGGGCTGCCGCGCCGAGTCGAGGCCGCCAGCGACGACCCGCGTCATGTCGAGCACCGCGACGCGGTGGAAACCCACCTGGTCAAATCCCCGGCCTTCGGGCGCTTGCTGGCCGCCCTGCTGGACGCCTTGGGCAAGGGCTATTCGGTCGCGGAAATCCGCTGGGACACCACCAAAACCCCCTGGTCGCCGCGCGACCTGGACCGCATTCGCCGCGCTTATGAGTGGCGCGATCCGCGATACTTCGTCTACGACCGGGTGACTGGCCGCGAGCTGCGACTATTGGACGAGGCCGACACCTTCAACGGCGTGGCCCTGTCGCCCTATCGCTTTGTGGTCCACGAGCCGGCCCTCAAGATGGGGCTGCCGATCCGCGCCGGGTTGGCGCGGTTGGTGGCCGTGGCGTACATGTGCGGGAACTTCACGCAAGAGGACTGGCTGGCCTTCGCCGAGGTATTCGGGATGCCGCTGCGCTTGGGTCGCCACGGCCCCAGCGCCAGCGCCGGCGACATCGACAAGCTGATCGCCGCCGTGTCCGGGCTGGGGTCGGACGCCGCCGCCGTGCTGCCGGATTCGATGCGCATCGATTTCGTGGACGCCGCGTCCGGCGCGGGCGGGGCGGATTTGTTCGAGCGCCTGGCCGACCGGCTGGATAAGTTGATTTCCAAGGCGGTGCTGGGTCGATCCGATGCCGCTGACTCGACCTCGGGAAAGTTGGGGGGCGAGCAGTACGCCAGCGAGGTGCGCCGCGACATCCTGGAGGGCGACGCCGCCGAGCTGAGCGGCACGATCAACGAGCAACTGACGCGGCCATTCATCGACCTGAATTTCGGTCCGCAAGACGCCTATCCCGAGATTCAACTCTTTGTCCCGGACCAGGAAGACCTGGCCGGATTGGTGGATATGCTGGCCAAGCTGGTGCCGCTGGGGCTGGAGGTCGAGCAAAGCGTGATCCGCGACAAATGGGGGCTGCCCGATCCCGAGAAAGACGCGAAATTGCTAGGGGTTAGGGCGGACATTCCGCCGGACATGTCGGCCCTGAATCGCGCCACGAACCGCGCGCAAACACCCGTCGACCCCACCGACCCCACCGCGCCCCTGGTCGAACGGCTGGGCCGCGAAGCCGATCCGCTCATCGATGAGCTGCTGGCACCGGTGCGCGCCGCGCTGACGGATTCCGCCGACTTGATGGATTTCCGGGAACGACTGCTGGGGCTCTATCCCGGGCTGGACGGCCAGGCGTTCGCGGATTTGATGGGCCAGGCGCTGGCGGTAGCCGACGCGGCGGGGTATTGGGAGGCGAGACGATGACCCATGAATTTGAGAAATGCTTTGTTTGTGGAGAAAAGTCGACGCATTCTCTACTCGGAACTGGGCGGCGTGATCTGTGTTGTGCTCATTATCGTGCTGGGGGGCATCATCCACCATGTCGATGCGAAGAGATATCTGGACGCTGCAAGAAATGTGGCCGCGAAAAGATCATGGCCGAAAAAGCGGTGACGGGGTTCCCGGATTTTCATGTGGCTGGGACGAGGGTGGATTATTGCGGATTCTGTGACGATCCCCCCGTGTTGACACTGGATAGCGGGTCATACCCAATCGTTCTTGAGCCTAATAATGCCCGTTAACTACGGCTCCCTGCCGTTCGCCGAAGCCCTGGCCTTCCTGCGCGCCAAGCTGAACCTGCCCACCCAGCGCTGGGACGATCTGCTGGGCGCGGCGCACGACCTGGCCTTTGTCGTCGCTGGAGCCATGCAAGCCGATCTGCTCGCGGACCTGCGCGCCGCCGTGGATCGCGCCATCGCCGACGGTACGACATTCGAGACCTTCCGCAAGGATTTCGAGCAAGTGGTCGCGGATCGCGGCTGGACCGGCTGGACTGGTGAAGACAGCAAAAGCGGCCGGGCCTGGCGGGCGCGAACGATCTACGACACCAATTTGTTCACCAGTTACGCCGCCGGCCGCCATCGGCAAATGCAGGAGGTCGCCGAGCGCCGCCCCTACTGGCGCTATCGGCACAGTCCGGCCAGCGTGGTGCCGCGCGCGGAGCATCTGGCCTGGGATGGGATCATCCTGCGTCACGACGACCCGTGGTGGGGCACGCACTACCCGCCGTGCGGCTGGGGCTGCAAGTGCTTCGTCGAAACCCTGGCCGAGCGGGATCTGAAGAAACAGGGGCTATCGGTCACGCCCACCGCCGCCATCCCCTACAACCGCACCGTCACCCGCGTCAACCCCGCCACCGGCGAGGAATACACGGTGCCGGAAGGCGTGGACCGGGGTTGGGATTACGCGCCGGGGGCGAACGCCACGGCGCCGTTGGTGGCGCTCATTACCCAGAAGGGCAGCGGGTGGCCGGGATCGCTGAGTGCGTCCGTGCTGGAATTTCTTCGCCCCCATCTTCCCGTCGAGATGCTCCGCGAACTTGCGGCAGCTCTAGGGTTGACGATCAGCTAGCATGGCCGGCGCATCCGATGTCATCAGCGTCGAAATCGACGACCGCGAGATCCGCGCCGGCTTGCGCGCGCTCGAAGATCGTCTGGGCGACCTGCGGCCGGTGTTCCGTGACATCGGCGAAGCGCTGCTCAACAGCACCCGCGAGCGCTTCAACACCCAGACCGCGCCCGACGGCTCGCCCTGGGCACCGTTGTCGCCGGACTACAAGAAGCGCAAGAAGAAGCACTCGGACCTGATCCTCACACTCAACGGCTACCTGCGCGGCACGCTCAACTATCGCGCCACGCGGGACGAACTGCGGGTCGGTACGCCGATGATCTACGGCGCGGCCCATCAGTTCGGCCGGCCCGACATCAATCTTCCCGATCGGCCGTTTCTGGGGCTGTCCGACGACGACACCGAGATGATTCTGGATACGCTGGAATCGTGGCTTCTGGCATAGCTGTTGTCGTATGCAGCAGCGCCTCAAGTGCAAACTGGATGACGTAGCTGCATTCTCGGTCAGCGGCAACAAGCTGGCGCACGTATCTATCGCTCAATCCAAGTCGACGGGCGATCTCGCGTTGCGACAGAGGAATCGAGCGAATCAATTCGCGGATGTATTCCGGGTTGCGGAGGTAGTCGTTGACCGCGTCTGGTGCGTTCATCACTCGATCACCTCCATTGCGCCGATGTAACAATTCATGAACTGTAGCGACTGTTTGAGTTCTGCGAACGTTTCCGGGTCTTTCTCGATCACCGTGCAGGGTATTTCCAGGTCGAAGGCCGCGAATGCGGTACTGCCACTGCCGGCAAACGGGTCGATGACGCTAGACACGTCGAACGAGCCGAGAATATCGGTCATCGCGTCGTGATTCTTGGCGTGGCCGTGCTGCTGGACTTGATTGCGCGGCGCGTGAAAGATCGTCGGCCAGTAGCCGTTTCCTTCGAATACATCAGATCGTTGCCGACGCTTGCGGTTGAATACCGACTTTGCGCCTGGTCTGGTGAGATAAACGCCGGTTTGATGGAGGTAGTTCGGTTCGCGGAGGTTCTTCGACTTCTTCGGCATGACCCCGTCGAGCACGAAATCGAAGTTCAACCGCCAATCCGCGCGCGGCATGAAGTCCAGCAACTGCCGCATGGTCGTGATCAGAACGAGATGCGGCGCGTGATAGTTCGAGAGTATCCGCGCCAGCAGCTCGCCCGGCATGTCATACGGCGGATCGGTGAAAATTAGGTCGGCCGAGCGATGGAAGTCGCCCGCGTCGCCGAAGATGAGCGTTGTTTGAGCCATTTTTTGTATACCCGCACCGCTTTCGCTTGATTGTTTGAACGAAGATCATTCGCAGTGAAGTGCTTCATCCAGAATTTATGGTCCCGCGCTTCATCCGATTGAATGAACGTGTTGATGTCGTAAACCGGGATTCCGGCCGCCTTGAGCTGTTTCGGGAACCAACCAGACAGATTGTTCATCGCGCGACCCACCGCGTCACCGCCAAAGCTATAGCTTGGGCTCAGCAATTCGGTCTGTAGCCGCTGCTCTTCTTTCCGCCGACGTCGGTCTTGCATCGCCATAGAGACATAGCGCGGATCGAGCACGCGAATATCGAAATGAAACGATCCCGGCGCAAAGCACGATTCGCCATCGAGCCAACGGTTCGGCGCACCACAATGCGGGCAATATTCGCGCTTGAGGTCGAAGTATCCCCCGCACTTGTTGCACGGCACTTTTCGCTTGGTGAGCGGGCCGCAGGGCGGTGTCAGCAAGTCCCACTGGACGGGCTCATCCGGAAGGCCGTGCGCCGCACACATGCCCGTCAAGTCGATAATCACGGCGGGTTCGCCGCTATTTTCGGGGCGTAGCACGCGCCCGCACCATTGCCGATAACGCGGGAATGATCCGGTCCGGGTCGCGATGATCAGACATTTGCAGGCCGGCAAATCGAAACCTTCGCCCACCATGTCGACGTGCGTCAGCACCCAGATGCGCCCGGCTCTGAACGCATCGAGCAAACGCGCGATTTCCGCGGGGCTTTGCATGCTATTGATACACGCGGCCGGGATGCGCTCGGCGCGAAATTGCTGGGCGATTTCCTCGGCGTTCGAGATGGCCGGGGCCATTAGGATGGTGGGTTTGCCGAGCGCTCGGCGCTTATCCGGGTCTTGCGCGGAAGAC
>JAGRHI010000408.1:0-1679 GCA_020445045.1 Candidatus Competibacteraceae bacterium
GAGGTCAGCAGGGTATTGAGCGACGCCAGCACCGCCAGGGCGAAAGCGGCATGCAGGATCAGCGGCCAGGGCAGGGAGGGCCAAGCCGCGAACTGGTCGATGGCCAAGTGGAATTCCGACAGCTTGGGCAAGGTGCCGATGACCCAGTGTTTCGGCACGGACGGCGGGTTGGCGATGTACAGGACGATTTGATAGAACGCGGTGCCGCCGAACAGGCCGGCAATGGGGCCGGGAACGTCCGGCAGGTAGTGAGGCGCGTAGCGGACGGCGTAGAACGCCACTACCGTGGTCACCATCGGCAACCAGGACCATTGGGTCCACAGGCCGCCGTAGCTGATGCCGAGCAGTGGTTTGATTTGCGATAGGATCAGCAGCAGGCCGGTGCCGGTGGTCAGGCCGGCGATGACCGGGTAAGGGATGAATTTCATCAACCGCCCACCACCGGCCAGGGCGATCAGCAGTTGGAGCAGTCCGGCGCACACGGTGACGGCGAACAGGGCCGAGGCGATATGGTCTTGCGGGATGTCGGCGGTGGTGAGCAGCATTGCCGTGCCGCCCAGCAAGGCCATGCTGGCGCCGGTTGGCCCGCTGATCAGGCCCACCGTGCCACCGCCGGCGCCGGAGATCAGCAGCAAACCGATGGCGCCGAACAGACCGGCCAGCGCGCCCGGCGCGGTGCCGAGGTAGGGAGCGAACACGGTCACCCCGAAGGCGGTGGCCTGCGGTAGCACCACGGCGGCGGCGATCAGGCTGCCTCGCAGATCGGAGAGGAGAGCGGAACGGGCGTTCATACCGGGATACTGCTCAGGTTGCGGGCGCCATGCATCGAGACCGGACCGGCCGGATGTTCCGCCCAGTGGTTTGCCGGGGGGCGTGGCGGTTGCCGGAGTCGGGGCGGAAGATCGGGTCGTTCCGGCCGGTTCGAGCGTGCGATTCTGCGAGCTTCCATCAGGCCATGCAACTGGTGGTTTGGGGTTTCCCGGCGGATCGAGGAATATGTATTTTTAGTTATAAATAAATAAATTTATATTTCTTTTTGATTGAAAGATTCTGCCTTAATCTTGTCGCCCAAGACCTAGCGAAGTACTAGGAAATTCGATGCGACCCGCCGACCGCGACTCCTATCCGCTCAATCCCGACAGGATCGACCCCGATGAAGACCAGTGACAAGTATACCGTGGAGACGATTACGGAAATCCGTACCTGGGCATCCAATCTGTTTTCCTTCAAGACCACCCGCGGCCAGTCCTACCGCTTCATTGCCGGCCAATTCGCCCGGCTGGGCGTCGAGGACGGCAACGGCGATCTGGTCTGGCGGGCGTATTCGATCTGCTCGGCGCCCTACGACGATTTCCTGGAGTTCTACTCCATCGTCGTGTCCGATGGCGCGTTCACTTCACGGCTATCGCAATTGAAGGTCGGCGATCCGGTTTTGGTGGAGAAGCGCAACTACGGCTATTTGACCACCGACCGCTTCGAGTGCGGCCGGGATCTGTGGTTGCTGTCCACCGGCACCGGGTTGGCGCCATTCCTGTCCATCCTGCAGGAGTTCGATCCCTGGGAGCAGTACGAAAATATCGTGCTGGTCCACAGTGTGCGCTACCGCCACGAACTGGCCTATGAGGAGTTCATCCATTCGTTCCAGGAGAACGAACTGTTCGCCGAGCATGCCCACAAGT
>JAGRHI010000408.1:1755-2017 GCA_020445045.1 Candidatus Competibacteraceae bacterium
GTCGCATCACCCATTTGCTGAGCAATGGTGAGCTGGAAGCACATGTCGGTTTGCCGATCGACCAGAAGCGCTCCCGGGTCATGATCTGCGGTAACCCCGATATGGTGCAGGAAACCCGCGACCTGTTGACCGGGCGCGGCCTGACCCTGAGCCTGCGCGGCAAACCGGGCAATCTGGCAGTGGAAAATTACTGGTAGGTTTCGGGCGGGTGGCCGGGAGGCTGCCCGGAGCCGGATTATTCGACGACTTGGCTGGCCCAGTC
>JAGRHI010000408.1:2102-2537 GCA_020445045.1 Candidatus Competibacteraceae bacterium
GGGCATCGGGATCGCCCTTGCGCAATGCAAAACCCTCGGCGCCTTGCACGAACGGTTCGGGAATCGGCAGGAACAAGGTGTCGGGATGTTTCAGCGCCTCGAACGCCGGTGTCGGGGTGCTGGTGACGAAGGCATGGGCCTTGCCGTTCAAGACTTCCTGCAAGGCCAGCGCGTCTTCGTCGAACTGGCGTAGCGTGGCCTTGGGCATCAGCCGCTTGGCGGCGGTGGCCGGTGTCGCGCCGCGCCGCACCGCCAACACCACTTCGGGTTTGTTGAAATCCTCCAGCGTCGCGAAACCGGCCGCCAGTTTCTTGTGGGCCACCAGATGGACGCCGGAATTGGCGTAGGGCAGGGTGAAATTGACGGTCAGATTGCGTGCCGGGGTGATCGACATGCCGGCGACGATCACGTCGAACTTGCCGGCCAGCAGCGCCG
>JAGRHI010000409.1:0-321 GCA_020445045.1 Candidatus Competibacteraceae bacterium
CTGCCGCTAGACGATCCCCCAAGAAGATGCTTAGCGCTTGGAGTATTGGGTGGCGCGGCGGGCCTTGCGCAGGCCGACCTTCTTACGCTCCACCTCGCGGGCGTCGCGGGTGACGAAGCCGGCTTTGCGCAGCGAAGCACGCAGGCTCTCGTCATATTCGATCAACGCCCGGGTGATGCCGTGACGGATCGCGCCGGCTTGCCCGGTGATACCGCCGCCCTTGACGGTCACGTAAACATCGAACCTGTCCTTCAGATCGGCGACTTCCAGCGCTTGATACGCCACCATGCAGGAGGTCTCTCGCCCGAAATACTGATTCAG
>JAGRHI010000409.1:370-3657 GCA_020445045.1 Candidatus Competibacteraceae bacterium
AAACCCGCGCCGTGGCGGTCTTGCGCCGGCCGGTGCCGTAGTGCTGATTTTCGCTCATTCTTGCTTTTCCAGTAGTGAATGCGCCTGCCGAGGATTACCCGACCAGTTCCAGGGGCTTGGGCTGCTGGGCGGTATGCTGGTGCTCGGCGCCCGCGTACACCTTCAATTTGCGGAACATCGCTCGCCCCAGCGGGTTTTTGGGCAACATCCCCTTGACGGCGATCTCGATGACGCGCTCCGGGGTTTTCCGCAACAATTTGTCCATGGAGATGGATTTGATGTTGCCGACATAACCGGTGGTCCGGTAATAGATCTTGTCGGTCCGCTTCCGGCCGGTCGTCCGCACTTTTTCGGCGTTGACCACGATAATGTAGTCGCCGGTATCGACGTGGGGGGTAAACTCGGGTTTGTGCTTGCCTCGCAGGCGGCGGGCGATTTCGGTCGATAACCGGCCCAGAACCTTGTCCGTGGCGTCGATCACGTACCAGTCGCGCTTGACCTCGGCCGGTTTGGCGCTGAAAGTTTTCATTGTGACGTGCTCCGAAAAATCCGTGTTCGCTTGGGAAGTCGTACATTGTATGCAAGCGGTATTCGTCCTACAACCCCCGCCGCCATGTGGGAACCACAAAAAATGCCAAGCGATCGCTAGATGCGCAACCGTTCCACCACCCGGCCGTTGATCAGATGCTGTTCGATGATCTCATCGAGATCGGTGCGATCCACATAGCTGTACCAGGTGGCCTCCGGATAAACGACCATGACCGGCCCTTCGGCGCAGCGGTCCAGGCAGCCGGCGCTATTGATGCGGACCTTGTCGGGAATGGCCGGGCCGAGTTGCTTGACGCGCTGCTTGACGTAGTCGCGGGCTTCCTGAGCGCCGCATTGCTGGCAGCACTGCGATCCGTCCGGCCGCAGGTTGGTGCAAAAAAAGACATGGTAGCGATAATACGACACTTCAACTCCTTTTCGATCCGAACCCGAGCTTAAACTCATGACGACTCGTTACTATACCCCCGTTGATACCTTGCTCGTCACGCTGGATCAGGCGCTTCGCACCGTGTTCGGCCAGCCGACGACGACCGGCCGCGCCAATCCAGCCGCCACCACGCCGCCCGCCGAGCTGCCACCCGAGGCGCGCAAGCGGGCCGGACGGCTGATGCGGGTCAACCATACCGGCGAGGTTTGTGCTCAGGCACTCTATCAGGGGCAGGCGCTGACCGCGCGGCTGGAGACGGTGCGCGGTCGCATGGAGCAGGCCTCCGGCGAGGAAAACGACCATCTAGCCTGGTGCGAGGCGCGGCTGAAGGAACTGGATAGCCATCCCAGCGTGCTCAACTCATTATTCTACGCCGGTGCCTTTACCATCGGGGCGTTGGCCGGCAAGGCCGGGGATCGCTGGAGTCTGGGGTTCGTCGCCGAGACCGAGCAGCAGGTGGTCCAGCATTTGAATGCGCATCTGGAGCGCCTGCCGGCCGAGGATCGGCCCAGCCAGGCCATTCTGGAGCAGATGCGGGAAGACGAGGCCCGCCACGCCGCCGATGCCCTAGCGGCTGGCGGCGCCCGCTTGCCGTTGCCCGTGCGCGCGCTGATGCGTGGCATGTCCAAGGTGATGACCCAAACCACTTATTGGGTCTAGGCGCGCCGCGCGGAGTCGCGCTAGATCCACAAGCCCTTGCGCAGGTTTTCGCCGTGGAAGATTTCCGCCATTTCCCGCCGCAGGCGCCGTTCGATTTCCGCCTGCTCGCGCGGGGGCATGTCCTGTTTGTCGACGCTGAACAGGTAATTGCTTAACTCGAAGTCCTTGAGGATCATCTTGGTGTGGAAGATGTGTTCCTGATGGACGTTGACGTCGATCATCTGATACCGCTCCCGGGTGTCCCTGGAGAGGTAGTTCTGAATCGAGGTGATCGGGTGGTCGATGAAATGTTTCTTGCCGGTCACGTCGCGGGTAAAGCCCCGTACCCGATAGTCGATGGTGACGATGTCGGATTCGAAACTGTGGATCAGATAGTTCAGGGCCTTGAGCGGGGAGATGCGGCCGCAGGTCGATACGTCGATATCGGCCCGGAAGGTGTTGATGCCGTTGTCCGGATGGTTTTCCGGATAGGTGTGGACCGTAATGTGGCTCTTATCCAGGTGGCAGACCACCGCTTCCGGCAGTGGGCCAGGCGATTCGATGTTGGAGAGCGGGTCGGATTCGATCGGCTCCTCGGAAATCAGCATGGTCACGCTGGCGCCCTTCGGGTCGTAATCCTGTCGGGCGATGTTCAGAATGTTGGCGCCGATGATCCTGGATACAGTGCTGAGGATCTGGGTCAGGCGCTCGGCGTTGTACGTGTCGTCGATATAGGCGATGTAGCGTTCCTGCTGCTCCAGGGTCGAGGTGTGGCGGACATCGTATATATTGAAACTGAGCGTCTTGGTGAGGTTGTTGAACCCCTGCAATTGCAGTTTGGGCACTGGCTTCGGAGTCATCGCGATTCCCCTCCCCAAGGGCGGAAAAGCCAAACCCGCCGACTCGCGCGCCGGCGCGCTCCACGGAAGAAAGCGCGCGAGTATAACAAGCTTCGATGACGGGATTAGGGATTTGCGGCGCGCGCGTTCAGGCTTCGCGGATTTCGAAGGTGTGGGTCATTCGGGCGGTTTTACCCAGCATGATCGAGGCCGAGCAGTATTTCTCCGCCGACAGGTGGATGGCGCGTTCGATGTGTTTGGTGCTCAGACCGGCGCCAGTCAGAATGAAGTGAACGTGGATCTGGGTAAACACCTTGGGGTCTTCGGTGGCCCGTTCGGCCTCGATTTGCACCTCGCAGCCGCGCAGGTCCTGCCGCGCCTTGCGCAGGATGTTGACCGTGTCGATCGCGGTGCAACCACCCATGCCCATCAGTAGCATTTCCATCGGTCGCGGTCCGAGGTTGTGGCCACCCAGTTCCGGGGGGCCATCCAGTACCACGGCGTGGCCACTGGGCGATTGGGCCACGTAAGTCATGTCTTCCAGCCAGGTAACGCGGGTTTTCATGGTCATTCTGCTTCCAGGGGCGAGCGTTTCCCCTCGCGGCTTGTGGGTTGACGGGGTTGAGGCGGGTAGGGTAGCACCGACCGTCCTTGCCCGCTGGTGATGTGGCGGCATTTGGACGCGGGGTCGTGCGCTCGCCGCCAGAGCCGGCCGGCGGGTGGCGGTTTTGGTGGCGGCGTGGGAAAACCGGAACCCGGCGCGATCCGGATTCCGGCCTTCTCACACAATCAAGCCAAATACACCCGCTCCAGCGCCCCACGCGAGACGTTGC
>JAGRHI010000409.1:3735-4079 GCA_020445045.1 Candidatus Competibacteraceae bacterium
TGACCGCGCCGGTTTGCGACGGATATGGGCCGTTGTCGGTCATCGCCAAGCGGGTTTCGCCCGTGGCGGCGCGCAGCACCAGCGTCACCCGTTTCAGACCGGCGATGTCGTGCACGAACGTATGGACCGTGCCCTCGCGCGGCGCGTCCAGCAGGCAACCCTGCCCCCAGCGCTTGCCGCCCGGATTTTCCGGGGTGACCCACGGCGCGAAAATAGTGGGGCCGGTGCGATCCTTGCCGGCGGACAGCAGCGCATCCACTTCGCTCTTGACCATGCCATATCCCATGTTGGCGGCGTTGGTGACCTGCTGATCCCAGACGTGTTGCCCGGTCCAGTACCAGTAG
>JAGRHI010000067.1:0-14592 GCA_020445045.1 Candidatus Competibacteraceae bacterium
GGTAGTTCGACGGCGGCGTGCGCCAACGGGTCCAGGCTGGGCAGGCAGACTGCGTCCAGCCAGCCGGCCAGCGCCGTTTCCACCGCTGCTTCCCAACCAGGCTCCACTTCCAACTGCTCCGCCAATCGCGGCGCTTCGGCCAGCCCTCGGGCGCGCAGCCAGGTATCCGACTCGCTTTCATGCCGACCCAGTGCCGCTTCCTGCAAGGTTTGCAGCGAGGCCAGCCGGCCGCGTCCGGCCAGCAGCCGTTCCCGCAGTTCCCGCAACGCCGGGTCGGCCCGTTGCTGGTCTTCGCGGTTGGCGGTCAGGTTGGCCTCGGTCCGCGCCAACTGTTCTTGACGGCGTTTCAGGTCGGTGGCGGCCGCTTGTTCCGCCGAGCGTCGTTCGGCCAGCTCCGCATGCAGGTCGGCCTCGGCCAGTTGTTCCCGTTCGAGCCGCAGCCGCTCCAAGCGCTGCTCGTTCCGCGGCAGTTGCCGCTCCAGGTGCTCGATCCGGGTCCGTTCCACTTCGGCCTGCCGCAGCACTTCGCCATGGCGCCGATTGAAGGTTTCCCAGGCGGCTTGCTCCTCGCGCAGGTCGGTTTCGGCGGCGGTCAGCGCGGCGGTGGTATCCGCCTCTTCGGTCAGCAGTTGGGTCAGTTCCGGTCCAGTGGCGGCGAGTGCCGTCGCCAGTTCGTCTTGTTGCTCCCGATCCACCCGCCATTGCTCGTCCACCCGCGCCAGCGCCGCCGTGACCTGGCCCCATTCCTCCTCGCGCCGTTGGCTCAGTTCGCGTTGATGTCGCAGCGCCTGTTCGAGCCGGCTGATTTCCGCGCCGGCCTGGTAGTAACGGCCTTGGTGGTCGTTGAATGCGTCGTTCAGCTCCAGGCGCTGGGCGCGGCCGGTTTCCAACTGGGCTTCCAGTTGGCGCTGTTCGGCCAGCAGTGCTTCCAGCGTGGTTTCCTCTTGGCGCAGCGCGTGTTCGCGGTCGTGGCTATCGGCTTGCAGATTACGCCAGCGCAGCGCCAGCAGTTCGGCGCGCAGTCGACGTTCCTCGGCGCGACAGTCGCGGTACTGCTCGGCGGCTCGGGCCTGCCGCTGCAAATGGTGCAGTTGCCGGCCCAATTCCTCGCGCACATCGGTGAGTCGATCGAGGTTTTCGCGAGTGTGGCGGATGCGGGTTTCGGTTTCGCGCCGGCGCTCCTTGTATTTGGAGATGCCGGCCGCTTCCTCCAGAAAAATGCGTAACTCGTCGGGTTTGGACTCGATCACCCGCGAAATCATGCCCTGTTCGATGATGGCATAGCTGCGCGGCCCCAAGCCGGTGCCCAGGAAGATGTCGGCGATGTCCCGGCGGCGGCAGCGCGTGCCGTTGAGGAAGTAGCTGGATTGGCCATCGCGGCCGACCAGCCGCTTGATCGCGATTTCGCCGTAGCTGGCCCAGGGGCCGCCCAGACGGCCCTGGCTGTTGTCGAACACCAGCTCGACGCTGGCCTGTCCGACCGGTTTACGGCTGGCCGAGCCGTTGAAGATCACGTCGCTCATGCTCTCGCCGCGCAGGCTGCGGGCCGAGCTTTCCCCCATCACCCAGCGTACCGCGTCGATGATGTTGGACTTGCCGCAACCGTTGGGACCGACGACACCCAGCAGGTTGCCGGGCAAATGCAACACGGCGGGGTCCACGAACGACTTGAACCCCGCCAGCTTGATCTTGCTTAGCCGCATGGGTGCGTCGGACGCGGGCTCCGCACCGGTCAGGCCCGGCGGACCAGCGGTTGCAGCACCGCTTCGATGGCGTCCAGATCCGGAATGACGGTCGGTTGGTCCTGATAGCGCGCCCAACACAGGGCGCCCGGCCGGCGCAGATCCTCCGCCGAAACCTCCGGGTCCAGCTTGATATCGTGACGCGCCAAGTTGAGCGGCCTGGGCGCCGCGGTGCCCAAGATGCCGAAATACGGCAGTTTGGTGTCGGTGCCCAGGGTGTTCAGGATAATGATGCGGGAATTGAGATCGGCTTCGGGCGTCACTCGGAAAATTAGTCGCCCCAGACTGATCAGCGGCGTGGTCAGGTTCCGCCACAACATGGCGCCGACCACCCAGTGCGGCGCCGCTTCGATCCGCAAGGGCGTGGCGAATGGCAGGACTTCGAGCACAAGGCTGTTCGGCAGGAGGACCTGGCCACCTTGTAAGGCGACCAACAAGCAACGCAGGTTCGCGGAGGCTTCTTCCATTACGGTATCCATGCAAGGTGCGGAGGTGCCCGGACCGGGTCCGCGCGTCTCAGGTAATCAGCTCCAGGGCGCGCTCGCCGAGAATCTCGCGGATCGACCGCATCAACTGTTCTTCCTGATAGGGCTTGGTCAGGTAGTCGTTGACGCCCAGCTTCATCGCGCGTTCGCGGTGTTTCTCGCCGCCGCGCGAGGTGACCATGATGATGGGCAGGTGTTGCAGGCGCGCCTGATTGCGGATGTGGGCGAGCACCTCGAAGCCGTCCATGCGCGGCATCTCGATGTCGAGGATCGCCAGATCGGGCAGTTGGGTTTGCAGCATGGCCACCGCGTCCATGCCGTCCTTGGCCGTGACCACCTGAAGGTTATGACGCTCCAGGATGCGCGCGGTGACCTTGCGCATGGTGATCGAGTCGTCGATGACCATGATGTTGATTTTCTCCAGCCGGGCTTCCTGCCGCGCCATCCGCAGGGCGCGACTTTCGGCCTGCTTCTGCTGTTGCGAGCCGATGTTGCGCACCAGCGCCGCCAGATCCAGCACCACCACCACCCGACCATCGCCCAGCACGGTCGCTCCGGAAATACCCGGCATGTTATTGAACTGAGGGCTGACCGGCTTGACGATGATTTCCTGGTTGCCCAGCACGGCTTCGACCTGCAGGGCGGCGCTGGCCTCGGCACTGCGGAACAGCAGGGTCGGCGGCCGACGGTCCTTGACTTCCTCGAACGGCAACATGTGTTCGCTACCGGCCAGGATGCCCAGGTTATGGATCGGGTAACCGCGCTCGTTGTGCTGGTGCTGGACCTGTTCGCCCGTCAGATAAGCTTGGAACGCGCTTTCCTGAATGCGGGTCACCAATTCGATGCTGAGCAGGGGAATGGCAAAGATGGCATTGCCGGCCTTGGCCAACAGTGCCTGGGTAACCGCCAGCGAAAACGGCAGGCGAACGATGAAGCGCGATCCCTGGCCCGGCTCGGTCTGGATCAGCAAGGCGCCGCGCATGGCCCGAATCGCCGCGTTGACCACGTCCATGCCGACGCCACGCCCGGAAATCTGGGTGACCGCCTTGGCGGTGGAAAAGCCGGGGCGCAGCAACAGCGCGATCAGGTCTTCCTGACTGGCTGGTTGCTCAGGCAGCAAAAAGCCTTTTTCCTCGCCCTTGGCGCGGATTGCGTCGAAATTGAGGCCGGCGCCGTCGTCGCCCAGTTCCAGCACCAGTTCCGCGCCTTCCCGATGTAGGCTCAGGGTGATGGTGCCGATTTCGGGCTTCCCGGCCGTCCGGCGCTGTTCCGGCGCTTCGATGCCATGCGCCAGCGAATTGCGCAGCATGTGTTCCAACGGGGCGACCATGTTTTCCAGCACGGTGCGGTCGACTTCCGCCTCCTCGCCGCCGACCAGCAACTCGGCGCGCTTGCCCAATTCCTGGGCCGCCTGCCGCACCACTCGCCGCAGTCGCGGGACGATGCTGCCGAACCGCACCATGCCGGTATGCATCAGACCTTGCTGGATTTCCTTGTTGACCTTGGCCTGCTGGTCGAGCAGCGAGCTGACCTCGCGGGTCTGTTCGCCCAAGGTGTTGCCAACGTTGCCCAAGTCGTCGGCGATTTCCATCAGCGAGCGGCTGAGCTGCTGCAATTCGGTGAAACGATCCAGTTCCAGCGGATCGAATTCCAGTTGGTGCGCCTTGGCGCCCGTATCCTGCCGCGATTGGATACGGGCTTCGGCCTGCGTGGCGAGATGGGTCACCTGCCGGCGCAACCGGATGACGGTTTGCTCCAACTCGTTGAGGTTGAAGCTCATCGCGTTGACGCCCTGATCGATCCGGGCGCGGAAAATGCTGCTTTCGCCCATCTGATTGACCAGGGTATTGAGCAGCCCGGCGCTGACGCGGATGCTGTCGGTGGGCGCGGCGGCGGCCGGTTTTTCCGTGGGCTGCGCCATCGCCGCGACCCGGGTGGCGGCGATGGTGGCGGCAAGGGGTTTGGGCGGCGCCACGGGTTTGCCGCCCAGTACGCCGTGCAGCTCGTCGATCAGGTTTCGCGCGTCTGGTGCTGGCTCGCCGCCACCTCGCAGCATGCGGTGCAGGCCGTCCAGGGCATGCTGGATGGTGTCCAGGATGGGTGGCGCGACTTGCAGCGTTCCCTTGCCGAGCGCGTCCAACACCGATTCGGCGGCGTGGGCCAGATCGCCGACCGTCATGAAACCGGCCATGCGCGAGCTGCCCTTGAGCGTATGCATTTCCCGGCGCAGGTCGTTCAGCAGTTCCGCGTTATTCGGTTCGCCGCGCAACTGCCGCAGGATGGCATCGCTGGAGTCGAGAATTTCGCTCGCCTCGGACTGGAACACCTGTGCCAGTTCCTGATCCAGCTCGGTCATGGTCTTGAGCGCGCTGGGCTCCAGCGCCGCGGTCGGTTCAAGCGCCGCGGCCGGCGCCGTGGGCGGCAGTTCCTCGACTGGCCGGCCGGCGGCGGCGGCCTCGGCCAAACGATGCAACTCGCCGATCAAATCGGTCGCGGGCGCCGGTTCCAAGCCGCCGCCAGCTTCCGCCAGCATTCGGTTCAGCCGATCCAGGGCTTGCTGCAGGATATCCAGGACGACCGGCGTCGTGCCTCCCGCCTTGCCAAGCACGTCCAATACCGATTCGGCGGCGTGAGCCAGATCGCCGACCGTCATGAAACCGGCCATGCGCGAGCTGCCCTTGAGCGTATGCATGCCCCGGCGCAGGTCATTCAGTAGGCCGGGCTGCTCGGGCTCGCTACCCAGCCGCTGCAGGAGGGCATCGCTGGCATCGAGAATTTCGGTGGCTTCGTATTGGAAGACCTGAGCCAGTTCCAAATCCATGGCCGGGGGCGCACCCAATTCCGGTTCGGCGGCGACGGGTTTGGCCGGCGCCGGGGACTGGACCACGGGCGGCGGCAATTCGATCCTGATTGGGCCGGCCGGCGCGATCGGCGGTGGCTCGATCTCGACCGGTTCGATCGGTTCGGCCGGTTCGGCCGGTTCGATCGCCGTCGGGGCGACTCCGGCCGGCGCGCCTTGCAATAGCGTGTCGGCGCGCGCCGCCAACGCCGCCAACGCCGCCAACGCCTCTTCCGTTACCGGTGCCTCACCGATCAACGGTTCCAGCGCGCTGGCGGCTTCCTCGACCAGTTCGGCCATGGCCATGGACGCCGATGCCGTGTTGTTCAGTACGTGGCTCAGCAGATCTTCGAAACACCAGGCGAAATCGCCGATCGCGGTGGCGCCGACCACGCGCCCGCTGCCCTTGAGGGTATGGAAAGCCCGGCGTAAGCTGACCAATGCCTGACGATCGGCCAGGTTTCGCTTCCAGAGGACCGAATACTCGCGAATAGCGGCCAGTTCGCCGCGCGCTTCCTCGAGAAACACCTCCATGAATTCCGGGTCGATCGCGGACTCGGCCGCGCGCTTCGACGGTGGCGCGGTGACCGACTCTATCTGGAGCGACGGTGGCGCGGTGACCGGCTCCACCCGGAGCGACGGCGGCGCGGTGATCGGTTCTTCGACTTCGGCTGCTTCGCTTTCGGCGGCCAAGGTTTGTGCCCGCGCCGCCAGTGCCGGCAAGGCATCCAGTTCACCCCCTCGCAGCGGGGTTTCACCCACCAGCGGTTCCAACGCCGCCACCGCCGCGGTGATCGCCGAAATGATGGTCTGGCTGGCGGGTACCTTGCCGGCCAGAATCTGATTCAGTAAGTTTTCGTATTCCCAGGCGAAATCGCCGATTACGGTCGCACCGACCATGCGACCGCTACCTTTGAGGGTATGGAAAGCGCGGCGGACGATGGCCAGCGCGTCACGATCCTGCAAATTTTCCTGCCAGCGGAGCAATTGCTCCCGCACGGCGGCCAGCTCGCCGCGGGCTTCCTCCAAAAAAACCTCGATGAATTCGGGGTCGGCGTCCGTCAGTCCGAGCAGAGTCTCGAAGCCGGGCACATCGGTTGCGGTCTCTGGCGTGGACGGCGCGATCCTGTCGAGCTCGGATACTTCCTGCTCCGTCTTCGGCCCGACCGGCCCGGAGGCGGGCGACGGAAGCACCGATGTTTCAGTCAAGGCCGGCAAATTGAGCAGGGTTTCCATCTGAGCCAGTTGCTCTTCCGCCGCAAGCAAAACCGTTGCCGGTACCGGTCCGCCGCCGCTCAGAGGTTCCAGGCAATGGCCCAGCCCAGCCAGGATCTCGGCGCAGACCCCGTTGACCAGTGGGCCGTAGTGCTCGGCGGCGCCGGCGGCCAAGGTCTCGACGATCCGGTTCAACCGGCCGAGCACCGTGGTGGCGCGGGTCCATTTTCGTTCGGCCAGCACCTGATGGAGTGTCCGCAGATCATCCTGTAGCGCCGCCCAGGATTCCGGTTGGTCGGCGGCATTTTCCAATTCGGTGGCGACGGTTTGCCGCAGTCGCTTCAAAATATCCATGATCGCGTGCAGCGCCGTGAACGCTTCCATGGGATCGGCGGCGGGTTCGGTATCGGTATCGATGTCGGCGGCTGGCGCGCTTGATCGCGCCAACCGTAGGGCATCCGCCATCTCCAGCAATTGGCCATCCGGGTGCTGGTCGTGGGAAGACAGGCAAGCGTTCAGGTAGCCGATCAGATGTTCGGCGGCCTGCTGTAGCATCGCCAGGTCGCGAGGCTGGAACGTTCCCTCCATCAGCGCCAAGATCGTCGAGCGCATTTCGCCCAACAGGACGACCGCCTCGCGATGCTCCAGCATCGCCAACGGGTCGTGGATTCGCTCGATGGCGCCGAGCATCGCTTCCAGCGACGCCAGATCGGCGCCATTCTCGCGATAGATATCCAGATTGGGCCGGAACCGGCTCAGAGCGAGTAGCAGGTCGTCCTTGAGATGCGCCAAGGGGTTACCGGCGTTACGATGCGAGGAGGCCATTATGCGACCTCCGCGCCGGATGCCCGGTCCGACTGGCCGTTGCCATTCGGCCCCGAGCTTTTCGGGACAACCGCGCGCTTTTGCATCCCCGAACCCCGCTTCGTCAGCCAACCTCAACCAGGCAGTCTGAATCCGGCCACCGATTGCCGCAGTTCCTGCGCCAACTGGTTCAATTTACCGATGGCGGATGCGGTCGCCACGCTGCTCTCGGCGGTCTGTCCGGTAATTTCGTTGATGGACGTCATCGCGCCCGACACCCGCGAGGCCATCTCCGAGACCCGGCCGGCGGATTTGGAGATTTCGTCGATCAGTTCGGCCAAGTTGGCGGATACCTTTTCAATCTCTTCCAGCGCCTCGCCGGCCTTTTCCGCCAACCCCGCGCCGCCGACCACCTCGGTGGTGCTCTTTTCCATGGAGATCACCGCCTCGTTGGTATCGGCCTGAATGGTCTTGACCAGGGTTTCGATACGTTTGGTGGCGTTACTGGAGCGTTCCGCCAATCGCTGTACTTCATCGGCGACCACCGCAAAACCGCGACCGGCGTCGCCCGCCGCCGAGGCTTGAATCGCGGCGTTCAACGCGAGGATGTTGGTCTGGTCGGCGATGTCGTTGATCAGCGCCACGATGTCGCCGATTTCCTGCGAGGATTCGCCTAGCCGCTTGATTCGCTTGGAGGTGTCCTGAATGTGCTCGCGGATGGTGTTCATGCCGTTGATGGTGCGTCGCACCCGGTCGCCGCCTTCGTGGGCGATGCCCACCGATTTCTCGGCCACTTCGGCGGAGGCGGCGGTTTTCGACGATACCTCGTCCATGGATTGCGCCATCTGCATGACGGTGGCGCTGGCGTTTTCGATTTGTCGGGCCTGGATCTCGCTGGACTTGGCCAGTCGATCGGCGATGGCGCTGGTTTCCTGCACGGCGGCGGCCACCAACCCCGAGGTGCTGTTGATCGTGGACACCAGATCGCGCAAAGCCTCGATGGCGTAGTTGACCGAATCGGCGATGGCCCCGGTGATGTCTTCGGTCACGCTGGCTTGCACGGTCAGGTCGCCTTCGGCCAGATTGCCCAGTTCGTCGAGCAGCCGCAGGATGGCGTCTTGGTTACGGCGGTTTTGCTCCTCGGTCTCCTGTTTGCGCAGCTCGGCCTCGATCAAACGGCCCCGGCTGGTGTTGTTTTGGACGTAGAACAGTACGATCAGCAACGCTAGGGCGATCACCCCCAGGATGTAGGCGATCCGATGGCTGAGGGGAATGCCGAACAGGTTTGCCTGGCGACTGCCGCCGGCATAGGCTTCGAGCAGCTTGCTGGCCGCTTCCAGCAAGGCGTCGCCCTGGTCGGCGATGCCTTGCGCGGCACTCTGGACCTTCACCAATTCCGATGCCTTGTCGACGATGCGCGTGGTTTCGGTTTCGGTCGTTTTAAACAGCTCGGCCAGCTCGGCCAGCTTGCCGGCGCTGTCGGGGATGTTCACGCGGTCGACCCCGAGTCGGGTATCGCCTTCCCGCATGCCCTTGAGGACCCGGCCAAACAAGTTCACGTCGCGGCTGAATCGGTCGGCGGTGGCGGCGGCGCTCAAGCCACCCTCGGTCAGCATGCGCCTGAGGTCACTTTCGATCCGTTGTATCAGTTGCAGTTGGTTGGTGGCCAGATAGACCTGCCGAGGATCGACCCGGCTGTTGGCCATGCTTTTGGCGATCTCATCGGACAAGCTGCTCATCTGGGTCAGGGAGCTTTCCAGCAAAGGCTGGAAATTGCTGACCGAGATCACCGATTCGCGTCCGGCCAGAATGGTGTCGCATTCGTTCTTGACCGGATTCCAGCGGTTGCCCAGTTCCTCCAGAAATGGCTTGAGTTCGGCCGGTGGCGGCGGCAAGTTCAACGCTTCGCTGCCGCTGTTCTGATCGTTGAGAATCTGTTCGAAGCGGTCCCGGCTTTGCTTGAGCTTGGCGAACGCGGTCTCCTTGCCGCGCGCGGCCCCCAAGGCTTCCGTGACGATCGAGCGTGACAGCAGGCGCTGTTCGCCGGCCAGCTTCAACTGAGTTTCGTTGCGCTGGTCCTGCCGCTCCAGTAGGACAAAAGTAACGCCCATCAGCACGACAGACAGCACCAGCGCACCCAGTAGCGCCAGGTAAGTGATGGAAAATCCTTGCAGCGCCGAATGATCTCGCGAGTCACGCATTTCAATTTCTCGTTGAACTTGATCCTGACCGACCCCGTCCGATCTTGCCGCGGGGAAATTCTCGAAAACCTAGCTGGCCGCATTCAGAAATCCGGGGTCGGCCAGCAGCTTGCCGGTATCGAAAACCAACCAGTGCTGGTTGTTGTTCGAAAAACCCTCGGAAACATAGGGGCGCAATCCCTCGTCGAGGTTATCCAGCGAAGGCAGACGATGCTGCGGGCCAAAATGCCGCATTCCGATAATCTCATCGGCCAGCAAGCCATAATCCCATTCTCCGGCACGAACGACGACGATTTGACTGCCTGGCAGCCGCGTGGTGGGTCGGCCAGTCAGAAAATCCCGCAAATCCGTCACCGAGATGACCTTGCCGCGCAGGTTGGCGATTCCCAGCAGCCAGCGTTTGACTCCAGGCACCCAAGTAATGTGGGGAACCGGGATGATTTCGGCTACATCATCCATGGAGAATAGCAGGTTCCACGCACCGAGGCGCAACGCCAACCGTCCGCGAATTTCCGATTGCTGCGCGCCGGTCGCGGCGACTGGCGCTCGCTCACGGATGCGTTTGTCAAGTTGCAGCAAAACGTCGAATGGATGCAACGGATGAGGGGGTGCCGCAGGGGTGGTTATTACCGCATCTGCCACAGATAGGGTCCTCTGAGCGGGATAGGAGCCGGGCAAACGGCTTCGCGGGGCTCGGATCGCCGGATCGATGGATCGTCTTCAGTCCCGGATAGCGTGCCCGACCGCACCACAACGCATTAGTTTTTTTATTGTGATTTTTAGCATACTAATGACTGTGATGCCATGACAGAATCCGCATCCGTCCCTATTTCGCACCCCGCGGACGCGGTCCGGCCGTCCCGCACGGATGGTTCGGACCGTGTCCGCGCAACCTCACGGACCTGCCGGCCATGACGATCAAGCTCGGTGTGGTGATGGACCCCATCGCCACCATCACCATCAAGAAAGACACCACCTTCGCCATGCTGCTCGCTGCCCAGGCCCGCGGCTGGGAGCTGCATTACTTCGAACAGGCCGATCTGTATGCCCACGCCGACACGGCATTCGGCCGCGCTCGTCTACTGAGCGTGCGGGATGATAAAAGCGGCTGGTTTTCCTTCCACGGCGAGCGAGAATTGCCGTTGGCGCAACTGGATGTCATCCTGATGCGCAAGGACCCACCGTTCGATATGGAATATATTTACACCACCTACCTGCTGGAACTGGCGGAAACGGCCGGAGTGTTGGTGGTCAACAAACCGCGCGGCCTGCGCGACGCCAATGAAAAATTCTTCGCGCTGAATTTCCCGCGATGCTGTCCACCGACCTGGGTCGATCGGGAGCCGACCCGGCTCAAGGCGTTCCTGAGCGAACACGCCGACATCGTGGTCAAACCGCTGGATGGCATGGGTGGCGCCTCGGTATTTCGTCTGCGGCGGGACGATCCCAACCTCAACGTGATTCTGGAAACCCTCACCGCTCATGGTCGGCGACTAACCATGGCGCAGCGCTATCTGCCGGAGATCACGGCCGGCGACAAACGCATTCTGCTGATCGACGGCGAGCCGGTGCCGTATGCGCTGGCGCGGATTCCTCAAGCCGGCGAGACCCGCGCCAACCTGGCGGCCGGTGGTCGCGGCGAGGGCCTGCCACTCAGCGAGCGCGACCGCTGGATTTGTGCCCAGGTCGCTCCGCGCCTGCGCGAAATGGGTCTGCTATTCGTCGGTCTGGACGTGATCGGCGACTTTCTGACCGAAATCAACGTTACCAGCCCGACCTGCGCGCGGGAACTGGATGCCCAGTTCGGGTTGGATATCGGCGCCGATTTGATGGCCGCCATCGAACGGCGTTTGCGGCGCTGACGGCCACCGGTTCGGTAATGAATGAGCGGAATCGCGCGCGACACCGAGATCACCGGCCGGCTGCTGCTGGCGCTGCTGCTGGCCTCCGGTCTACACCTCGTGCTGCTGTTCGGCGTGCCGGCCGATTGGTGGAGATTTCGCCATTCCAAGCCACCGCGCTTCGAAGTCGTGCTGCTGCCTCCCGCCCCGGTACCGGCGGAGCCCGCCAGGGGGACTTCCATCCCGGAACCCACCACCCCAGCCGTTGCCGTCCCGCCGTCACCGGTCGCGCGGCCCCCGGAGCCTGTCGTTTCCGCCAAGGTTGCTCCGCCCGTATCGAAACCGATGCCCGAACCGGTTGAGCCGGCTCGATCCCCCGCCCCGGTAACCCGGATCGAACCGACCGTCGCCGCCAAGCCGGCCACGTCGCCAAAACGGCCGCCGCCGTCCAAGCCGAAACCGCCATCTTCCCCAAAACAGCCGGCCACGTCGCCAAAGCCGAAACCGCCATCTTCCCAAAAACCGGCTCGGAAAGTGGCGGCAAAATCGCTCGCCAAACCACCTCGTTCCTCTCCATCTCTCGCGGCGAAACCGGCCGCGCCGGAACCGACTCGACCCCCCCGCGTTGCCAAGCAGCCCTCCGCGCCTGACGGAACCCGTGCTCGCGGCCCGCTGAACAGCGCCGCTCTACTGGGGCAGATTGCCAGCCTGGATACGGAAATCCAGCAACGGGCGAACGCTGGAGTACGCAGCCGGCGGGTCAACCTGGCCGACACTCGGTCGATGGCCGGTTTTTACGCCGCCGACTGGGCGCGCAAGGTCACGCGGGTCGGCGAAATGAACTTTCCCGACGCGGCTCGGCGACTGAATCTCAGCGCCGGTCCGCTGTTGGAGGTCGCGATCCGAGCCGACGGCGGCTTGCGGGGAGTCCGCATCCTGCGTTCCTCCGGCAATGCCGAACTCGACCGGGCGGCTCGGCGCATCGTCGAACTGGCCGCGCCCTACCCCCCCTTTCCGGCCGAGTTGCGCCGACAGGTTGACCTGCTGCGGATCGAGAGCCCCTGGCGTTTCGATCCCGGCGGCCGGATTCGCGCGCGCTGAAGCCGGCGGCTTGTCAAGGTAGGGTCGAATCCCGATACTATGAACATGACCGAGCTCACCTACCTGACCAATCAGTTTCTGATCGCCATGCCGACGCTGGCGGATCCGAACTTTTTTCAGACAGTGACTTACCTCAGCGAGCACAACGAGAGCGGCGCGCTGGGACTGGTCATCAACCGACCGCTGCAACTGACGCTCGGGCAGTTGTTCGAACATCTCCAGATCGTCACCGACCGACCCGACATTGCGGGGTTGCCGGTTTACCACGGCGGTCCGGTCCAGCCGGAGCAGGGTTTCGTCATCCACAGTCCGCTCGGTCACTGGGGCGCCACCCTGCGGGTCACCGAACGGATCGGCATCACCACCTCCCGCGACATCCTGCAGGCGGTGGCGCGTGGCGAAGGCCCGGAACTGCTGCTGGTCGCCCTCGGTTACGCCGGTTGGGGGCCGGGACAATTGGAACGGGAAATGGCGGAGAACGCCTGGCTGTCGGGTCCCGCCGATCCCGACATTCTGTTTCACAGGCCCAGCGACCAACGCTGGCTGGCCGCCGCCGCCCTGCTGGGGATCGATCTGACCCTGCTGTCCGCCGATGCCGGCCACGCCTGATCCAACGGAGCCGGCGGCCGATCCGCCGGCGTCGGACGCCCGCCAGTCCCCTCAGGTGGTGTTGGGTTTCGATTTCGGCCGGACCCGCATCGGCGTCGCGACTGGCGTGGCGATCACCGGCGCGGCGCGACCCTTGCGGGTGTTGCCGACACGCCGGCAGCGCCCCGACTGGAATGCCATCGACCGGCTGCTCGCCGAATGGCGGCCGGATCTGCTGGTGGTCGGGGTGCCACGCCACGCCGACGGCAGTGCCAACGCCATGACCGCGGCCGCGCTGCGCTTCAGCCGCCAGTTGCACGGTCGTTTTCGCCTGCCGGTGGCGACCATCGACGAACGGCTGTCCTCCTGGGAAGCCGAACAACGCTTTTTCGAGCCGGCCGTCGGCCGTCGGCGCAGTGACGGCGCGGCGCTGGACGACCGGGCGGCGGCGCTCATTCTGGAGAGCTGGTTCAACCAACAACGGAGCCTCGCATCGTGCGCGACGCCGAATTCCTGATCGAAGTGATGGCCGGGCAGTTACAGGATCTGCTGGTCCGACGCGGCATCGCCGAACCGGCGCTGGTGGGGGTGCACACCGGCGGCGTCTGGGTCGCCGAACGCCTGCACCAGCGGCTTAACATCGCTACACCGCTCGGCCGGCTGGATATTTCCTTCTACCGCGACGACTTCAGCCGGATCGGCGTCAATCCACAAGTCCGACCCTCGGAACTGCCATTCGACGTGGACGACCGCCACCTGGTGCTGATCGACGACGTGCTCCATACCGGCCGTACCGTGCGCGCCGCGCTGAACGAATTGTTCGATTACGGCCGCCCGGCCTCGGTGCTGCTGGCGGTACTGGCGGATCGCGGTGGCCGGGAACTGCCGATCGAAGCCAACGTGGTCGGCACCCGGCTGAAACTGCCGCCCGGCCAGCAGATCCAACTGGTCGGTCCCGAACCCCTGCAACTGCTGATTCAAACCGCGTCATGAGCGCCACCAATCTCCAACTGGACGCCCAGGGCCGGCTGCTGCACTTCCTGACCGTGGAAGGGCTGAGCCGCCGCCATCTGACGGAAATCCTCGACACCGCCGAATCGTTGCACGGCGTGGCCGAGCGGCGCGTCAAGAAACTGCCGACCCTGCACGGCAAGACCGTGGTCAACCTGTTTTTCGAGGCCAGTACCCGAACTCGCACCACCTTCGAACTGGCGGCCAAGCGGCTGTCGGCCGATGTGCTGAACCTCAACATCGCCACCTCGGCCACGGCCAAGGGCGAAAGCCTGCTCGACACCCTGCGCAACATCGAGGCGATGCAGTGCGACATGTTCGTGGTGCGCCACCCGCGAAGCGGCGCGGCGGAATTCATGGCCCGCCATGTCAAACCGCACATTGCGGTCCTCAACGCCGGCGATGGCTGTCATGCCCATCCCACCCAGGGGATGCTGGATGTGTTCACCATCCGTCGCCATAAACCGGATTTTCCCAGCCTGCAAGTCGCCATCGTCGGCGATATCCTGCACTCGCGGGTGGCCCGTTCCCTGATTCACGCGCTCAACATCCTCGGCGCCGGCGAAGTTCGGGTGATCGCGCCGCGCACCCTGCTGCCGGTCTGGGTGGAGAGCCTGGGCGCGCGGGTCTTCCACAGTCCGAAAGCCGGGTTGCGGGACGTGGATGTGATCGTCATGCTGCGCCTGCAACGGGAGCGGATGGAACGGGCGCTGTTGCCGACCGAACAGGAATTCTTCCAGCAGTACGGTTTGACCGAGGAACGGC
>JAGRHI010000067.1:14628-15402 GCA_020445045.1 Candidatus Competibacteraceae bacterium
GGCGTCGAAATCGATTCGCGGGTGGCGGACGGACCGCGCTCGGTGATCCTGGAACAGGTCACCAACGGCATCGCCGTGCGCATGGCGATCATGTCGATCACGCTGGGCAACCACGCCCGACCGCTCGGGGAGGACGCTTGATGCGCATGGCCATCGAGGGCGGTCGAGTGATCGATCCGGCCCACCAGACCGACGCAATCACCGATCTCTTCATCGCTGACGGTCGCATCGCCGGGTCCGGTCAGCCACCGGCCGGATTCATGCCGGACCGGCGGATCGATGCTCGTGGTCAGATCGTTTGTCCCGGTTTGATCGATTTGTGCGCCCGACCGCGCGAGCCCGGCCAGGAGCACAAGGCCACCATCGCCAGCGAAGCCCGCGCCGCCGCCAGCGGCGGCATCACCACCTTGGTCTGTCCGCCCGATACCGATCCGGTGATCGACGAACCGGCGGTGGTGGAACTGATCCGACGGCGAGCCCGGGCCGCCGGCCAGGTTCGGGTCCTGACGCTAGGGGCGCTGACCCATCGCCTGCACGGTGAGCGATTGGCGGAAATGGCGGCGCTCAAGGAGGCGGGCTGCGTCGGCGTCGGCGACGGGGGTCGCACGGTCGCCAGTAGCCGGGTGCTGCGACGGGCGCTGGAATACGCCGCCACCTTCGATCTGACCGTGTTCCTGACCCCGCTCGACCCCGAACTGGGCCATGGTCTAGCTCACGAAGGGCAGGTCGCCACCCGGTTTGGCTTGCCCGGCATTCCGGTGGCGGCGGAAACCG
>JAGRHI010000067.1:15483-22063 GCA_020445045.1 Candidatus Competibacteraceae bacterium
GGTGGCGCGCGCCCAAGCGGAAGGGTTGTCGGTGACCGCCGATACCGCCGTCCATCATCTGTATCTGAGCGAAATCGATTTGAGCGGCTTCGACAGTCGCTGCCATGTGCGCCCGCCGCTACGCGGCCCGCGCGATCGGGACGCGCTGCGCGCTGGCTTGGCCGAGGGCGTGCTGGGCGCGCTCTGCTCCGACCATCAGCCGCACGAGCCGGATGCCAAGCAAGCACCGTTCGGCGACACCGAACCCGGCATCTCCGGACTGGACACCTTGCTGGCGCTGAGCCTGCGGTTGGCGCGGGATGGCGTGCTGCCGTTGCCGGCGCTGCTGGCGCGGCTGACTTGGGGACCGGCGCGAATTCTGGGATTGGACAGCGGCCATCTCGGTCCCGGCGCACCGGCCGACCTCTGCATTTTCGACCCCGATGCCGAATGGCGGGTGGAAGCGGACGCCTTGCGGAGCCGCGGCCACAATAGCCCGTTTCTGGGTTGGGAACTGCATGGGCAGGTCACGCACACCTTGCTGGAAGGGCAGGTGGTCCATGTGCGTGAGGCGCGAAGGTCAAAATGAAAACGGATGCTTCGCTCGTCGGCATGATCGATCCGCTGGCTTCGGCGCCGGCCGGCGAACCGTTCGACCTGAGCGCCGCCACGGCGCGCGCGCTGCTATTGGCGGACGAGAGCGGCATCGCCCCGATCGTTTCGCTGGCCCGGACGCTGCGCGGCCGGCAGCCTCGGGTCAAACCGTTCGCACTGTTCGAATTCACGCCGCCGCTGCCGTTCCGGCCGCAACCGTCGCGAATCATGATTCCTGGGTTGCCCGTTGGCATCATCGCCGCGCTGCCGCTGCTGGAGGATTGGGGCATCCCCAGCCGCATCGCTTGTCCGGCTGGAGAGCAGCCCGGTTGTTTCGAGGGCACCGCGACGGATCTGGCGCGTGGATGGCTGGATATTTCGCAGGGCGTGGCCGATGTCACCGTGTTCGCCTGTGGTGGCGAAGCGTTGCTGGCAACCGCCCAAGCTTTGGCCGACGCCTATCGACTGGCCCGCCAGGCCCGCGCCGCTGCTCTGCCGTAATTGATGGAGGGTGGGTAGCCTCAGATTTGCTGTTTGAACGAGGCCTTGTTCTGGGCGTAATTCGCGGCTTCGTCGCGGGCGACCAACCCTTTCTTGACCAGCTCCAACAGACCTTGGTCGAGTGTCTGCATGCCGAAGGCCGCGCCGGTCTGAATCGACGAGTACATCTGCGCCACCTTATCCTCGCGGATCAGATTGCGAATGGCTGGCACGCCGACCATGATTTCATGGACCGCCGTCCGGCCGCCGCCTTTCTTCTTGAGCAGCGCCTGCGAGATCACCGCGCGCAGCGATTCGGACAGCATCGAGCGCACCATCGGCTTCTCGCCGGCCGGGAACACGTCGATGATGCGGTCGATGGTCTTGGGTGCCGAACTGGTGTGCAGGGTGCCGAATACCAAGTGACCGGTCTCGGAGGCGGTCAACGCCAAGCTGATGGTTTCCCGGTCGCGCATTTCGCCGACCAGGATGATGTCGGGGTCTTCGCGCAGCGCCGAGCGCAGCGCCTCGCTGAAACCGAGCGTGTCGCGATGCACCTCGCGCTGATTGACCAGGCAGCGCTGGCTTTGGTGGACGAATTCGATCGGGTCCTCGATGGTCAGGATGTGGCCGTAGTCGTTCTTGTTGATGTGATCGATCATCGCCGCCAGGGTGGTGGATTTGCCCGAACCGGTCGGACCGGTCACCAGAATCAGGCCGCGCGGCACGTTGATCAGGTCCCGGAACACCGGCGGGCAGCCGAGTTCTTCCAGGCTCATGATCTGGGTGGGAATGGTGCGGAACACACCAGCCGCGCCCCGGTCCTGGTTGAAGGCGTTGACACGGAACCGGGCCAGCTTGGGAATTTCGAACGAGAAGTCGCATTCCAGGAACTCGTCGTAATCCTTGCGCTGCTTGTCGTTCATGATGTCGTAGATCAGCCCGTGCACCTGTTTGTGCTCAAGCGCGGGCACATTGATGCGACGGACATCG
This sequence comes from Candidatus Competibacteraceae bacterium, assembly GCA_020445045.1. GTDB lineage: Bacteria > Pseudomonadota > Gammaproteobacteria > Competibacterales > Competibacteraceae > Competibacter. Next base: position 17,530 of record JAGRHI010000067.1, read on the forward strand.
CCATCCACCCGGATCATCGGCGGCAAACCCGCCGACAAATGCAGATCCGAAGCCTTGTTCTGCACGGAAAAGGTCAACAGTTCGTCAAGGGTCACGATGATCGCTCCTGCCAAGAAATTGTGCGGGGTGTCCCGCTGGGACGGTCCCGTTCGGGTCGGTTTCCGCATAGTATTATAGTGTCGATCGCCAAACCTTCTTGACCGTACCCCAAGCCGTCAGAATAGTCTCGCCATGATGACCGCCGATTACGCCGCTCGCCTGCACGCCGTGTTGGACCGGATCCGCGCCGCCGAGCAACGCTTCCAGCGCCCACCGGGCGCGGTGCGGCTGCTGGCGGTCGGCAAGACCCAGCCGGCGGCGGCCATCGCCGCGCTGGCCGCCGCCGGCCAGCGCGATTTCGGGGAGAACTACTTCCAGGAAGCGCTGGATAAGATGGCCGAGCTGGCCACGCTGGATCTGGAATGGCATTTCATCGGGCCGATGCAAGCCAATAAGACCCGTGGCATCGCCGAGCATTTCGCCTGGGTCCACAGCGTGGACCGGCTGAAAATCGCCGAACGACTGAGCGCGCAGCGGCCCGACCATCTGCCGCCGCTGAATGTCTGCCTGCAAGTCAACATCGACCGGGAACCCACCAAACATGGTTTGGACGAGGCAGATCTGGCCGAGGTCGCCCGCGCGGTCGCCACGCTACCACGCCTGCGCTTACGAGGCTTGATGGCCATTCCGGCCCCGGCGACGGAGTTTGCCGCTCAACGGCGGTCCTTCGCCCGGCTACGGGAACTGCGAGAACGACTGGCCGGCGCCGGACTGATGCTGGATACGCTCTCCGCCGGCATGTCCGACGATCTGGAGGCCGCCATCGCCGAAGGCGCGACACTGGTTCGCATCGGTACCGCGCTGTTCGGCCCCCGCCCTTGAACGATGGCTTTGCAGTATGCTAGCGGTGACAACAACTTCGAGACGCCCGAACAACGATCCCGGCAACCGCTTCAAGACCCAAGAAAACGACCATGCCGTCAACTACTCTCCGGTTCTCCGCTCGCGTCGGCCGCGTGGCCGGCTTATTGCTGCTCGTTCCGCTGCTGCTCGGGGCGGACGATTATCTGCGCGAGATCGAGGAGGAAGCCAAACGGCAAGCGGCCAGTCTCGTGATCGACCCATCCCCGCCCGCGCTGGGCACGGCCACGGTCGACGATTCAACCGACCGACTGATGGCGGGTTTGAATCAGGCGGCATTCGAGCGAGTCCTGCGCGAAAACCTGCCGGGAACCTACGCGTTCTACCAACAGCTCGGCGCTGACCAACAAAGGCTGGTTTACGAGGCCTATCGGAACGACAACCGCTTTGCCAGCATCAGCGAACAGGTTACCCGGCTGCTGAGCGGCAAGTATTGAGGCGGTTCCCGCGCCATCGCGAACCGGCGCTCCAGCGGTTTGGGCGCCACGAACATTCACAATCATGAGGTGGAGATGAAAGACATCCCCATAGGCTTCATCGGCGGCGGCAACATGGCCCGCAGCCTGATCGGCGGGTTGCTGGCCAGCGGTGGCGATCCCGATCGCATCTGGGTGGCCGAACCCGACGCCGGCCACCGGGAACTGCTGCGCGGCCGCTTCGGCGTCCATACCGGCGCCGATAACCGGGAAATCGCTAGCCGGTCGGCGGTGATCGTGCTGGCGGTCAAGCCGCAGGTGCTGTGCTCGGTGGCCGAAAAATTGGCCGACATCGTTCAGACCTGCCGGCCGTTGATGATCTCCATCGCCGCCGGGGTACGCGAACCGGATATCCGTCGCTGGCTGGGTGGCGAGGCCGCCATCGTCCGCACCATGCCCAACACGCCCGCCCTGGTCGGCAGTGGCGCCACCGCGTTGTTCGCCAACCCCCAGGTCAACGACGAGCAACGCCAACTGGCGGAGTCGATCATGCGCTCGGTCGGGCTGACGGTCTGGGTGGAGCAGGAGCGGATGCTGGACGCGGTCACCGCGCTGTCCGGCAGCGGACCCGCCTACTTTTTCCTACTGATGGAGGCGTTGGAAAAAATGGGTGTCCAACTGGGCCTGAACCCGGAAGTGGCGCGGCTGCTGACCCTACAGACCGCCTTCGGCGCCGCCAAGATGGCGCTGGAAAGCCCCGAGAATCCAGCCGCGCTACGTGCTCGGGTCACATCGCCGGGCGGCACCACCGAGCGGGCGATCAGCGTCTTCCAGGATGAAAAGCTCGACAAGCTGATCGCCCGCTCGCTGGCGGCTTCGCTGGCGCTTCTGGAAGCACCGGAACTACTGGCCGAAGAATTGGACGCCGTGGTGGCCAAGGCGCTGGAAGCGGCCCGCCACCGCTCCGAAGAGCTGGGCAACCTGCTTGGAGGGCAATCGTGACCGCCACCATGTTCCTGATCCAGACCGTTTTCGGTTTTTATATCCTGGCGGTAATGTTGCGCTTCCTGCTGCAATGCGTGCGCGCCGACTTCTACAATCCGTTGGTGCAGTTCCTGGTACGCATCACCAACCCACCCCTGCTGCCGTTGCGCCGATTCGTGCCCGGCTACCGGGGGCTGGATCTGGCCTCGGTGGTGCTGGCGTTCGCGTTGCAATTGGTCGAGGTCGTGTTGGTGTCCGCGCTGTTCGGGCAGTCCCTTGGCATCGGCGGCGTGCTGTTGGTGACGGCGATGGAATTGCTCAAGCTGCTGATCAACATCTATCTGTGGGGCGTGATCATTCAGGCGGTGCTGAGCTGGGTCAACCCCGATCCCCATCACCCGGCGGCACGGGTGCTGGCGCAACTGACCGCGCCGCTGTTGCGTCCGGCGCGCCGGCTGCTCCCACCGGTTTCCGGAGTGGACCTGTCGCCGGTATTGGTGGTGGTGGCGCTGATTTTCGTGAGCCTGTTGCTCCAGGATTTTCTGGGAATGTGGAGCGGGTTGCGCTGAGGCGATGGACGCTGGCGGGTATTGCTGGCAGGGTAACGAACTGTTGCTGCGGGTACGGGTACAGCCCCGCGCCAGCCGCGACGAATGGCTGGGACCGTGGGATGACCGCTTCCGGGTCCGCATCGCCGCCCCGCCCGTGGATGGCCGGGCCAACGCGCACTTGCGCGCCTTTCTGGCCGAGCTGTTCGGGGTGGCGAAAAGCCAGGTTACCTTGCTGGCCGGCGAAACCGGTCGGGACAAGCGCTGGCGCATCGTCGCCCCCAGCCGGTTGCCGCCCGGCATCGCGGGTCCATGAAAATCACGCCCGCCCACGGCGCCGCCGTGGTGAGAATGCAGGCGTTCTGGAGCGGGCTCACGATCCAGAGCGGGCGAGCGGCGTCAGGCGCTTAACAGCTTCTTGATCTCTTCCACCGACAACACCTTGCCAGTGCTCTTGATCTCCCCGTTTACCGCCAGTGCCGGCGTGGTCATCACCCCGGCGTCGATGATGGCGTTGATGTCGGTCACTTTCTCCAACTCATACTCCAAGCCCAGCGCTTGAGCGGCATCGCTGGCATGCTGGCCGAGGGTGGCGCATTTCGCGCAACCGCTACCCAGAATTTGCAACTTCATCATGATCCTGACTCCCCTATGGATGGAACGTACCGAACAGCACGCCGGATAGAGTCGCCATGACCACCACCAGCGCGCAATAAACCAAGGTTTTTTGGGTACCGAGAATGCCGCGAATCACCAGCATGTTCGGTAGGGACAGCGCTGGTCCCGCCAGCAGCAACGCCAGCGCCGGCCCCTTACCCATGCCGGCGCCGAGCAGACCTTGCACGATGGGCACTTCGGTCAGGGTCGCGAAGTACATGAACGCCCCGACCAGCGCGGCCAGCACATTGGCCGTCAGCGAGTTGCCACCCACCGCCGCGCCCACCCATTCGGACGGAATGATGCCTTCATGACCGGGCCGCCCCAGCAGAAATCCCGCCAGCAGCACGCCGCCCAGCAACAGCGGCAAGATCAGCTTGGCGAAACTCCAGGTCTGGCCTAGCCATTCCTCGCCATCGCCGGCTTGCGTCGCGGCGGCCAAGGTCAAACCGATCAAACCGGCGCTGAACGCCAGTTCGGGATGTCGTGGAATCAGTATCGACAAGACGGCGACAGTGATGGCGGTCGCGGCCAACGGCGGCCAGCGCCACTGCCAGCGCCAGACCAGCAATCCAGCCAGGCCCAGACTGGCCAGCGCGGTCAGTGGCCACTTCCAGGTGAAGATCGCGTGCCACACCGCGCTGTCCTCGGCGCTGGCGGGCGCCCAGTTGGCGAACACCAATACCGCCACCTGCAAGGCGAAAAACGCGGCGGTCTCGCCCAGCGGTCGGCCTTGGTCGGCGCCTGGCGCAAACCCTTGCTGATTCGCCGCCCGCGTTTGCTCCTCGCGGCGATAAATCCAGTGCATGATCAACCCGATCACCAGCGCGAAACTCACCGCGCCCACCGCCCGCGCCGCGCCCAGTTCCACGCCGAGAATCTTGGCGGTGAGCACGATGGCCAGCACGTTGATCGCGGGGCCGGAGTAGAGAAACGCAATGGCCGGGCCGAGTCCCGCGCCGCGCCGAT
>JAGRHI010000067.1:22108-24342 GCA_020445045.1 Candidatus Competibacteraceae bacterium
CCAAGATCGAGCCGGACACCGAGGCTACCCCATAGGCGGCGGCCTTGTGAGCGGCGGGGCCGAGATATTTCATGACGGCGTTCTGGCTGATGAACACCGCGATGGCGCCGGCAATAAAGAAGGCCGGCACCAGGCAGAGCATCACATGCTCGCGGGCATACCAATTCAGCAGCGCCAATCCTTCCAGGATGGCGTTGTCGAAACGCGCCGTGCCCACCGGCATGAAAAAAACCAGCAGGAATACGGTGATGATGCCACTCAGCCATTTGAATTCGACCGGATAGTCACGCAGCGCGGTACGCAATCGGTTCGCGGCACCGGCGAACGCGCTCGCCGACACGGGAGTAGTGGACAGCGTCGTCATGGCGGGATTCCTCGTTCAGGCCGCGCAGCGACGCTGGGGGCGGTTGGGCATGTCCGCCAGCGCGGCGCGGTCGGTGCAAAACGGGGTTTGCTCGGCCAGCGCCCGCTGGCAGGTCGACAGAACCTCGTGCATCCAGGCGGGGAGGTCGGGGTGCAGGCGGTAGTAAATCCACTGCGCTTCGCGGCGGTCGAGGATGAAACCGGCCGCCCGCAGCGCCGCCAGATGCCGCGACACTTTGGGTTGGATTTCACCCAGAGCATGGGTCATCTCGCAGACACAGACTTCCTCTTCCGCCACCATCAGCATCAGGCAACGCAGTCGAGTGGTGTCGGCCAGGGCTTGGAAAAAGCGATGAGCATGAGGCATGAGGCTTTTGATCCGCATATTCGTATGTTCATATATACTACGATCCAAAATAATTGCAAGGGCCGGCAGAGTGGGCGCCACTCGGATGGTGGCGCCTCGATCGGCGGTTACGGTAACAGAGTGCCGATGCGATCCAATTCCACTTTCAGGTGGGTGCGATCATTCTGCAACTCAGCCAGCGGCAGCGCGAGAAAAGCTTCGATACGGGCGCGCAGTCTCCGATAGGCGTGCAGGAAAGCCGCATCGATCTCCGCGTCGCTGCCGGTGGCGTGGGCCGGGTCGTCCACACCCCAGTGGGTGCGCAGTACCGGTCCCAGATACGCCGGGCAGGTTTCGCCCGCCGCGCTGGCGCAGACCGTAATCACGATGTCAGGCGTGATTGGCAGCTCGTCCCAGGATTTGCTGTGACAGCCCTCGGTCGAGATACCTTCGCGCGCCAGCAGGGCCAGCGAACGCGGGTGAACCTGCCCGGTCGGGCGGCTGCCGGCACTCAGCGCCTTCCAACCCGGCGGCGCCAGATGATTGAAGGTGGCTTCGCCCAGAATCGAGCGACAGGAATTACCGGTGCAGAGAAACAGGACGTTCATGACGCAACCTTTCAGATTGGGTTGAGGAGCATGGCGGTGGCTGAACGAAGGCGATGGGATGCCCTGTCAGCCGCACTGGAATCGCCAACAGCGGCTAAGCGATCTCTGTCGCCGGCTGGTTCGGCCGCCGCTCGTACCACGCACGGCTGCGATTGACGATCCCGGCGACGATCAGCATCACCGGCACTTCGATGAGGACCCCCACCACGGTGGCCAGCGCCGCGCCGGACTCGAAGCCGAACAGCGCAATGGCCGTCGCCACCGCCAACTCGAAGAAATTGCTGGCGCCGATCAGGGCCGAGGGGCCGGCCACGCAGTGCGGCGACCCGACCTGACGGTTGAGCCAGTAGGCCAGCCCGGCGTTGAAGAACACCTGGAACAGGATCGGAATCGCCAGTAGCAGGATCACCAGCGGTTGCCTCACGATCTGTTCGCCCTGGAAGCCGAACAGCAACACCAAGGTGGTCAGCAGCGCGATCAGCGAGGTCGGGCCGAGTATGTCGAGCAGGTGCGCCAATCCCGCTGGACCCTGGGATTTCAGGACCGCGCCACGCACGGCTTGGGCAATGATCAGGGGAATCGCGATGTACAGCACCACCGACAGAAACAGAGTGTCCCACGGCACGACGATCGAGGTCAGCCCCAACAGCAGGCCGACGATGGGACCGAAAGCGAACACCATGATGAGGTCGTTGAGCGCCACTTGGCTCAGGGTGAAATGCGGTTCGCCCCTGGTCAGATTGCTCCACACGAACACCATCGCGGTGCAGGGCGCGGCGGCCAGCAGAACCAGGCCGGCGATGTAGGACTCGATCCGATCCGCCGGCAGCAGCGGCGCGAACAACCCGCCGACGAACAGCCAGCCCAATAGCGCCATGGAAAACGGTTTGACGCCCCAGTTGATCAGCAGGGTCACG
>JAGRHI010000067.1:24410-25688 GCA_020445045.1 Candidatus Competibacteraceae bacterium
CATCAGCCAGATCAGCACCGCCACCGGTAGGTTGACTTGAGCGATCTCCAACTTGCCGATGGCCTGGAACGCACCCGGCAAGAAGTGCCCCAGCACGATACCGGTCACGATGCACAGCGCCACCCACAGCGTTAGGTAACGCTCGAACGCCCCGAGTCGGGTACCTTCCGCCTGTTGGGTGGTGATCTCGCGGGCTGCGCTCATTCATTTTTCTCCATGCGGTTTTATCAATCTCGTCCGGCCCGCAACATGGTGTTGTCCAGTGAACGGGTGGCTGTTTATTGATTTCATATTTTCATAATAATAAAACTTATAAATCGGATCAACGCCACCGAATTGCTGAACCGAAAAACCATTGCTGGAGCGCGCGTCCCGCGCATCGGGTGAATCATATTGCGCGATGTCTTGTCTGAGCATTGCCCCAGGCGATTCTTGACAGCGTAGTGTTTGCTCCCAAGATGACAACATGATGAAAAAATCAGCCGTATTGGCCGCGCTCGGCGCCTTGGCCCAGGAAACGCGCCTGGATATTTTTCGCTATCTGGTGGAAGTGGGTGCCGCCGGCGCGCCGGCCGGGCAGATCGGCGAACGCTTCGGTTTGCCGTTGCCGACCCTATCGTTTCATCTGAAAACGCTGCAACATGCCGGCTTGATCCAACGGGTTCGGCAAAGCCGTTCGCTGATCTATTCCGCCGACTTCGGCGCCATCAACGCCGTGTTGAGGTATCTGACCGAGAATTGCTGTGCCGGGCATCCGGAAATCTGTGCGATCTCGACCTGCGAAGAGGAAGTCGCCAGGAGCGATCCGCCTGATAAACAGTAATGGAATTATATGGTTACAATGAGTTGTCAAGATTCCTTTCTTATGACGCGATGGCCTTGACCGCCGATCCTCGTTCGGTTGCCGCTAAGCGCCGGGCCGATTAGACTAGGTTTTTCATGACACTACCCCCTAAGGACGTTACCACAACGGTCAGGAGCTTATGCCGCACCACTTTCCCCCGGATTCCGTCGGTCTGGTCACGCCCCAGACCCTCCAGTTCGAAGAACCGCTGGCCCTCGATTGCGGCCGGTCCCTGGCGGAATACGAACTCGTCTATGAGACTTATGGCACGCTGAACGCCGATCACAGCAACGCCGTGCTGATTTGCCATGCCCTTTCCAGCGACCATCACGCCGCCGGTTGTCACGAGGGCGCCGATCCGAACAAGCCGGGTTGGTGGGACAACTGCATCGGCCCCGGCAAGCCGTTCGATACCCGAGAATTCTTCGTGGTCT
>JAGRHI010000067.1:25716-26904 GCA_020445045.1 Candidatus Competibacteraceae bacterium
AATCTGGGCGGCTGCAAGGGTTCCACCGGCCCCACCTCGATCAACCCGGAAAACCGCAAGCCCTACGGCCCGGACTTTCCCATCGTCACCGTCAAGGACTGGGTGCGCAGCCAGGCCCGTTTGGCCGACCGGCTCGGCATCGGGCAGTGGGCAGCAGTGATCGGCGGCAGTCTGGGCGGCATGCAGGCCATGCAATGGGCGATCAGCTATCCCGACCGGGTGCGTCATGTGTTGGTCATCGCCGCCGCGCCACGGCTGTCGGCGCAGAACATCGCCTTCAACGAAGTGGCGCGCCAGGCGATCGTCTCCGATCCCGATTTCCATCACGGCCACTACTACGAATTCGGGGTGGTGCCGCGCCGCGGACTGATGATCGCCCGGATGCTTGGCCATATCACCTATCTGTCCGACGAAGGCATGCGCGCCAAGTTCGGCCGCGAGCTGCGCGAAGGCACGCCCAACTTCAACTTCAATTTCGACACCGAATTCCAGGTGGAGAGCTATTTGCGCCATCAGGGCAAGGCCTTCGTCGACCGTTTCGACGCCAATACCTACCTGTTGATGACGAAAACGTTGGACTATTTCGATCCGGCGGCGAGTTTCGATCAGGATCTATCGGCGGCGTTTCATCGAACGCAGGCGCGTTTCCTGGTGATTTCCTTCACCAGCGACTGGCGGTTCGCGCCAGCCCGCTCGCGCGAGATCGTGCGGGCACTGGTCCGGGCCGGGCGCGAGGTCAGCTACAGCGAAATTGCCTCGGAGTCCGGCCACGACGCCTTTCTGATGCCGATCCCGCTGTATCATGAAACGCTGCGCGGCTACCTGCGCCGGGTCGCCCGCGAGGTGAACGGCGGAACCTCCGAACCCGCCCGCGCCGCCGCGCCCGCCGCGGCCGAGGTCAACGCCCATGCGGCCTGAACTGGAACTGATCAGCGAATGGATCCGTCCCGGCACGCGGGTGCTGGATTTGGGTTGCGGCGACGGCGCGCTGCTGGCCTATCTGCACGAGCGCCGGCAGGTCAGCGGCTACGGCCTGGAAATCGACAGCGCCAACATTGTCAAATGCATTCGGGCGGGGGTGAACGTCATTCACGCCGATCTGGAAGTGGGCCTGGAGGATTTCGGCGACAGCAACTTCGATTATGTCATCATGACCCAGACCTTGCAGGCCGTCCGGCACACCGAACG
>JAGRHI010000410.1 GCA_020445045.1 Candidatus Competibacteraceae bacterium
CGACCGATCCGCTGGACAAGCTGCATTTGGCCAAGCTCAAGCATCTGATCGAGCGGTTTGAACCGGCGTTGGTGTCGGAGCATCTGTCCTGGGGTTCGGTCGGTGGGCGTTATCTAAACGATCTGCTGCCGCTACCCTACACGCGCGAAGCGCTCTATCACCTAGTTGCAAGGGTCTCCCAGGTGCAAGACTTGCTTGGCCGGCAAATCCTGATCGAGAACATCTCCAGCTATCTGCAATACGTGGAATCGTCGATTCCGGAATGGGATTTCTTGGCCGAATTAGTCGAACGCACCGGTTGCGGGGTGTTGCTGGATGTCAACAACATCTATGTCAGTGTTCGCAATCACGGCTTCGACCCCGGTACTTACCTACGGGGGATTCCGCGCCACGCCGTCCGGGAAATCCATCTGGCTGGATTTACGGTCAACCGTTTCGAGGATGGCGAGATCCTGATCGACACCCACAATCGGCCCGTCCATCCAGCGGTTTGGACACTCTATCGCCAGGCGGTGCAACGCTTTGGCCCCATTCCCACCCTGATCGAATGGGACAGCGATTTACCCGAATTGGCGGTGCTGGTGGGCGAGGCCCAACACGCGGACGCCATCCTGGAGGAACGCCATGCTCGCGCTGCATGAATTGCAACGGCGCTTCGCCGCGGCGGTGTTGGACAGCGACGGCAGCGGCTTCGAGCACCACATTCGCGCGGCGGGTTTGCCCGGCGTACGACGCTTGCAAGTCTACCGCAACAATACCCGGCTGGGCCTGACCGGTGCGCTGGAAGCGGTCTACCCGGTGGTGAGCAAGCTGGTGGGCGAGGGATTCTTCCGCTACGCCGCCGCCGAGTACATCGCTCGTCATCCGTCCCGCTTGGGCGATCTGCACGAGTACGGCGGTTTTTTCCCGGCGTTTCTGCGCGCGTTCGAACCGGCCGCTGGGCTGGTGTATCTGCCCGATGTCGCCCGGTTGGAATGGAGTTATCACCAGGTTTTTCATGCCGCCCGCCACGCGCCGCTGGACCCACGAGCGCTAGCGAACATACCGGCCGAACGACAAGGGGCACTGCGCTTTCAGTTGCACCCCGCCGCGCGCCTGCTGGAATCGCCCTTCCCCGTTCTGCGGATCTGGCAGAGCAACCAGGAAGACGCCGGCGAGGCTTCACTCATGGATTTGTCCGAGGGTGGCGTCAAGCTGCTGGTGTTCCGGCGTGAGACCCTGGACATCGAATTTCAGCCCCTGCGGGATGGGGAATTTAACCTGCTGCGCGCCTTCGCCGAAGGCTGTGACTTTACCGGTGCCTGCGAACGGGCCATGGCCGCGCAACCGGATTTCGACTTACCGGCTCACTTTGGCAACCACGTCGCGCGCGGTGTCGTGACCGCCTTCGAGCTACCTGATGATCGTTTTGCCAACCCCCAACCGAGGAAACCATCATGATGACCGCCGACGCATTCGCCAATTCCCCACCTCAGCGTTCTTGGTGGACGAAAACCGGACCTGTGTTGTGCAAGGCTAACGCTTTGTTTCACAAGACCGCGGATTTGTTGACCCCGGTCGCCGATTTTCTAGCCCGCTACTGGGTCGCCGCCGCCTTCTTCAGCTCCGGGTTGACCAAGACCGTGAGCGGCAGCTTCACGCTGTTCGGACACAATTTCAGCTATCCGCTGAGTCTGTTGCCGACCGAGACCACCTTCACGCTGTTCGAGTACGAGTACCACGTACCTTTGCTGCCGTCCGCGTTGGCGGCTTACATGGGTACGGCGACGGAATTGCTGCTGCCGGTGTTCCTGTTTTTGGGTCTGGGAACGCGTTACGCCGCGCTGGTGCTGTTCGTGTTCAACATCGTGGCGGTCCTGTCCTATCCAGACCTGAACGACGCTGGCCTGGCGCAACATCAGGTGTGGGGTTTGCTGCTGCTGATCACGCTTTGCCACGGTCCCGGCAAGCTGTCCCTGGATCATCTGATCGATCGATGGATCCGTCGTTGACCGACCTTACCCTTCATACCGAGGAGGATTAAGCCACCATGAGCCATTTGGCCCAGGCCCCCGACGGCGAAGCGGTTGCCGTGGCCGCTCCACCTTGGTTTCCCGATCAAGACGACATCGATCTGCTCTGGCACATCGGCCTTTTTTCGGCGGACGACGCGCGCGCGCTGCGCAAGGTCTGGCGGATTCTGAAGGGGCAGACCGACGATTATCTGGACCGGCTACTCGGCATGGCGGCGGCTTATCCTGCCTTGGCCACCGAGCTGGCCGTATTGCACGGCGGACGCCGACAGAGGGAAACAATAGACGATTCCACCCCCTTGCGTCGCTGGTTCCGACAGTGGTTGTTCGAAACTTGTCTGTTTCCACAAGAGCCTCCCTGGCTCCGGCAAGTCGATGCGAATCCGTCGGAGCACCCCGATTCACCATTGCTCCGATTTCGCTACATCGTTGCCTTGGCTTTTCCGTTGGCGGTGACGGTGCGCCCATTCCTCGCCATCGGCGGCAACGATCATCACGAAATTGAGCGGATGCAGCATGCCCTGCTCAAGGCCACCCTCCTGCAAGCCGCTCTGCTGAGCAAGCTCTATGTCAAGGAAGGGCTGTGGTAGCCAGCCGAAACGAACGAAGCCGACGATCAGGCGGCGCGTTCAGCGCGGGCCAAGAGGATGGAGCAACACCCCCAGACGATGGGAAAGGTCGCCGGGGGATCGATAGCGGCGGCTGTGGTCGAGAAGCCGCGGTCGTTGCGGGCGTTGGAGCGGTTGCAGCCCGCGCTTGGAAAGCCGAGCAATACTTTTTTAGTCCTGAAATTCACCTATACCTATCGATGAGGTCAATAAAGATGAAAATTTTTCGCATCATGAATGTAGCCCTGGCGTTATTGCTGAGTGCCATGACTGTTCACGCCCAAGGGTTCAATATGAAAAATTTCCCGAATAGCCTGGGAAAGTCGGACATGATGTACCGATTTCTCGTGCCTGAGGGCGTCACCGTCACCAACAAGAAAGGGGAGGTCATGAAGGCAGGTTCCATCGTGACCGTGCCCGGCTCCAGCATCAAACTGCTGGAACCCGCCTATGCCCAGGAACAGGCCAAGAACAGCGCGTTCATGTCGAGCTTCATGAACGCTTCCCAATACTTCGCCATGCCGGAGGAGAAGGTGCGGGATCATGCGGTGATCGCACTCAAGGTTCCCGAAGGCGTGACCGTTGAGGGCTATGGCAAGACGGTGAAAGGCGAGGCGGAATTGGTGCTGATGGTCGCCAATGCGGGATCGGAAGCCATGCGGGACACCAATCCTTCCGGTTACTGGGACACCGCCGGCTGGGATATGAAGTAGCGGTATTCCAAAAGCCGTACCACACTTCCCTCTCCCTTGGGGGAGGGTCGAGCGAAAGGCTTGCCTCTCCGCGGAGTCCATGATCATGCAAATTTTCGATTTCTGGCGGTTAGTTCTGATCGGCGGCTTGTTGTTCCTGGGGGTGTACGCGCCCGCTCGCGGAACCGAGCAGCCGGCGGCCGGCGGTGAGCCCGCCAAGGCCACCTTCGCCGGCGGCTGCTTCTGGTGCATGGAACCGCCGTTCGCGTCGTTGCCCGGCGTGATTTCGGTGACCTCCGGTTACACCGGTGGCCACAAGGCGAACCCCACCTACGAAGAAGTCTCGGCCGGCGGCACGGGGCACGCCGAAGCGGTCGAGATCGTTTACGATCCCGCTCGAATCGGCTATGCGCAATTATTGGAGATTTTTTGGCATAACATCGATCCGCTCGATGCCGGGGGCCAGTTTTGCGACCGGGGCCAGCAATACCGTCCGGCGATTTTCTATCACGGCGACGAGCAAAAGCGCCTGGCCGAGGAATCCAAGCAGGCGCTGGAACGATCCGGGCGGTTCCAGCAGCCGGTGGTGGTGGCCATCGAACCGGCATCGACCTTTTATCCGGCCGAGGATTACCACCAGGACTATTACCGGAAGAATCCCGTGCGCTATAAATTCTATCGTTATTCCTGCGGCCGGGATCAACGGCTCGAAACGCTTTGGGGCACTGCCCAGTGACGCGGTTCGCGGCCGAGCCCGAGTTTTCTGGATTCAGCAGGGTCCGAGAGTGTCTGTGAGGGTGTGTGTATGAATGGAACAGTCGCGCAATCCTTGAGTGAACCCCCCGTCCCGGCAGACGATTGCAACCTCGACCTGGGCGACGAGCAGGACTCCATACATCTTGCCCTGCGGGCGATTGTCGAAGGAACGGCGACTGTCACCGGCACCGATTTTTTCCACGCCCTGGTGCGGGAACTGGCCCTGGCGCTGCATGTGCGCTACGCCTTCGTGAGCGAACTGCTGGAAAGCAAATCGCGAGTGCGGACCCTGGCGTTCTGGTTCGACGGCCATTTCATCGACAACATCGAATACGAACTGGATGGCAGTCCCTGCGAGGTGGTGATCCGAGGGGAAACGGTTTATTACACCAATCGGGTTTATGAAATGTTCCCCCGAGAAAAGGAATTAACGGAACTGGGCATTGAGAGCTACTTCGGCGTGCCCTTGGTGTCCGAATCGGGTAACGACATGATGGGTCACTTGGCCATCTTCCACGATCGGCCCCTGGTCAAGGAATTTCGCGGCATGGCGCTGCTGAAGATTTTCGCGGCCCGCGCCCGTGTGGAACTGGAGCGCAAGCGGGCCGAACAGGCATTGCGTCAAAGCGAGGAACGGCTGGC
>JAGRHI010000007.1 GCA_020445045.1 Candidatus Competibacteraceae bacterium
ACCGATGACGGCACCGGTTTGCATCACATGGTGTTCGAGGTGGTGGACAACGCGATCGACGAGGCGCTGGCCGGCTATTGCACCGAGATCAGCGTGACGGTCCACGCCGACGAGGCGGTGACGGTGACGGACAACGGCCGTGGCATTCCCACCGACGAGCATTCCAAGGGTCGTTCCGCCGCCGAGGTGATCATGACCGTGCTGCACGCCGGCGGCAAGTTCGACGACCGCTCCTACAAGGTTTCCGGCGGCCTGCACGGGGTCGGCGTGTCGGTGGTCAACGCCCTGTCCGACTCGCTGCGTCTGACCATCCGCCGTGACGGCAAGGTCCACCAACAGGACTACCACCTCGGCACGCCGCTGGCGCCGCTGCGGGTGATCGGCGAGACCGACCAGACCGGCACCGAAATCCGTTTCAAGCCCGGCGCCATCTTCAGCAACATCGACTTCCACTACGACGTCCTGGCCAAACGGCTGCGCGAGCTGTCGTTCCTGAACTCCGGCATCCGCATCCGACTGCGCGACGAGCGCAGCGGCAAGGAAGACAGCTTCGAGTATCAGGGGGGCATCAAGGCGTTCGTCGAACATCTGAATCGCAACAAGACACCGCTGCACGACGACGTGTTTTATCTGAACACCACTCGCGACGATATCCAGATCGAACTGGCGATGCAGTGGAACGACTCCTACCAGGAAAACGTGTTCTGCTTCACCAACAACATTCCACAACGCGATGGCGGCGCGCATCTGGCGGGCCTGCGCGGCGGGTTGACCCGTACCCTGAACCAGTACATGGACGCGGAAGGGATTCTCAAGAAGGCCAAGGTCGAGACCAGCGGCGACGACGCCCGCGAGGGGTTGACCGCGGTGCTGTCGGTCAAGCTGCACGATCCCAAGTTCTCGTCGCAGACCAAGGACAAGCTGGTGTCGTCCGAGGTCAAGCCAGCGATCGAGGCGGTGGTAACTGAAAAATTACATGAATTTCTGTTGGAGAATCCCACCGAGGCCAAGGCCATCACCAGCAAGATCATCGATGCCGCCCGCGCCCGCGAGGCCGCCCGCCGTGCCCGCGAGATGACCCGGCGCAAGGGCGCGCTGGACATCGCTGGCCTGCCGGGGAAATTGGCCGACTGCCAGGAAAAGGATCCGGCCCTGTCGGAACTGTTTCTGGTCGAGGGCGATTCCGCCGGCGGTTCCGCCAAGCAGGGTCGCGATCGGCGTTTCCAGGCGATTCTGCCGCTGAAGGGCAAGATCCTGAACGTGGAAAAGGCCCGTTTCGACAAGATGCTGGCTTCGGTGGAGGTCGGCACGCTGATCACCGCGCTGGGTTGCGGCATCGGCCGCGAGGAGTTCAATCCGGATAAGTTACGCTACTACCGTGTGATCTTGATGACGGACGCCGATGTCGACGGTTCTCACATCCGCACCCTGTTGCTGACGTTTTTCTATCGGCAGATGCCTGAATTGATCGAGCGCGGGCACATCTACATCGCCCAGCCGCCGCTGTACAAGATCAAGAAGGGCAAACAGGAGCAGTACGTCAAGGACGAGGGGGAGCTCTCGACCAGTTTGCTGCAAACGGCGCTGGACGGCGCGGCGCTGACGGTCGGGTCGGATGCCCCGCCGCTGAGCGGCGCCGCATTGGAAGAATTGGCCCGCGAGCACATGCGGGTCATGGCGCTGATCCAGCGTTTGTCCCGGCGCTACGACAGCGCACTGCTGGAACAACTGGTTTACCAACCGGCGCTGGACGGCGAACGGCTGCGCAACGGCGATGCCTTGCGGGAATGGGGCGAAAGATTGGTGGCGCGGCTGAACGACGGGTCGGGGGTCCGTTCGGTGTATGAGGTCGCCATCGAACCGCCGGATGATGACGGGACTCATAGTGTGACCATCACCCGCCGCACCCATAGTCTGGCGCGACGAATTCCACTGACCGCGGAATTCTTCACGTCCCACGAGTACGCCAGCCTCGCCCGGTTCGGCGCCAAGCTGGGGGGAGGGTTCGACCAAGGGGCGGAAGTGCGGCGCGGCGAGCGCGGCCAGCCGGCGCGGAGTTTCAACCAGGCCATGGTTTGGCTGCTGGAAGAAGCCAAGCGGGGTCAGCACATCCAGCGCTACAAGGGTCTGGGCGAGATGAACCCGGAGCAGTTATGGGAAACCACCATGAATCCAGCCACCCGCCGCCTGTTGCAGGTACGCATCGAGGATGCCATCGCCGCCGACGAGGTATTCACTACCCTGATGGGCGATCAGGTCGAACCGCGACGGGATTTCATCGAACAGAACGCCTTGGACGTGCTCAATCTGGATATCTAGCCAGCGTTGGCGGGTGGCTGGACGGCCTGGTGGCTTTTTCCCGGACCGCCGGAGACGATGGCTTGCCCGCCCCGCGCGTCCAGCCAATGCACCGTCCGCGCCATGGGTTCCGGTTGCAGGGTGACGTGGTGGATGCCGAATCGTTCGTCGAGCAGGGCGAGGCAGGCATCGAGCACCGTTTCCCATTGACGTAGGTCTCGCACCACCAGATGGGCGGAAAGCATGATCTTTTCCGGGGCCACGCTCCAGATATGCAGGTCGTGCACCGAAATCACCCCAGGCAGGCGGGCCAGGGACTGACCCACGTCCTCCAGCGCCAGATCGAGCGGCGTGCCTTCCATCAGTCCATGCAGGGCTTCGCGCAGCAGGCGCAGGCTGGAGAGCAGAACCAGCGCGCCGATGCCCAGCGAGAGCAGCGGATCGATGGGCGTCCAGCCGGTGAGGGCAATCACGATGCCGGACAGCAGGGCGGCCACCGAACCCAGCACATCACCCAGGACGTGCAGCAATGCCGCGCGGGTATTGAGATTCCGCTCTCCGCGACTGAGCAGCCAGGCCACCAGCAGGTTGATCACCAGCCCGACGGCGGCGGCCAGCGACACGGCCTCGCCGACGACGGCCTGAGGGTCGCGCAGCCGTTGCGTCGCGGAGACGGTCAACCAAGCCACCAGCGCCAGCATGGCGCCGCTATTGACCAAGGCCGCTAGAAATTCGGCGCGACCAAACCCATAGCTGTGTCGGGTCGAGACCGGTCGCCGGGCCAGCCAAGCGGCGGCGGCGGCCAGCGTGAGCGCGCCAGCGTCGTTGACCATGTGGCCCGCATCGGCCACCAGCGCCAGCGATCCCGCCCACCAGCCCACCCCGGCCTCCACCCCAGCATACGCCAGGGTGATGGCGGCCGCGATCCACAGCATGCGGCCGGCGGTTTCGCAGTGGTGATGAGGGTGGGAATGAGCGTGAGCGTGAGTATGCATGGGAGACGTGTGGTCCGTGGTCGTTCCGTACCGTTCGCGCTGGGGATCGCGACGGGCGGTCTTGTTTGACGGTATAGGAATCGTTGATGCCGAACTTGCCAAGAATATTCCTCGCGCTGCTGCTGCTGAACTCGGCGCTGACCTTTCAGAACCGTTGGCCCACGATCGGTGTGCGCTGGGTACCGGAGCTGTCCCTCGAACTGGTGGTCCTGCTGTTGGCGCTGGCGTTGCTCGCCGCTTGGCGGGGCGTACCGGGGCGCGTGGCGCGCAATGTCCTGTTCGGGTGCCTCCTGTTGCTGGTGCTGGGGCGTTATCTGGATGTTACCGTGCCGGCGCTGATGGGGCGATCCATCAATCTGTACTGGGACAGTCAGCATCTGCCTCGGATAGTCGCCATGTTTATGGACAACGTGGCCGGTTGGCAATGGCTGCTGGCGCTGCTGGCGCTGTTGGCGCTGTTATTTGCCCTGGCCACCGTGCTGCGCTGGGCCTTCAGCACGATCATGGCCACGCTGGCGCGGCCGGTGGGTCGTCGCGGGCTCGGCGCGCTGGCGCTGACATTGCTGATGATGTATGGCGCCGGCCGCTTGAGCCCGCGCTTGCCGACGGAACATTGGTTTGCGCTGCCGGTGACCGGGATGCTGGTCGAGCAAGCCAAGCTGATACTGGATGCCACGGTGTTCAGGGATCATGGGCGGATCGCCGTCCAGCCGCCGCTGCCTGCGTCGGATCTGGGCCGCCTGGGCGGAGGCGATCTGTTCGTGATCTTTTTCGAATCCTACGGCGCGCTGGTGTTCGACGATCCCCGTTTTGCCGTTCCGCTCGCCGGCGATTTTGCCGCCTTGGAACGCTCGCTGATCGCCTCCGGTTGGCGAATGGCCTCGGCGCGGGTGGAGTCCAGCACCTTCGGCGGGTCGTCCTGGCTGGCGCATTCCAGCCTGTTATCCGGGTTGCGCATCGCCGATCAGGGGGACTACCAGGATTTGCTGGCCTCCGACCGGGCCACGCTCGCCAGCCGTTTGGCCGCCGCCGGCTATCGCACGGTCTCGGTGATGCCCGGCCTCAAGTATGCTTGGCCGGAGGGGCGATTCTATCGCTTCGATCGGATTTACAACGCCGAGGGCTTGCGGTACCCCGGTCCCGCTTACGGTTGGTGGGTCATTCCCGATCAATACAGCCTGTACCACATTCACCAGACCGAAGTGGCGCCCGCCGGTCGGGCGCCGCTGTTGGTGTTTTACCCAACCATCAATAGCCATGCGCCATTCGCGCCGCTACCGCCCTACCGGCTGGACTGGAGCGTTTTCGACGCGCCGCCCACCGCCGCCGCGACCACGGCGGCGGTGGAACTGAACCATCGGCTGGATGGTCGCGAACTGGCCTCGGCCTATCTGCAAAGCGTCCGCTACAACCTGGCGGTGCTGGGAGGCTATCTACGCCGGTACGCGCCGGCGAATGCGTTGCTACTGGTGCTGGGCGATCACCAGCCGCCAGCGGTGGTTGGAGGTCGGGATATTCCCTGGCAGGTGCCGGTTCATCTGTTCTCGCGCGATCCGGCGCTGATCGAAGCGTTCGAGCAGGCGGGGTTCCGACCGGGCATCACGCCGGGTCCGGCCGCGCTGGGTGGCATCGAGATACTGGGGCCGCTGCTGCTGCGAACGCTGGATAGCCGGCGGACAGGCTCGCCGGAACCAACGTCGCTCACTGCCGCCGCGCCCCGAATTCGATGAGGGCAAGCCAGGTTCGACGGGGCTTCATCGGGCGTTCTCCCGCAGGGTAGAGCGGCGGGCCCGCCAAAGCCAACGGACGTCCACCGCGAACGACAGCGTTAGCAGCCCCAGCGCGGCGGCGGCCAGCGCCGTTGCCCAAGGCGGAATCAGCGGTGGCGCGAGACACAGCGCCAGCGCGGCGGTCTGGAGCACACAGACGGTCTGCCGGCGCTTGCGCGGTGGCAGTGGTCGGTTCAGCCAAGGTAGGGCATAACCCAGCGCGACGAAACCGTAGCGCAGGAGACCCGACAGCAGGACCCAAGCGCCGGCCTTGCCCGATTGGAAGACCAGAACGGCCAGAATCAAAATGAAAAAAGCGTCCACTTCCATGTCGAAGCGGGCACCGAAAGGGCTTTGCAGACCATTGCGCCGCGCCAGCCAGCCATCGATGCCATCGAGCGCCAGGGCGAACCCGGCCAGCGCGGCGACGAACCAGCTTTGGGCCGGTGTCATCTGGGGTTGGCCGATCAGACCCGCCGCCAGCGCCGCCATGCCGGCGCGCGATAAGGTGATCTGGTTGGCCGCGCCGAAAATGATGGACGGCAAATGCTGGGGTAAAAATGGGCTCAGGGCGAGCAGTAGTCCGGCGAACACGGCGAGACACTGGACGATGTAGCCGTTGGGGAGGCGAAGCGCGCCGGCGGCGAGCAGCGCCAGTCCCGTCACCGACAACAGCACCGGAACGAGGCTGCGCAAGGTGCTGACCAGCAACGGTTGGAGCGGAGATTCGGCGGTATCGGTCATGACGGGCCGTCGCCGCGCCGCGAATAAGCGATGGCTTTCGAGGCGCGGTTATTCCTGTTCTGGAAGGGCCAGATCTTCGGGCTGGATGGCTTCCAGACGGGCAATGTTTCGGGTGAGTCCGCTCAGACCATTTGGCAGGTTCTGGTTCAATATCCGGTCCAACAGCGGATCTTCCAATCTGATTTGTGCCGCCTGAATTGCAAGAACCAAATCGGACAGTTCCACTTGATAACGCCGCCAGTCCGTCGCCAATTGCCGGATTTGCGCCGCCGCCTTGGCGGACGATCGCAGGTCGATCTTTTCCTCCAGGCTTGCGCGCAACTCCACCACCTCCCGCCCAAAGCGATGGCTCGTGTCACCCAAGCAGCGAATGAAGGGCGCTATGGTATCGGGTACTTTATCGCGCAGCAGATCACCGGTGCTGATCAAAACGGTCAGTGGAGAGCTCAATTCGTGCAACAGGGAGGGCACCGTTGCCGGAGCGGTTGCCATAATCGCTTCCTCAATGGGTTACACACATCGAATCTTTCATCCTGGCTATTTAAGGCCAATCCCCATGAAAACGCCATGCTGCTCGAAACGGCGCTACACTAAACTATTAGTGGCCGTGCAAGCCTTGCGAGTTTCAAGTTGGAGCGCTTGCGCCCACCCATCCGTCCATCTTTCCAGTCCATGCCAGCCGATCAAGCCCTCGTGGCACGCGCCTTTTGGGTGACAACGCCCGGCCACGGCGAAATTCTCGATGAATTCCTACCACCTCCCGGTCCGGGCGAGGTGCGGGTGCGCACACTCTATACCGGCATCAGTCGCGGTACCGAAAGCTTGGTCTTTCGCGGCGGGGTGCCGCCCAGCCAGCATCGAACCATGCGCGCGCCATTCCAACAGGGCGACTTTCCCGCGCCAGTGAAGTATGGCTACTGCAACGTCGGGGTGATCGAGGCCGGCCCGGCGGCGTTACGGAACCGGATCGTGTTCTGTCTCTATCCGCACCAGGATCGCTACCTGGTTCCGGCGGCGGCGGTAACCCCGGTCCCGGAACGCATTCCGCCTGGTCGGGCAGTATTGGCCGCCAATCTGGAAACGGCGCTCAACGTGCTTTGGGACGCCGCGCCCCGGCTGGGGGATCGAATCACGGTGATCGGCGCCGGCACGGTCGGCTGTCTGATCGCCCGGTTGGCTGGACGCTTGCCGGGCTGCGCGGTGCAACTGCTGGACGTGGACGCGGGCAAGGCGGCGGTCGCGGCGTCGCTCGGGGTGCGCTTCGCCACGCCGGATCGGGCGGCGGCCGAACAGGATGTGGTGATTCACGCCAGCGGCGCGCCCGCCGGACTGGCGGTGGCGTTGCGCCTAGCCGGGTTCGAGGCGACGGTGGTGGAGGCGAGTTGGTTTGGCGCGCGTTCGGTCAGCCTGCCGCTGGGCGAGGATTTCCACGCCAAGCGCTTGCGCATCCAGAGTTCCCAGGTTGGCGCGGTGGCCACCGCGCAGCGTGGACGCTGGGATCATCGGCGGCGCTTGTCCACGGTGATGGATCTGTTGGACGATCCGGTGTTGGACCATCTGATCAGCGGTGAACACGCATTCGCCGATCTGCCGCGCGTGCTGGCGGAATTGAGCCAGAACCCAGCGGGTGTGCTGTGCCAGCGGATCGTTTATGCCGGTGCCGGTTGAACTGAGGAGGAATGCTCAAACCACGGGCGTGGCATCAACCCCATACCGCCTCCGATAAGCCCACATCGCCTCCAGGTACGCCGCATGCTCGGGCCGCTCCGCCAGATAGGTCACTACGTCGTCCAGAGCGACGATGCGGGTTACGGTGATGCCGTGGGCACGTTCCACTTCCTGGACCGCTGACAGTTCGCCCTGCCCGCGCTCCTGTCGGTCCAGGGCGATCAGCACCCCGGCGGGCGTCGCGCCATGCGCGGCCAGAATGGCCATCGTCTCGCGAATGGCGGTGCCGGCGGTGATGACATCGTCCACGATCAGCACCCGGCCCTTGAGTGGCGCGCCGACGATCGCCCCACCCTCGCCGTGGTCCTTGGCCTCCTTGCGATTGAAGCACCAGGGAACATCACGGCCGTGTTGCTCGGCCAGGGCCACGGCGGCCGTCGCCACCAGTGGTATGCCTTTGTAGGCCGGTCCGAACAGGGTATCGAATTCCAGTCCGGTATCCAGGATCGCGGCGGCGTAACAGCGGCCCAGGCGAGCCAGGGCCGCGCCGCTGTCGAACAGTCCAGCGTTGAAGAAGTACGGGCTGACGCGCCCGGATTTGAGGGTGAATTCGCCGAAGCGCAGCACGCCCCGGCCGATGGCGAAATCGAGAAATTCCCGTTGATAGTCCCGCATGGTTCGAGATTCCGGCTTGAGGATGGCGCCACCTGGAGCGCCATCATGGTTTCATCATGTGTCGAGGTGTGAGGCGAGGATCATGGCTCATCCTCGACGAGAGGAAGCAATACCTCTAGTTGTCGGATCAGCGGTGGAATATCCTGGGTCGCGGTTTTATACAGCCGATCGTGATCGATCTGACCATAATCGTGAGCCAGGATATTCCGTTGGCCGATGATATTGCGCCACGGAATTTCAGGATGCCGTTCTCGGCATGTTGTCGATACTCTTCGGGCCGCCTCGCCAATGAGTTCCAGACCGCGCTCAATGGCAAGTCTTACGGCAAGATCGCGATGCCAATCGTGTTCCGACTTGTTCGCTAGGAGGGTAACGCAATGCCTGGCATACTCCAGCATGTCCCACAGATGGGCGGCATCGCGCTCTTCAGGCGCCATACACTTGCTCCAGGTCCTTCAAGATCGCTCGGCGTCGGTAGGGATTGTTCAACACGCTGGGCGTGACCAGATCGACCAGGCGCCGGTCCAGCAAGGTGGATAATTCGTCCCGCATCTCCACCATTTCAAACAAACCGATATTGGCGCTTTCCTCGAATTCGACCAAAAAATCCACATCACTGTCCGGTCGAAAGTCCTCGCGCGTGACGGAGCCGAACACCGACAACGACTTGATGCGATGCTGACGGCAGAATTCGACGATCTTATCGCGGGGTAGATTCAGACTAGGATGAATCATGGAAACCGCCCATCGGTGTGCATGGTTCGAGATTCCGGCTGTAAGCAAGACGAATACCGGTATCATAACGCGCTTCGAGACCCATCCGATCACCGGAGATTTGTTCCCGACCATGCGCGTCATCACCTTCAACGCCAACGGCATCCGTTCCGCCGCCAGCAAGGGTTTTTTCGCCTGGCTGGCCGAACAGAACGCCGATGTGGTCTGCCTTCAGGAAACCAAGGCCCAGGAGCATCAGTTATCGCCCGAGGTCTATCGTCCGGCCGGCTACCATTGCCATTATCACGACGCCGAACGCAAAGGCTACAGTGGCGTGGCGCTGTACGCGCGCCGCCAGCCGGACGAGGTGCGAACCGGGCTGGGCTGGCCGGAATGCGACCGCGAGGGCCGTTGGCTGGAAGCGCGCTTTGGCCCGCTCAGCGTGGTGTCGCTGTACCTGCCCTCCGGCTCCGCCAAGCCGGAACGACAGCAGGTGAAATTCGATTTCATGGCCCGGTTGGCGGAACCGCTGCGGGCGATGCGCGCCAGTGGCCGGGACTTCATCTTGTGCGGCGATTGGAACATCGCTCACCAGGAAATCGATCTGAAAAACTGGCGCGCCAATCGCGACCATTCCGGCTTTCTGCCCGAGGAGCGGGCCTGGCTGGATGAGCTGTTCGGACCGCTCGGCTGGGTGGATGCCTTTAGGGCGGTGAATCCAAATCCCGATCAATACACCTGGTGGTCCAATCGTGGCCGGGCCTGGGACAAGAATGTCGGTTGGCGGATCGATTATCAGGTGGTTACGCCCGGTTTGGCGAAGCAGGCGCGCGCCGCCGCCATCTACCGCGAGCGGCGCTTTTCCGATCACGCGCCCCTGACCCTGGATTACGATTATGCCTTCTGATGCCATCCACCGCTCCGGCCGGGACATCCTGCGCGTTTTCCTCAGCGGCCGGATGCTCACCGCCCTGCTGATGGGTTTTTCCTCCGGCCTGCCGCTGCTGCTGGCCACCGGTTCGGTGCTGCAAGCCTGGCTGACCGAAGCCGGCGTCGATCTCGGCACCATCGGCCTGTTCGCCCTGGTCGGCCTGCCCTACACCCTGAAATTCCTGTGGGCGCCGTTGCTGGATCGGTTCGCGCCCATCGCTGGTATGGGCCGGCGGCGTGGCTGGTTGCTGCTGATTCAGGTCACGCTGATCGTGGCGATTGCGGGATTGGGGTTGACCGATCCGACGCGGAGTCTGTCGCTGGTTACGCTGGCGGCGTTCCTGGTCTCGTTTTTCTCCGCCTCGCAGGACATCGTGATCGATGCCTATCGGCGCGAGTCGCTGGCCGACGACGAGCAAGGTCTGGGTGCCTCGCTCTACGTCAACGGTTACCGGGTGGGTTTGCTGATCTCTTCCGGCGGTGGTTTGATTCTTGCCGATCTCATTCCCTTTTCCGCCGTGTACGGAGTGATGGCGGCGGCGATGCTGCCTGGCCTGATCACCACCCTGTTCTGCGTCGAACCGCGGGTGGCGACCGGGACGCCCCGCACCCTGCGCGAGGCGGTGGTGCAGCCGTTCGTGGAGTATTTCTCGCGCCACGACGCCAGCTTGATCCTGCTGTTCGTGCTGCTTTACAAGGTCGGCGAGATGATGGCCAGCCAGATGACCACGCCTTTTTATCTGGATCTCGGTTTCAGCAAGAGCGAGATTGGCGCCGTCGTCAAGTTGTTCGGCTTCTGGGCGACGGTGATTGGCGGTCTGGTGGGCGGCGTGCTGATCCTGCGGCTGGGCTTGTACCGCGCGCTGTGGAGCTTCGGGGTGCTGCAAGCGATCGGGTTGATCGGTTTCGTCATCCTGGCCCGACTGGGGCACAGCTTGCCCGGTCTGGCATTGGCCATCGCCAGCGAAAATCTGTTCAGCGGCATGGCGACCACCGCCTACGTGGCGTTCATGGCCACCCTCACCAACCGAAAATTCACCGCCACCCAGTACGCGCTGCTCAGCAGCCTGATGGGCATCCCACGGGTGATCGTCAACACGCCGACCGGCTATCTGGCCGAGTGGCTGGGCTGGGAAGGCTTCTTCCTGTTCTGCATGGCGGCCACCGTGCCCGGCTTGTGGCTGCTGACCCGGTTTCGGGCGTGGATGGAACCGGCGCGGGAAGCGATGGTTGCGGAACCGGCGCCGGCGGTGTCGGGAACCGGCCAGGATTGAGCATGGCCGATGCGGTGCTCGAATTGGCCGACGGGCGACGGATTCCCTACCGTGTCGCCGTGTCGCCGCGCGGCCATGCCATTCGATTCCGGCTGAGCGCGCTGGGTGGTCTGGTGGTGACCGTCCCGCGCGCATTCGATCGATCCCGCTTGGGCACGATCGTCGACGGCAAGCGGGACTGGGTGCTTCATCATCTTGAGCGGCTCGAAGCGGCCAACCCGCCGACGGCCACCCTTACGCCCCCTCGGGAATTCAAACTCTTGGCACTGGCGGAAACCTGGCGAGTCGAGTATCAGGCAGCGTTGGCCAAGGTCATGACCGCCCGAACCGCCGGTCCCGGCCGGATTGTCGTGGCTGGCCAAGTGGAAAATATGGCGGCCTGTCATGCCGTTTTGCACCGCTGGCTGGTCCGCCGGGGACAGGACACGCTGGCGCCGTGGCTGGAACGCTTGTCCGGCGAGACTGGGCTACGTCATGGCGGGATTGCCATCAAGGGACAACGGACTCGCTGGGGCAGTTGTTCGGCCAGGGGTGGCATCAACCTGAATTACAAGCTGTTGTTTCTGCCCCGTGAGTGGGTGCGTTATGTCTTGGTCCACGAGTTGTGCCACACCGTCGAACTGAACCACTCTCCCCGGTTCTGGGATCTGGTCCAGCGCTTCGAACCGCGGGCCCGGGAGATCAGCGCGGCGCTTCGCAATGCACGGGCGTATCTGCCGGCCTGGGTGTTGTAACCCATGGTCGCATGATCGGGTGAAGGCGAGTCGCGGCCGCCGGTCCGCTACTGCTTTCCACCTCGTTCGTCCAGCGTCCTGTCGATCCTGGCCACCCAGATCAATATCTCGTCCTGAGTGAGTAGCAGGATTTGTAAATTGTTGCGAAAGTCCTGCCAGGATTTCTCGACGAAATCGCTGAGGGTGTCCACGTAAACCACCACCAGTTTCTCGGGGGGATCGGTCAACCGAGCCTGTTCGGCATACTCCGCGCCATGCCGCAAACACATCAGATAGGTATCCATCGCCTTGCGCGCCGAACTGATGGCGCCAAGACTCATCAACCCGCTCGCGCGCAGCATGCACTGCCATGCCAGCAAACCCACCGCCTGATTCCGTTCGATGACCTCATTGATGTTCATTTCGAAAATCCCCACGCCAAACGCTATGATTGTGCATCGCAACACAATTTAAGTGGGCCGTCAAGCCGGTTGGGATCACGGGAAGTCGTACCGCCAAACGCTTGTCCTCCGACATCTTGGCCGCACGACGGGTCCATCGGTTAAATCGCCACCGGGGCCCGGATGGCCGGATGCGCTTGATAGCCGACGATCTCGAAATCCTCGTAACGGTACTCGAACAGGGTTTCCGGTCGGCGCCGAATCGCCAGCCGTGGCGGCGGATGCGGCTCGCGGCCGAGCTGGGTGCGAGCCTGCTCCAGGTGGTTCAGATACAGATGGCAATCGCCACCGGTCCAGATGAACTCGCCCACCGTCAGACCGGTCTGCTGGGCGACCAGATGGGTCAGCAGGGCATAGCTGGCGATGTTGAACGGGACTCCGAGAAACAGATCGGCGCTGCGCTGGTAAAGCTGGCAGGACAGTTCGCCATCGGCCACGTAGAACTGGAACAGCACATGGCAGGGCAACAACCGCATCCGTTCCAACTCGCCGACGTTCCATGCCGACACCACGATCCGTCGCGAATCCGGGTCGCGTCGCAACAGCTCGACGGCGTTGGCAAGCTGGTCGATGCGACGGCCGTCCGTCGCTTCCCAGCTTCGCCACTGTTGGCCGTAAATCGGTCCCAGATCGCCGTTGGCGTCGGCCCATTCATCCCAAATGGTCACGCCTTGTTCGTGCAGGTAGCGCAGGTGAGTATCGCCGCGCAAGAACCACAACAGTTCATGCACGATCGAACGCAGATGCAGTTTCTTGGTTGTCACCAGCGGAAACCCGGCCCGCAAATCGAAACGTAGTTGCGCGCCGAAGAGGCTCAAGGTGCCGACGCCGGTACGGTCCTGCTTGCGAGCGCCCTCGTTCAACACGCGTCGCAACAAGTCGAGGTAGATTCTCATCGTCGAGGTGCTTGGATTCCTTGGGTCCTGCAAGCCGCCACCGAGATTTCGGCCCGCTTTGGGTCATTGCCCGCTGCCCGTGATCTGCGTCGAAACCGCGCAAACGCTGCTTCAGGCCAATTCACTGGGTTGAGGCAACCGGTCGTGGCCGCCTTGTTCCGCTTTATGCCTTCTCCGGCAATTCCACGATAAACGTCGTGCCTTGGCCGATCTCGCTTTCCACCCAGATATGGCCG
>JAGRHI010000411.1:0-1737 GCA_020445045.1 Candidatus Competibacteraceae bacterium
ACTTCAGCGGACGGGCGCGGCGGGAAAATCCTTCCGCCCTGCTGGAGCTGAGCAGCCGGCCGCTGTTGACGGCCAACGCCGACAACCTCGACGCAGTCATGGCCCGGCTGGCGCCGAAGTTGCGACTGACGCTGAACGGTGGGGCCGGTGGGGCGGCGCTGACGATCGGCTTTGCCCAGCTCGACGACTTTCATCCCGATGCGCTTTACCAGCGGCTGGAGCTGTTTCAGTCCCTGCGCCGCAGCCGCGCCCGCCTGCTCAATCCAGCCAGCTTCGCCCAAGCCGTCGCCGAATTGAGCCCCGCCCCACTCCAGGAATCTGTCAAACCGGAACCGGCCGCCGCGGAAGATGACTCCGCCCTGCTCGAACGCCTGCTGGGCAAGACGTCCGAGCCGCCGTCGACGCGACCGGCGACCTCCGAACCACCGTCGACGCGACCGGCGGTCGATGTGGGAACGGCGACCATCAATACCCTGCTGCAAGCAGTGGTTCAACCGCATATCGTGCGGACCGATCCACGCCAGGAAGCCTGGATCGAGGCGGTGGACGCGGCGATCGGCGAACAATTGCGAGCAATTCTGCACCAGCCGGCGTTTCAAGCCCTGGAAGCGACCTGGCGCGGCGTGCGGGATCTAGTCGCCAACCTCGATAGCGACACATTGCGCGTCGACCTGCTCGACGTCACCAAGCAGGAGCTGCTCGCCGACCTGCGCACCGCCGCCGGCCAACCGCGCGCCACCAGCCTTTACACGCTGCTGATCGACCGGGAAGTCCAGTTGCCCGACAGCCAGCCCTGGTCGCTGCTGGTCGGAGACTACGCGTTCGGCGCCACCCCAGACGATATCGCCCTGCTGGCGGCGCTGGGATCGGTGGCCGCCCACACCGGCGGTCCGTTCCTGGCGGCGGCCGATCCCAGCGCGCTGGGCTGCGCGTCCGCCGCCGATCTGGCCGACCCCACGCAATGGGCGCCGCTGCCCGCCGCCGCCGAACAGCACTGGCAGGCGCTGCGCCAGACCGAGGTCGCGCCCTGGCTGGGGCTGGCGCTGCCTCGGGTGCTGTTGCGGCTGCCCTACGGCCAGAAAACCGAACCGGTCGAGCAACTGGAGTTCGAGGAGATGCCGCTGGGCCGCGATCCCGACGCTTATCTATGGGGCAATCCAGCCTTCGCCTGCGTGCGGTTGATCGCGGCGGCGTTCGCGGAAAACGGTTGGGACTTCAGCCCCGGCGACGTGCTGGAACTGGACGATCTGCCGGCGCATGTGTATGGAGAAGCCGATGAACGACTGATGCAGCCGGGCACCGAGGTCTTGCTGGGCGAACGGGCCATGCAGGCGCTGCTGGCACGAGGCATCATGCCGCTGCTGGGTCATCGTCAGCGCAACGTGGTGCGGCTGGCGCGGTTTCAATCGCTGGCCGATCCCCCGGCGGCGCTGGCGGGAGGGTGGCGAGGATAGGCCGCGCGTCTCGTGGAAACGGCGGATGGGCGGGATGACCCCGACCCTGTTCGCCGCGAGCCGTTCCGAAGCTTGCCCGCCGCCTCGTTGCCCCCTCTCACTGCGCCCGCAACGCCTCGATCACCGGTTTCGTCTCCGGCCAGACCCCGCGCCAGAGATGGAACGACTCCGCCGCCTGTTCCACCAACATCCCCAACCCGTCCAGGGAATGGGCGGCGCCGTGCTCCCGTCCCCAGCGCACGAAGGCGGTCGGCTCCTTGCCGTACATCAGGTCGTAGCACCA
>JAGRHI010000411.1:1806-2201 GCA_020445045.1 Candidatus Competibacteraceae bacterium
GATCAGATCGAACCGGCGCCCGGCCAGATCGGCGAAGCCGCCGCCGGATACCCGCCCCAGGTCGCTGAAGCGCAAGGCCAGTTCCACCGCCTTACCCGCCGTGCGGTTGGCGATCGCCAGATGCGCCGGCCGTTCGGCCAGTAGCGGTTGCAGCACCCCGCGCGCCGCGCCGCCCGCCCCCAGCAGCAGAATTTTTTTATCCGCCAGCGGACAGCCATGATTGACGGTCAGGTCACGCACCAAGCCCGGTCCATCGGTATTGTCGCCGCGCACTCCAGTTGCATCGAAGACCAGGGTATTCACTGCCCCGGCCCGCTCGGCGCGCGCGCTGAGCAGGTCGGCGAACACCCAGGCGTCCTGTTTGAACGGTACGGTCACGTTCAGCCCCTTGCCGC
>JAGRHI010000068.1:0-2673 GCA_020445045.1 Candidatus Competibacteraceae bacterium
CGCTCCTCGCCGAAGGTCAATTCGACCACGGCGCGATGGTCGGGCGAGAGCTGGTCCAGCGCCCAGGCCAGCGCCTGCCCCAGTTCCCAGCCCAGCACGGTGCGCTCCGGAGGGTGGGGCGCGACCGCCTGAGGACCATCCTCGTGCCCATCGGCGTCGTCCAGGGCGGCCGGTGACTGCGGATCGACCGACACTTCGGCGCGAAACCGCCCGGCGCCACGCAAGGCCTTCAACCCCTTGTTGTGGGCGATGCCGAACAACCAGGTCAGCAGCGGTCCTTGCTCGGGGTCGAAACGGTCGGCATATTGCCACACGGCCAGCATGACATCGTTCACCGTCTCATCCACCAGTTCGTGTCGTTTCAACAGCTTCATCAGATAAGCGCCGATGCGCGGCGCATACCGTTCGTACAGCGCCTTGAAGGCCTGTCGATCCTGGCGCGCCACCGCCCGCATCAGTTCCCGATCGACATTCACGGCTTCGAGCCCGTGGAAGGGGGGTTGCGGTAGCCGGCGGCAAGCCCATCTTCTGGCCATGCCGAGGGGGTTCTGGACTGTGGGGAATGTGTCATGCAATCCTCTGAAGTGGAGCCTACATTCAGGACAAGGTCCTAAACTCTGGCTTTACCCAGCCCATAAGGCAAGCCAATGCGTCAACGTCAACCCTTCTCCGCGGGTAGTCCGAATCCGCTCAACCACAGGGATCGCCACCGATTTCATCGTTCAAGCCGGTCTTCGGCCTGAAGTCCACCTCACCCCACAAGGCGGTGAGTCATTTTCAGGAAGGCACTTCGCTGGAGTGGCGCCAACCCGATTCCCACGTGCCGCGTGGGAATCGGGGAAACTTATCCTTAAAAATTCGAGGATCAATCCCTTAGGCTTCCTTTTTGAAGCACCCGGTCATGACCATCCCGGTCGTCGATTTACCACTTTTCGATTGAAAGATGGCGTTCTTCTTATTGACCATGATCAGGATGCTCGTATCCTGGCTCCTCAAAATGTGTTGCTTGAATCCCGCCGTGCTTTCGGTATTGGAGAGTCCCACCATCGTGGCCCCCAAACCGGCGGTCACACCTCCCAACACGCCGCCCGCGATCTTGCCCACCGGTTCCGGATCCAAAAGACCGGTGATAGCGACATCGACTCCAGCCTCCACCAGGATTCCACCGGTAAAGATGGCGGTTTTTTCGAGACCATCCACGAATTTCCGCGCATTCCTTGGGCTGGAAACATAAGTACATCCCCGGTCATCCACGAAAGAGACGACCCACCAGTCCTTGCCCGTGGTTCCAAACCCGGTTCTAAACCGGGCCTTGCCGGCATTTTGTATGAAACCCACACCCACCGGCTGCTTGGAAGAGGTCGTTCCGCTGTCCTTGTACTTGTTGCTGTACTTATGGGAATAAGCAGCGACAATGGGCTCACCCGTCAAATTCATGATGGATACCGTCGCGCTGCGATCCGTGGCCGCCACCGTTGCTCCGCTATGGATGCAGCAGGCGACCAGCGTTGCGTTGACGAGAGATTTAAGGTTCATGTGGTGAACTCCCCTGATTAAAGATGGCTTGTTCCGTGCACCCAATGTTCACGGTCTTGCTGGGGTATTCCCCAAGGAGCGCCGAGGGGTTCAAAGCGGCGGCAAATTTTTTTTAGCCATCGATCAGGGAGGCTGACCCGGTGCGCGGTAAACTCCCTGCCATCTCCTCTATCTGCTTTTGCTCCATAGTTGATGTAGATCTGGATGGTGTTACTCATGCTTGGCATGAGGCGTTCCAGGAAGCCGGCGGCGGTGGCGACGGACTGGTCGGATTGGATCTCGAAATAGACCCAGCGGCTGGCCCGGTCGATGGCGACGATCAGATCGCGATGTTCAGCCTCGTCGGGCATTCGGGGCAGGTACTTCACATCCACATGCACGAAGCCCGGTTCGTAATCCTTGAAGGGCTTGGGCAACGGGGGTTGGCCTTCCGCCTCCGGCAACAGGTCCGCCAGCCGGGCCACGCCGTGGCGGCGCAGACAGCGATCCAACGCCGAGCGCGACAGCTCGGGACCGACGAACTCGCGGGCCACCACCAACAGGTCGTCCAGCGGCAGCAACAGCAGTTTGCGCAATTCCACCACCACGAACGCTTGCAGCGGATTCAGGGTCGTGGCCAGCCGGTGCGGCGTGTGCGGGCGGTCCCGCACCGTGTCCCGTGCTCGCCAGCGACGAATCGTGGTCTTGCTCACCTGATCTCCACGGCCAGTTCGGCCGCCGGGCGGGACGAGCGCTGGATGCAGACCCGTTGCTTGGGCGTGAGGTGGCGTTGGCGTGCAGGCTGGATAGCGGCTGTGTCATCGCCAGTGGTCGCGTCACTATCTAGAGTCATGTCACAAGTATAGCGTTACATCAGTGGGTTTCCCACGTTTGTCTACCTTATGCGTGTTGCCAATCCTCTGGACCGGCCCCGATCCCACCGTTAACATTGCCGCCGCATGAGACAATCCCGATTTCACCTCACTCCTCTGACCCGCCGCCGGCTGACACAATTCCGGGCCAACCGCCGTGGCTGGTGGTCACTGTGGCTGTTCCTGCTGCTGTTCGGCCTGAGCCTGAGCGCGGAATTCATCGCCAACGACCGCCCGTTGCTGGTTTACCATCACGGCACCTTCTATGTCCCCGTGTTCAAGGACT
>JAGRHI010000068.1:2900-5896 GCA_020445045.1 Candidatus Competibacteraceae bacterium
GCTGGCCCGGTTGATCTACGGTCTGAGAATCTCGGTGCTGTTCGGGCTGCTGCTTACCTTGACTTCCTCGGTCGTCGGCGTGGCGGCCGGCGCGGTGCAAGGCTACTTCGGCGGACGCGTGGATCTGTTGTTCCAGCGCTTTCTGGAAATCTGGGGCGGCTTGCCGCAACTGTTCATCCTGATCATCGTATCCAGCGTGGTGGTGCCGGGTTTCTGGACCCTGCTGCTGATTCTGATGCTGTTCGGCTGGACCTCGCTGGTCGGCGTGGTGCGCGCCGAGTTCCTGCGCGCTCGCAACTTCGACTACGTTCGTGCTGCCCGCGCTCTGGGGATGAGCGACGGCCGCATCATGTTCAAGCACGTCCTGCCGAACGCCATGGTGGCGACCCTAACCTTCATGCCGTTCATCCTGTCCGGCTCCATCGTCGCCCTCACCGCGCTGGATTTCCTCGGCCTGGGCCTACCGCCGGGCTCGGCCTCGCTGGGCGACCTGCTGCGCCAGGGCAAGGATAATCTGCAAGCGCCGTGGCTGGGGGTGTCCGGCTTCGTGGTGTTGGCGCTGTTGCTGAGCCTGCTGGTGTTCGTCGGCGAGGCGGTTCGCGACGCCTTCGATCCCCGCAAGACGGCGGTTTGAACCGGCCGCGCCCGAACAGTTACGGCCGGGGACGCACTTTCAGGCATAATCCGGCGCAATCTTCCTGATCTCGCCACCGCCGAAGTGCCTCCCATGCTCCCCGTCATCGCCCTGGTCGGCCGGCCCAACGTCGGCAAATCCACTCTATTCAACTCCCTGACCCGCACGCGTAACGCCTTGGTGGCCGACTTGCCGGGGCTGACCCGCGACCGCCAATATGGCATCAGCCAGCGCGGCCCGCGACCCTGCGTGCTGGTCGATACTGGTGGTTTGACCGGCGACGACGAAGGGATGGATGGCCTGGTGGCGCGTCAGGTCTGGCGGGCCATCGAAGAAGCCGATCTGGTGCTGCTGCTGGTGGACGGCCGCGCCGGGCTGACCGCCGCCGACGAGGAAATCGCCAGCCAGTTGCGCCGCGCCGGCAAGCCGCTGCATCTGGTGATCAACAAGGGCGAACATCGCGACCCCGACCTGCTCGGCGCCGAGTTTCACATCCTCGGCCTGGGTGATCCACACGTCGTCGCCGCCGCTCACAATCAGGGCGTCGAAGACTTGATGGAAGAGGTGCTGGCCGTGTTGCCGGCCCCTGACGAAGAGGACGAGGCGACGGCGGAACCGGAGGAACCGGCCATCAAGCTGGCGGTGGTCGGCCGGCCCAACGTCGGCAAATCCACCCTGGTCAACCGCCTGCTGGGGGAAGAGCGGATGTTGGCCTGCGATCTGCCCGGCACCACCCGCGACAGCGTGGCCGCGCCGTTCGAACGCGACGGTCAGCGTTACGTCCTGATGGATACCGCCGGGGTGCGCCGCCGCTCACGGGTCAGCGAGGCGGTGGAGAAATTTAGCGTCATCAAGGCGCTGCAGGCGATCGAGCAATCCCATGTGACGGTGCTGGTGCTGGATGCCCGCCAAGGCATCAGCGATCAGGACGCCAGCCTGCTGGGTCTGGTGTTGGACAGTGGCCGGGCGCTGGTGCTGGCGGTCAATAAGTGGGATCGGCTCGATCCCGACATCCGCGCCCAGGTGAAGCGCGATCTCGACTGGCGGCTCAATTTCCTCGATTTCGCCAAGATCCATTTCATTTCCGCCCTGCACGGCACCGGTGTCGGCGAGCTGATGGGGTCGGTGCGGGAGGCTTACGCCGCCGCCACTCGCCAACTGGCCACCCCGGAGTTGACCCGGATTCTGGAGGAGGCGCTGGCCGCCCACCAGCCGCCCCTGGTGCATGGGCACAGCATCAAGCTGCGCTACGCCCATCAGGGTGGGCAGAATCCGCCGATGATCGTCATTCACGGCAACCGGATCGAGCACGTACCGGAAGCCTACCGGCGCTATCTCACCAATGTCTACCGCAAGCGATTGGATTTATGGGGCACGCCGATTCGAATCGAGTTTCGGGGCGGCGACAATCCCTATAAGCCTGCCTCGGCGGGGCGCGGCCGGTCCAAGGCGAAGGCGGGCGGACACCGGAAAGCGGGCCGGTGAAACAGGGCGGGGGGACAAAAATCGAACCGGCCGCGCCAGGCGGCCGGTGTTCCGCGAGAAGCAGTCTTGCGGCTTAGTTCGAGGGCGTGGGGGGATTGTCGGTCGGGCAGGTCTTGATGCCGAGCAGGGTATAGGCCGGGCACCAGTTCATCAGCGCGGTGACGATTGGCACCACCCCGATCCAGCCCCATAAACCGATTGTTTTGGTCAAGGCGAGCACGATCAGCAGGGCGCCGACCACGAGACGGGCGATCTTGTCGGCCGAACCGATATTCTTGGCGATGTTCATGGTTTCATAACTCCAAGGCATGGGGATGTTCAAGGATTGTAACGATGGATCGTTGAGACTACTTGCGAATTGTCAATTCAGGAATAGGCGCGCTTCCAAACGCCATGCACGATAAGGTTTATCAGGAATGAATGCTTATGCGTTTCTCGCCGTGTTCAGCGGCGCGGGGTTCGGCGCCTGCCTGCGCTGGTGGCTGGGCATCGTCCTTAACCCCGTTTTTCCGACCCTGCCGCTCGGCACGCTGGCCGCGAATCTGCTCGGTGGCTATTTGATCGGGGTGGCGGTGGCGTATTTCTCGATCAATACCAGCCTGCCCCCGGAAGCCCGATTGTTGGTGATCACCGGCTTCATGGGCGCATTGACCACTTTTTCCACCTTCTCGGCCGAAGTGGTCACCCTGATCGCTCGCGGCCAAGTCGGCTGGGCAATGACGACGGCGGGCGTGCATCTGTTCGGGTCGCTGGCGATGACCGCGCTCGGCATCCTGACGGTTCGAAGATTTCTGTCCGGATCGTGAGAAACTGATAGCTCGACGGTTGGACCCGCGACCTGGTCGCGGTTCGCAAACAGACCACTGACGGGAGGATC
>JAGRHI010000412.1:0-171 GCA_020445045.1 Candidatus Competibacteraceae bacterium
TCATCCGGGTCGGCTGGCCTTCGGCATCGA
The DNA here is from genome assembly GCA_020445045.1 of Candidatus Competibacteraceae bacterium. Classification (GTDB taxonomy): domain Bacteria; phylum Pseudomonadota; class Gammaproteobacteria; order Competibacterales; family Competibacteraceae; genus Competibacter. The sequence continues at coordinate 31 of JAGRHI010000412.1, forward strand.
TGCCGGGGATCAGCGTCAGGCCCAGCACCGAGATCGCGTAGATCAGGATGAGCGTGATCAGCGGTGCCCGCATCCGCCGCAGCGCCAGGAAAAAAGTGCTTTCTTGGACGTCCGGCTTCATCTTTTCTGCATGATGGTTTC
>JAGRHI010000412.1:377-2722 GCA_020445045.1 Candidatus Competibacteraceae bacterium
TCAGGTTGACCACGATGGCGGCGAACAGCTCGTACACGTCGTGATGGACGGGGTTGTCGATGTCGCCGACGAAAAAGCCGAAATTCAGGGTAGCGGCGAGGACGATGAAGAAACCGAAGATGACTTTTTCGAGATTCATGGCGGCGACTGTTCCAGGGGCCGGGATGCTTTGGGTTTTCGAGGCTCGTTGCTGTTTCCAGGACGACGGTCAATATAATACGGGCGGTGGCCTTGACCAATCATATGTCCCGCAATCCCGTCCCAACCCAGGAGCTCCATGAAACTGCTCGCTCTCGATACCGCGACCGACGCCTGTTCCGCCGCCGTGTGGGTGGATGGCGTCGTGCACGAACGCTACGAACTGGCGCCACGCCGCCACGCCGCCTTGATTCTGCCGATGATCGAGGCGGTGCTGGCCGAGGCCGGCCTCAGGCCGGCGCAACTGGACGCCGTCGCGTTCGGACGCGGGCCAGGCGCTTTTACCGGAGTACGGATCGCGGTCGGCATCGCGCAGGGCATCGCTTTCGCCGCCGGCCTGCCGGTGGTGCCGGTGTCCACGTTGGCGGCGCTGGCGCTGGGCGTGGGGCGGGAAACCGGATACGCCCGCCTGGCGGTGGCGCTGGATGCCCGCATGAGCGAAGTCTACTGGGGAACCTACGCCGTGACCGCCGACGATGCCGAATTGCTGGGGGAGGAGCGGGTGTGCGCGCCGGCGGCCGTGACCGCGCCGGCGGGGGGCGACTGGTTCGGCGCCGGCGGCGGCTGGCGGGTTCACTCGACGGTTTTATCCCGGCGGTTGCCGGTGCACGGTTGTTTGGAGGAGCGCTATCCCCGCGCCGCCGACGTGGCGCGGTTGGCGGCCGTCTCGCGCCAACGTGTCGGCTGGGTGTCGCCCGACCTGGCGCTACCGGTCTATCTGCGCAACGAAGTGGTGGCCGGACGGGTCGCCGGCTCACGCTAGACGTTTTATCGGTTGGAAAGCGCGCCGCCGTTGATTAGCATAGGGCGAGAACCGCGAGCAGCCTCGCGGTCGATAAGCGCTAAAAAAGAAAACAGAACAGACCCACCATCGTGAGGATGCCGCATGAACGCCGCAATCGTCGTCGATCCACTCCACAGCAAGGCGCTGCCGGACCTGGTGCGCAAACTGCTGGCGGCCCGCCAGCAAAGTTTGGTTTTGTACAACAAGTTGGCGGCGTTGAAACCGTTCGTGCTGACTGAGCCGGTCCAGTATTTGCTGTGCCAGTTTCGCCAGTCGCTGGTGGATTACCTGGCGTTGGGGCCGTTCGAGGTCTATCAGGCGTTGGAAGATCAGCCGGCCGATTCGCCATACAGTCCGGTCCGCGATCTGGCTCGGCGGCTTTATGCCCGTATTGCCCTCACCACCCAGACGGCGCTGGCCTTCCACGACCGCTATGACGGTGCCTCGGCCGATACGGATCTGGCCGAGTTGCGGGACGATCTGTCGCAATTGGGTGAGAGTCTGGCGGAACGCATCGAGCTGGAAGACCGAATTCTCGCCGCCTTGCGCGACGCGGCGCCGCCACGGCCGGAAATCCATGCGCTGGAGCCGGTGTCAGTAGCCGCGCAGCCAGTCCGGCCTTAGCGCGACCTGTCCGGCCAACGCCGTCGCCAGCGTGTCCAGCAGCGCCGCCCGATCCCGTGGCAGGACGCCAGCCAGCGCCAGGGCGTTGGAGGCATGGTTGGAGCGGAAGGTCAGGGGCGCGGGTGGGTCCAGTCGCTCGATCAGCCGGGCCTGTTCCTCCAACAGCGCTTGATCGTCCTGTAATTGGAACGGTTCGCGAAACTTGCGGCGAAACTCGTCCTCGATCGTCGGATCGAGCATCAACTGCAAGGTGGACAGGTAATCCAGCTCGACCCGATTGACCAGTTCGGCGGTGGCGTCGATGTGCTCCCGCCAGTACGCTTGCCCGCCCAGCCCGAGCACCACCGTCGCCGACAGGGTCAAGCCCGCCTGTTTGGCCTTGGTCAGTCCTGTGACCATCACCTCCGGCGTGGCGCCTTTGGTGATCCGTTTCAGCAAATCCGCCGAACCGGTTTCGATGCCGTAATACAGCAGCGTCAGCCCACCTTCTCGTAGCTGCCGCAGTTCGTCGACCGATTTCTTGAGCAGATTGACGGGCAGGGCGTAGCTGGACACCCGCTCCAGTCGAGGGAAGGCAAGGCGCAGGGCTTGCAGGATCGCCAAGAGCGGTTCGGTCGGCGTGGCCAACGCATCGCCGTCGGCCAGAAACACCCGCCGCACCCCGGGATATGCCCGCGCCATGGCCCGAATTTCGGATTGAACCTGTTCCAACGACCGCACGACGAACTGCTTGGTCCGG
>JAGRHI010000413.1:0-135 GCA_020445045.1 Candidatus Competibacteraceae bacterium
GCGCGCAGCGTGATCAGCGCTGCCTCTGGTGTTTCACGGTAGCGCTCTTTCAACGGAGCCTGGATCGATCGTAAGTCTTCCGCATTCATGACAATGCCTCCTTATTGATAGCTGCTGGATCACGCCACGTCGCGC
>JAGRHI010000413.1:158-7613 GCA_020445045.1 Candidatus Competibacteraceae bacterium
CGCGACTTCCCATAGATGACCATCCGGTAGTGTCCCTCAGTTTCCGTGATGAACCTCAGGCCAACAAGGGAACAATTTCTCGAGATTGGGGCATTCTTCCCAATACAGCGGTGAGACCCGATACGACAACAGTTCCTCAGTGGTCCAGACGTGATCGGTCAGCCCGGCTACCATCGCGGGAGTGGTGGAGCACCATCGCCGGGGCGAGCCCGATCCGCGTGTCGGTTCGGTGACCGGTAGCGGGTGGCGTAAGCTGTTGTGAGGTAATACCAAATGGTAGTAGGCCAACGACAACCACAACTGTTTCTCAAACCAACTCAAGTCCTTGGAAAAGCCGTTAGTACGACGGGCCAGCCGGCGGTTCTGTTGCCGCTGCGTTTAGCACCGGGCATGTTTTCTTGTTTGGTATGGATAAAGCTCCACAATTCATCCAGTTGGCACTCCGTGACCGGCAAGTTTCGTCACAACGCCAGGATGACCGCCCGGCACTGCCGGGCACCCCGATCCAGCCAGGCGCAAACCGTGTCCTTGTCCACCCCGATGATACGCGCGGTCGCCCGCAACGAATTGCCCTCGACCAAGGCGCGCAGGGCAGTCTCGAATTGCACCGGCTCGGCTTCCAGCCCGTAGTAGGCCGTCCCATGGCGCAAGGTCACCGCATTGCCACACGCCCGGCAGCGCGCTTGGGGTTCTCCCCGACTGCTGCCATTGCGCGCTAACCGTCCAGTTTTAAAAGGTTTTCCGTAATGCTCGCACCGACCGTTCGGACAATACAACGTTTCCCAGTCCACGTGACCTCCTCGATGGAACCCTGATTTCCATCAAGAATGCCAACCTGTCACTGAAGTGGGAAAGCTCATCACGAAAACTGAGGGACACTACCCAGCAGTACTTATCGTCGATGTTGGCCAGCCTCATTATCCTGGCTTTTCTGGTCCATACCGTGCTGGAGTGGATGGACGACCACTACCCACTGCTCCGCCGGAAACTACCCTCGCGACAACGCTTGTTCAGTGATATTCGTGCCTTGACCAGTGACCTGTGCTTCGAGAGCTGGGATGCCTTGATGATCTTCATGCCGCAAAGCTTCGAGCCGGCTCCCCCACAACCCGAAACCGGGTGAAATCGCCAAAATGAGAATTGCTGGACCACACCGAATCATCGATCGAAAGCGGTAAACCGTGTCCTTCGACCCGACAACCACCCCGAAATGCCAGAGCGGCGGCGCCAGAACGTCGGCGACGACCGGCGCAATTCTTCTGATCCCATTCCCGCCGCCATGATTGCGGGATCGCTTCCAGACCCCTGCCGGAACGCTCACCACCACGCCGTGACCAAGATCGACCTCACCAGGCTGTTCCCAGCAGGCCGAAGCGGCTACCCGCTCAATCATCGTAATAGTGGCGGTGCTTGTGCTTGTAGTGCCCCCGGTGCCGGCCAGGGTGGCGATAGTAAGGCGGTGGACCGTAGTCGCGATAACCAGGCCGATCCACATAAATGACATCGGGCCGGCGGTAGCGTCTGGTGGTAATCGCGGTGCCGGCCGCGCCGCCCAGCGCGCCGCCCAGGATCGCGCCTTCGCGCCCACCTAACTCGGAACCCACTCCCGCGCCCAATGCGCCGCCCAGCGCGCCGCCCAGCATCGCATCGGCCGTCGGACCGGCCCATGACACCACCGGCGCGCCGAGAATGACCGCGGCCAGCAAAGAAGGTATCGCCCTATTCATGACATCACTCCCCTCGGATGGATGAATTCTGCTATTCACCATCGTAGTCGAGAAAAACTGAATGCGCGCTGACCGATCCGCCGGGCGGGTGCCTGAAGCCGGTTATCGGGACAACCAACGCAGTGTCGGCGTTCCGGGTTGGCTGGTCGGCGTCTTGGCCCGCACCCCCATCACCCGACCCGATTGCGGCGGCTGCGGCAACTGGATATGAGCGGCCATCAATGCACTCAAGCGATCCAGCACCGGCAGCGGCATCGCCGTGCTGTGCCGCTCCACCATATCGACGTGGATCACCATCAACTCGGTGGTGGCGGAGACGAACCCTTTATCGGCATGATACAAACGATGAAAGTGGTGAATGCGCTTGCTGTCGAAACCGAGCAGTTGGGTGGTCACCCGCATCGGGTCGCCGGCCACCAGTTCGCGTTGGTAGTTCACATGGGTTTCCACGACAAAGGCCGAGCAGCGTCGGCTGTCGCGGTAATGCTGCCCCATGCCCAGATAATCCATGAACGCGTCGGTGGCATGGTCGAATGCCAGGACGTAATAAGCGACGTTCATATGACCGTTGTAGTCGATCCACTCAGGTGGCACTACGTCGGTATACAGGCACAGGGGGGATTCAATCCGCATGATGGGTTGTCGCATTGTCGCTGTCCGTGGGGAAGCGCGGTACGCTACCTATTTTTGCCGTGTTGCGCAATTGCTGGCGCGTCAAAGATTTCGAACCCCGGCCTTGACGCAAATGGTGGCGGCTCTCTCCGGTGGGAATGCCGTTCGACCACCGGAATGGGCCGGCGGAATCATCCCCGCCGGGGCGAAATGGCTGTTGAGCGTTTTCCAGAACTAGGTACTCCAGCTTCCAATGGCAGCCATCATGTCAACCGACGGTCAGGTACCGACCATCCTCGAACACCGAAAGAGGGCAAACCGATGCTGAACTGGACTGTCTTGACGGCCTTGCTGGTGGTTCTTTTCGTGGCTTGGCTGTCGATCCGCGTCTTTCTGCAAGGTCCGTCGCTGCGCGACTACGATCAAGTGCCACCGAATAGCCGAGCTGGATCGCGGGAGCGGGCAAGTCCCGCCCATCAGGAGGCCGTGCGGCGGCTGGAACAGGCCACGACCGAGATTCACGCCGCTCCCAGAAAACAGCGGCGAGCCACCATCCGGCGGGTGATGGCGCGGGGCTTTGTCGAACCACCGCTGCTGGCGGGCGACACGAATTACCAGCTTCGGGAAGTCGATGCCGGCGGCGTGCCAGGCGAATGGGTGCTGGCGCCGGATTCCGACCCGCATCGCCGTCTGTTGTATTTGCACGGCGGCAGCTTCATCAGCGGGTGTCCACGCGGCCATCGCGTGATCACCACCAAGCTGGCGCAAGTCACGGGAGCCTCGGTCCTCGCGCTGGATTACCGGCTGATGCCGGAGCATTCACGCCGGGACATCACTACCGACTGCCAGACAGGCTATCGTTGGATTCTGGATCATGGACCCACTGGCTCGGCTCCCGTCCGCGAATTGTTCGTGGCTGGCGACTCGGCTGGCGGCGGCTTAGCGCTGATGTTGGTCGCTTGGGCGCGCGATGTGGGCTGGCGTCCGGCGCAGGGAGTAATCGCGTTATCGCCGACGGTGGACTTGACGCTGTCCAGCCCCACGCTCAAGAGCAACCTCAAGACCGATTTGGTGCTGGGTCCCGGACTGCAAGGGTTTCTGCGCATCCCGCGCCCGATCCAACTGCTGATGATCTGGGGCTTGAACCGGATGGCCCCGCCCAACCCGCTGGTTTCGCCGGTGTTCGGCGACCTGTCGGGGTTACCGCCGATACTGGTTCAGGTTAGCGAAGCCGAAATGATGCTGGGCGATGCCCGACGCTACGTCAACAAGGCCCGCGCCGCCGGCTCCCGCGCGGAACTGGAAACCTGGCCGGACATGCCGCACGTCTGGCACTTGTTCGAGCCGATCCTGCCGGAAGCCGGGGAAGCATTCGAACGGATCGGGCGGTTCGTGGCATGCTGTGTCAGCCATCCAATAAATGGCTAATAAGTTTACAGAATCAAGCTCATGTCGATAATTAACGGCATATTCATAACACCGTTTCATCCAACCTACTCTTTCCAAGCACCGCAAGCCGCTCCCATGCTTCGGTTTCCTGTCGCGTCAACAACTGGGTGACAAAATCCAATGCCAGTGCCAGATTGGCTTCCGCCGCCACACTCAACGACTCACCCAGATCGAAGCGTTCGCCGCGAAGCGCCAGTTGAAAAGCCGGTGGCGGCGCAGCGTGATTAATCTGTTGGTAGACATACAACACGGCGGCGGGCGACAAGGCATGGCTGGTATAACTGGTGTCACGCACCGGCTGAATGCGGGAAAATTGAAAGGGCGGCGGACAGGAAACGCTGGCGTCCACGAACAAGGCCAGTGCCCGATTTTCCAGATCGACCGCATGTTCGATCTGTAACTGAAAGTCGGTGAGCAAATCGACGTCTTGCCAATCGTCATACTGCTCCCGCACTGTCGCCAACCGCTCCAGCAATAGCGGTCCCAATGCATCGTCGCCCCGACTGAGATTGCCGACGGCGAGAATGAGCAGACCAGGAACCTTCACTCCAACCCACTTCGAAAGGAAGAAGTCATCTCGTTACGGATGGTTCCATCCGCATCCCGCGCCAGGGAATCCATCACCGTCCCACTCTCCTCTTCCACCAGTTCCACGATCAGCGGCATCCGGCCCAAGGCGTGAGTGGCGCAGGATAGGCAGGGATCGTAGGCCCGCACCGCCACTTCGATCTGATTCAGCAGCGGTTCGGTCAGCTCCTTGCCGTCCAGATAGCGTTCCGCCACCTGGCGGATGGATTCGTTCATTGCCTGATTGTTGTTGGTGGTGGATACGATCAGGTTGGCCTTCTCGATCAACCCGTCCTCGTTGATGCGGTAATGGTGAAACAGCGTGCCGCGCGGCGCCTCGATCACACCGATGCCTTCCCGCGCCATCTCGCCGCGCACGACCCGCTCCTCGCCGAAGATATCCGGGTCGAGCAACAATTCCTTGATCGCCTCGGTGGCGTGCAACAACTCGATCATCCGCGCCCAGTGATAGGTCAAGGTCATATGGACCGGCTGGCCATCACCCAACGTCATGAACGCCTGTCGCTCCTCCTCGGCCAGCGGCGTGGGGATAAAATCACAGTTGTTGATCCGCGCCAGCGGCCCGACCCGATACCAGCCTTGTTCCGGTCCCAGCGAATTGATGAACGGAAACTTCATATAGCTCCACGGCTTCACCTGCTCGCGGATCACCTGGGAGTAGCGCCGGTAATCCAACTGGTCGAATAAGAGTTCGCCGCGCTCATTCCTGGCCCGCAAACCGCCGTGATAGAGATCCAACGCGCCATCGGCGCGCGCCAGACTGAGGTAATTGGAACGGATGGTGGCGAAATGGGTGAAATAGCCGGGGTTCAACTGGTACGCCTGTTTGACCAGCTTGAGGACACCGCGACCCCACTGGATCATCAGGTCAAGATCGGTCAGCAGGTAGTTGCGCTCTTGCAGGGTCAGCGCCTTGTTGACCCCGCCCGGAACCGACCCGGTACCGTGAATCCGTTTGCCGGCGGTGACTCGGATCACCTCCTGGCCATACTTGCGCAACCGCACGCCCTGGCGGGCGATGTCGGGGTAATCGGCCATCACCCCACCTACATTGCGATGCGCGGCGGGATCGTCAAAATCGAACAGGAAATCCGGCGAAGCCAAGTGAAAAAAATGCACGGCATGCGATTGCAAGGTCTGACCGTAATGCATCAGCCGGCGGATTTTCTCGGCGGTCGGGGTGAGCGCTTGCGCTCCGACCAATTGATCCACCGCCTTGGCCGCCGCCAGATGATGACTGACCGGGCAGATACCGCATAGCCGCTGCACCACCACCGGCACTTCCCAGTACGGCCGGCCCTGGATGAACTTCTCGAAGCCACGAAATTCGACGATATGCAACCGCGCCTGGCGGATGCGATGGTCCTTGTCCGTCAGCAGCGTGACCTTGCCGTGCCCCTCGACCCGACTCAGCGGATCGATGGCGATCCGACACAAATAATCCGGCCGGGCGGCCGTTTCCAGATCGCTCATGGCGCGCCTCGCTCAATCGTAATGGATTTGGGTATAGGACAGCACGGCCGACTGGCCGGATAGCAATTGGCTGACGAACGTCCAGATGGTGTCCGCCGAGGGCGGGCAGCCGGGTAGAAAGTAATCGATCTTGACCACCTCATGCACCGGATGCACCTGGGCGAGCAACAGCGGGATTTCCGGGTCGTTGGGGATTTGCGGGTCGACCAGACCCATCCCGCGCAGGTAGGATTCCTCCAGACAGTCCTTGAGCGCGAACTGGTTGCGCATCGCCGGAATGCCGCCGTTCAGCGCGCAGGCCCCGATCGCGATCAAGGTCTTGCAACGCGCCCGGAATTCCATCAGCACATGGACGTTCTCGGCGTTACAAACTCCGCCCTCGATCAAGCCGATGTCGCACTCACCCAACTCCTTGATATCGGTCAATGGACTGCGATCCAATTCCACTCGCTCGGCCAGATCGAACAGCCGCTCGTCCAGATCCAGCAGCGACATGTGACAGCCGAAGCAACCGGCCAGCGAACAGGTGGCGACTTTCAGGCGCGCCTCAATCATGACGGCGCCCTCCCCGACTCTCCGGCAATTGCGCCACATCGCCGACCATGCTGATCGGCTTGCGGTCGTACAAGCGCTGGCCGATGGGCGTTTCGTAGCCCCGATGCTTGAGCAGGATCGTCCCGGTCGGACAGACCTGGGCGGCCTTGTCGTCGATGCTGAATGGGGTGGCGCCCAACTGGCCCGAGGGCGTATTGACCACCAACCGCGCCTGGATGCCACGTCCCTGCACCGCGAAGACATTTTTGCCATCCACATCGCGGCTGGCCCGCACGCACAGTTCGCACAGGATGCAACGGTTGAAGTCGAGCACCGCCTCGGGATGAGAGGCATCCACCGGACGGCGAGGGTAAAAGTGCGTGTAGTGCGGCGCCAGCATCCCGACGTAATAGGCCACCGCCTGCAACTGACAGGCCCCGCTCTTCTCGCAGGCCGGACAGACATGGTTGCCTTCGACGAACAACATTTGCAGGATGCCACGACGCATCTCGCGCAGTTCTTCGATCTCGCTCTGCACGGTCAGACCGGCCGCCGCCGGCGTGGTGCAAGCCGCCTGCACCCGGCCATTGACCTTGACCAGACAGACCCGACAACTGCCGTGCGGGGCGAATTCCGGATTGAAGCACAGATGCGGGATGTAGATGCCGGCCTCCAGCGCCGCCGTCATGAGCGTCTGGCCGTCCGCAAACGGGACCCGCCGCCCGTCCAGGGTGAAATGCGGTTGCTCGCTCATGGCATCGCTCCCAGCAGCAGATCCTGCTCGCGCAGATAGGCCCCCGGATCACGGCGGCCGGTCAATTGTCGCGCCTCCTCCAACGCCGCGTTCAAATCGAAGGCCGGCTCGTAGGCGGTGGAACGCAGCCGCCGCGCGTAGGCTTCCGGGAATTCGTCCAGACTGTCGAGCACCGGATTGGGCGCGGTCTGACCCAGCCCGCAATGACAGGCGACCTGCATGATCCGCCCCAACTTGCGCATTTCCTCCAGATCGTAGCGGGTGCCGTGACCGGTATGGACCTTGGTGACCAGATCGCGCATCAGCGAGGTACCGACC
>JAGRHI010000414.1 GCA_020445045.1 Candidatus Competibacteraceae bacterium
TTTTAAGGTACGACCAGCAGCATGGCGTCCAGCAGTCGCCCCTCCTCGCTGCCTTTCAGATACAGTGCCGGACGATCATGCAACAGCAAGGTGGCATGGATACGGTCGAGGGTTGTAGCTCAAAAAAATTCATGATGGTAAAATTCTTTAAATAAATCAACACTGCCCGCGCCTGTAAGTCGCGCGTCGAATCAGCGGCGCGATCCATGGCCAGCCCGTTGGGTCACTGCCGGAAGTGCGGGATTTGCTGGGTCACGCCAGCATCGAGATGACCGAACGCTATGCGCATCTGGCGCCCGAACGCTTGCGCGGGGCGGTGGCGAGGTTGGAGGGGGCGTGAAATGTCCCTTCCTGTCCACTCCCAGGGCCGAAGGGCTTAGCAAAACGGGGATAAGTGCTTGAAAAGATGGCGCGCCCGGCGAGACTCGAACTCACGACCTTCGGCTCCGGAGGCCGACGCTCTATCCAACTGAGCTACGGGCGCGTGAAGGATTGAGAACGCCAAGATACCTCGATTACGTACTCTCGTCCAGTGCTGGCGACGGTTCGAGATATTTATCGACGCTTCGCCACGCTGGCGGTCTCCGTCCCTCCGTCAGTTAACGATAAAGTACCGGTTTCCAGGTAATTCCAAATAACATTATAATCGACATGTTTGGCCGTGCCCGAATCACAAGATAACAAACAAGCCCAAACCAAAACCTTCCCACCAACGGTGCTCCCGCGAAGACTCACACCTGGCGAACGGGTGACCGGTCGAATCGAGTCTGCCGCGATGTGGCCGGGATGTGCAGGTTGACCATGCGTTCAATGAGGTGAGAGTGTGAACCCGCAAGTCGATAAATCCGTTATCACCACGACCGTCACCCTGGTTGCGGCGTTAGTGTTGCTGGCAGCCGTGTTGTTCATGGCTGCTTCCCTCATCAGTGTGGTCGACAACGTCGCCCCCGATGATGGTTCGCGAAAGCAATCCGCCGTGCTCGAACGCATCAAGCCGATCGCACGGGTCTCCTTCGAACAACCCAAACCAGTGGTTGCGGTACAGTTGTCCGCCAAGCAGATCTACGACAAGGTCTGCGCGGCTTGCCACGCCACCGGCACGCTGGGCGCTCCCAGGGTCGGTGACAAGGCACAGTGGGAACCCCGCTTTGCTCAGGGTCTCGATACGCTGGTAACCCATGCCACCAACGGCATCCGCGCCATGCCCGCCAAGGGTGGCGACCCCTCGCTGACCGAAGCCAATCTTAAGGACGCCATCGTTTATATGCTGGGAGAGACGGGGATCAAGGCCGAGGCCACGCCCGCCGCCGAAGCCGCCACGCCCGCCGCCGAAGCCGCCGCGCCCGCCGCCGAAGCCACCGCGCCCGCCGCCGAAGCCACCGCGCCCGCCGCCGAAGCCGCGCCTGCTGAAGCTCCCTCGACAGGCCCCGCTTCGGCATCCACCAAAACAGGCCCGGCACCCGAAGCCAAATAATCCACCACGCTTCGGCATCGTTCCGATGCAAGGGCTATCCCATTGGGATGGCCCTTAATTTTTTCAGACGAACCCGCCATGCGTCCCGATATCCGCTATACCGAAACCCCGCATCGCGAGCGTCACCGCGACTGGGCCAACCTTCGCGCTCTGCTGCCGTACCTCTGGGAGTATCGCGGTCGGGTGTTGGCGGCGCTCGGTTGNNTGTCTGATCTTGGCCAAGGTGGCCAACATCGGCGTGCCGCTGGTGCTCAAGCAAATCGTGGACAGTATCGACGGCAGCCGTCAAGTCATGGTGGTGCTGCCGGTGACTCTCCTGCTGGCTTACGGTGCGCTGAAGCTGGGCAATGCCCTGTTTAGCGAACTGCGCGACGTGCTGTTCGCCCGGGTGCGTTACCGGGCCATGCGCCGATTGACCCTGCGTACTCTGGAACATCTGCACAATTTGTCATTGCGGTTCCATCTGGAGCGCAAGACCGGCGCGATCAGCCGCGATCTGGAGCGGGGGGCGCGCAGCCTGAGTACCTTGTTGAATTATCTGGCCTTCAGCATCTTGCCGGTGGTGGTGGAATTCCTGCTGGCGGCGGCGCTGTTGCTAAGTGGCTATCCGCCGATCTTCACCCTGATCGTTTTTGGTAGCGTCGCCGCCTACGTCGCTTTCACCCTGGCGATTACCAACTGGCGGATGGAACACCGCCATCTCATGAACCGTCTGGAATCGCAAGCCGGCAACGAAGCGCTCGATAGTCTGATCAACTACGAAACGGTCAAATATTTCGGCAACGAAAACTGGGAATTGCGGCGCTGCGACGCAACCTTGGCGGGCTGGGAAAACAGCGCCGTGCTCAGCCAGACTTCGATGTCGGCGCTCAATTTCGGGCAGGGCGCGATCATCGCCGTCGGAGTCACCTTGATCCTGTTCGTCGCCGCCAACCAGGTCACCGCCGGGCGGATGACGCTGGGTGATTTGGTATTGGTCAACGCCCTGCTGCTGCAACTGTTCATCCCGTTGAATTTTCTCGGCATCGTCTACCGGCAAATCAAGTACGCCCTGGCCGACATGGACGATCTGGTGCGCCTGTTCGAGCGCGCGCCGGAAATCCGCGATGCCCCCGCCGCGACTGAATTGACCGTCAGCCGGGGCGAATTGCGGTTCGAGCAGGTGGATTTCAGCTATCAATCCGACCGACAGATTTTGTTTGACGTGAGCTTTACCGTGCCGCCGGGGCATAAGCTGGCGGTGGTCGGCGCGAGCGGGGCCGGCAAATCCACGCTGGCGCGGCTGCTGTTCCGCTTTTACGACGTGACCGGCGGGCGCATCCTGATCGACGGTCAGGATATTCGCGACGCGACCCAGCACAGCGTGCGTGCCGCCATCGGTATCGTGCCGCAGGATACGGTGCTGTTCAACGATACGCTGTATTACAAC
>JAGRHI010000069.1:0-1920 GCA_020445045.1 Candidatus Competibacteraceae bacterium
CGGCCTTGACGTCCAGCGGCCGCACATCGCCGTTTTCCAGCAGCTTGCCCCGGCCCACCGCCATCACCGTGCCACGCGAGGGCTTCTCGGCGGCGGTGCCCGGCAGGACGATGCCGCCCGGACTCTTGGTTTCCTCTTCAACACGCTTGATCAGCACCCGATCATGCAGCGGACGAATGTTCATCGATGAAATCTCCTGGGGATTTAAGGTTCGGTGACTTGAGGCTAACGCTGGATTTGTTAGCACTCGACTTTAGTGAGTGCCAATCATAGTCAGCGAAAACACCCTGTCAAGGGCTTGGCGCTGAAGTGGGGCGGCGCGGGAAAATTTCAAGGGCGCGGCGGGAAGAAAATTGCCGCGACCGGAGTCTATCGTTACGCTCGCCGGAGCAACCCAGGTCCGAACCGCCCTTGCGGCGAGTTTTTCCGCCTTCCGCTTTTTCGAACAGGAGCCGTCATGGACAGCCAACCGCTGGTGGTTTTTTGCACCTGCCCGGATCAAGCCAGCGCCGAGCGCATCGCCGCGACCGTGGTCGAGGAGCGGCTGGCCGCCTGCGTCAATATGCTGCCGGGCCTGACGTCGGTCTACCGCTGGCGGGAACAAATACAACGGGATACCGAACTGCTGTTGCTGCTCAAAACCCAGGGCGCGGTTTATCCGCTGCTGGAGGCGCGCATCCGCGAGCTGCATCCTTACGATGTGCCGGAAATCATTGCCTTGCCGGTGCGAATGGGATCGTCGGCCTATCTGGACTGGATCGTGGCCAATACGGGAGCATCGGCATGAGGCATCGCCGATGGGCCAGATCCTGGTTGGTCTTGTTGCTGGCGCTGCTGGTCGGCCCGGCCAGCGCCGGGTTGTTCGACCGCTTCGGCGGTGCTTCGCAAGAGCGGATTCTCGACGCCGACCAAGCGTTCCAGTTGACCGTCAGCGCCGTCGATCCGGTCACCCTGGAAGCCCGCTGGATCATCGCGCCCGGCTACTACCTTTATCGCGACAAGTTCAAACTCGTTTTGCTGGATGGCGGGGAAACGGCCATCGCCCGTGTCGACGTCCCACCCGGCGAACCCAAGGACGATCCGTATTTCGGTCGTCAGACGGTGTTTCACCACGAAGCGGTGCTGGTCGCCCACCTGCGGCGCGAACCGGGCGGCTCGCAAACCGTGCGGATCAAGGCCGATTACCAGGGTTGCGCCGAAGTCGGGGTCTGCTATCCGCCGCTGAGCCAGACCGTGACCGTCGCCTTGCCGGCGCCGAGCTCGCTGGCGCTGGCCGCCGACCAGCCCGCGCCCACTCCACCCTCTCGTCCGCCCATCGCTGGCGGCGAGCGAATCCTGGCGGCGGGGGCGGCACCGGTTCCCGCCCGCGACGAGCCGGAACAGGACCGGTTGGCGCGCTTGCTGGGCGAGCAGCGGTTTCTGGCGATTCCCGCCTTTTTCGGTTTCGGCCTGCTGCTGGCATTTACCCCCTGCGTGTTCCCGATGGTGCCGATCCTGTCCAGCCTGATCGCCGGACAAGGCGCGAAACTGACCCGCCGACGGGCGATCCTGCTGTCGCTGGTTTACGTGCTGGCGATGGCGCTGACCTACACCGTGGCCGGCGTGCTGGCGGCGCTACTGGGGCAGAATATCCAGGCGTGGTTCCAGAATCCATGGGTCATTGCCGTGTTCAGCGGCATGTTCGTGTTGCTGGCCTTATCCATGTTCGGCCTGTACGACTTGCAATTGCCCACCTACCTGCAACACCGCTTGGCGGAGCTGAGCAACCGTCAACGCGGCGGTCAATTCGCCGGGGTGGCGATCATGGGCTTCCTGTCGGCGCTGATCGTCGGGCCCTGCGTGGCCCCGCCGCTGATCGGCGCGCTGACCTTCATCGCCGTCACCGGCGATCTGGTGCTGGGCGCGGCGGCGCTGTTCGCG
>JAGRHI010000069.1:2000-3019 GCA_020445045.1 Candidatus Competibacteraceae bacterium
CAAGACGGTGTTCGGCGTGCTGCTGTTGGCGGTGGCGCTGTGGCTGCTGGAACGGATTCTGCCGGCCGCGGCCGTCATGGTGCTGTGGGCGACGCTGTTCATCGTCACCGCCACCTACATGGGTGCCCTGCAAGCGGTGGCGCACGGTGCTCCGGCCTGGCGCACCCTGGTCAAGGGCTTGGGCATGGTGCTGTTGATTTACGGCGTGCTGTTGCTGATCGGCGTCGCCGCCGGTGGTCGCGATCCCTGGCAACCGTTGCGTGGGGTCGGGTTTGTCGCTCAGTCGGCCAGCGCGGCGCAAGGCCCGTTGTTCCGTCCGGTCAAGACCTCGGCCGATGTCGACCAAGCGCTGCGCCGGGCGGCCGGGCGGCCGGTGCTGCTGGATTTTTACGCCGACTGGTGCGTGAGCTGCAAGGAACTGGATCGCCTGACCTTCACCGATCCTGCGGTGCGGGCGACGCTGGCCGAAATGGTGACGCTGCGGGCCGATGTGACCGCCAACGACGCCGACGATCGGGCGCTGATGGAAAAGTTCGGCATTATCGGTCCGCCGGCCGTCCTGTTTTTCGGTTCGGACGGCCGGGAACGCCACGAATACCGGCTGGTGGGATTCCTGAACGCCGAAGCGTTCGACGCGCGCCTGCGGGCGCTGTTGGCCGCGCGGGGCTGATTCGATGTACCCGAAATCCGTGGTCCGCGCACCCCTATCAGCGATAGAACAAAGGTATTTCTGGCTAGACAACCGATTGACCTTCACGCAAAATCGCGCCCTTTATGAGGACCCTGCCTGAATCATGGCAAAATTGCTGTTACTCAACGGACCGAACCTGAACCTGCTCGGTACCCGCGAACCGGGAATCTACGGGGCCGACACCCTGGCCGCCATCGAGCGGCGCTGCGCGGCGCTGGCCATGGAACTGGGATCGCACGACTTGGCCTGTTTCCAAAGCAACGCCGAACATGCCCTGATCGACCGTATCCACGCCGCCGGTCTGGAAGGCGTCGCCTTCATCGTCATC
>JAGRHI010000069.1:3113-9263 GCA_020445045.1 Candidatus Competibacteraceae bacterium
CGAGCCGTTCCGCCACCATTCCTACCTGTCCGACATTGCCGTCGGGGTCATCAGTGGATTGGGCCCACAGGGCTACGAACTGGCGCTGCGCGCCGCCGACCGCCACCTCGCCACCCCACGCCGGTAGCCACCGTCATGCCCACGGACATCCGCAAGATCAAGAAACTCATCGAACTGCTTGAAACCTCAAGCATCGCCGAAATCGAAATCAAGGAGGGCGAGGATTCGGTACGGATCAGCCGCCATGCGCACGGCGGCGCGCCGCTGGCGATGCCGCCGCTCTGGGCCGCGCCCGGCTACGGTCCCCCCCTGGCTGGGCCGATGTCCGCCGCGCCGCCCGCCGCGCCGTCCGCGCCCGCCGCCGAGGCGGAAACGCCGCGGGGCCATGTGCTGCGCTCGCCGATGGTCGGCACCTTCTACCGCTCGGCCGCGCCCGGTTCCAAGCCGTTCGTCGAGATCGGCCAGCGCGTCAACGTCGGCGACCCGGTTTGCATCATCGAGGCGATGAAGATGTTCAACCAGATCGAGGCCGACCACGCCGGCGCCGTCATCCGCATCCTGGTCGAGAACGGCCAGCCGGTCGAATTCGACCAGCCGCTGCTGATCATCGAATAACCCTCGCCATGCTCGAAAAAGTCGTCATCGCCAACCGCGGGGAAATCGCNNCCCTGCGCATCCTGCGCGCCTGCCGGGAACTGGGCATCCGCACCGTGGCCGCGCATTCCACCGTGGATCGCGACCTCAAGCACGTCCGCTTGGCCGACGAAACCGTTTGCATTGGCCCGTCGCCCGCCGCCGGGAGCTACCTGAACATGCCGGCGATCATCAGCGCCGCCGAGGTGACCGACGCGGTGGCGATTCATCCCGGTTATGGCTTCCTGTCCGAAAACGCCGATTTCGCCGAACGGGTCGAGCAGAGCGGGTTCGTCTTCATCGGTCCCAAGCCGGAAACCATCCGCTTGATGGGCGACAAGGTGTCGGCCATCCGGGCGATGAAGGAAGCCGGCGTGCCCTGCGTGCCCGGTTCGGACGGCCCGCTGGGCGACGACCAGCCGGAGATTCTGCGGATCGCTCGCGACATCGGCTACCCCATCATCATCAAGGCAGCCGGCGGTGGCGGCGGTCGCGGCATGCGAGTGGTGCACAGCGAGGCCGCGCTACTCACTACCCTGGATCTGACCCGCAGCGAGGCGGGCGCGGCGTTCGGCAATCCGACGGTGTACATGGAAAAGTATCTGGATCATCCCCGCCATATCGAGATCCAGGTGCTGGCCGATACTCACGGCCACGCCATTCATTTGGGTGAGCGCGACTGCTCCATGCAGCGCCGCCACCAGAAGGTCATCGAGGAAGCCCCCGCGCCTGGCATCGCGCCGGCGCAGCGCCGCCGGATCGGGCAAGCCTGCGTGGACGCTTGCCAGCGTATCGGCTATCGCGGCGCCGGCACCTTCGAGTTTCTCTATCAGGATGGCGAGTTCTACTTCATCGAAATGAACACCCGCATTCAGGTCGAGCATCCGATCACCGAACTGATCACCGGGGTGGACATCGTCAAGGAACAGTTGCGCATCGCCGCCGGCGTGCCGCTGGGCTACCGTCAGGACGACATCCACGTCCGGGGACACGCCCTGGAATGTCGACTCAACGCCGAGGACCCGGACACCTTCGCTCCGTCGCCGGGCGCCATCACCCAGTATCACGCGCCGGGTGGGCCGGGCATCCGGGTGGATTCGCATCTCTACAACGGTTACCGGGTGCCTCCCAACTACGATTCCATGATCGGCAAGCTGATCGCCCACGGCGAAACCCGCGAGGCCGCCATCGCTCGCATGCGCGGCGCGCTGGCCGAATTGGTGGTGGAGGGCATCAAAACCAATGCGCCCCTGCACCGGCGCATTCTCGGCGACGCCCGTTTCCTGGACGGCGGCACCGACATTCATTATCTGGAAAGACAGCTACTCGGCACTCGCTGACGGCGAGCGATCCCGGCAGGTCGTTGGCGGTCCGACGGCGGATACGCTAGGCTGTTCGATTATCTCCGCCGACCGCGCAAAGACATCCATCCCATGAGCGACGCCGCAACCGCCCCCTGGCTGCAACTGACCCTGGAAGCCATCGATCACAGCCCCGAACAACTGGAAGACGCCCTGCTGCTGTCCGGCGCGCTGGCGGTTACCCTGGAGGATGCCGGCGATCAGCCGGTGCTGGAGCCGGCGCCCGGCGAAACCCCGCTATGGGTCCATACCCGTGTCACCGGGTTGTTCGACGCCCAGACCGATATCGAAGTGATCAAGGGGCAGTTGCGGCGGTGCCTGCACGCGCCCATCCTGCCGGAATGCCGGCTGACCGAATTGGAAGAGCGCGATTGGGTACGGGCCTGGATGGAGAATTTCCACCCCATGCGCTTTGGCCAGCGGTTGTGGGTCTGTCCGACCGCGCGGACCCCGCCCGATCCGGCCGGCGTCAACATCCGCCTGGACCCAGGGCTGGCCTTCGGCACCGGTACTCACCCGACCACGGCGCTGTGCCTGGAGTGGCTGGACGGCGCGGATCTGAACGGCCGAAGCGTGCTGGACTACGGCTGCGGGTCGGGAATTCTGGCGGTGGCCGCCGCCAAATTGGGTGCGCACAAGGTCTGGGCGGTGGATATCGATCCACAGGCGTTGCTGGCCAGCGACGACAACGCCGATCGGAACGGCGTCGAGGAGCGCATCGAATTGGCCATGCCCGCCGAACTGCCGGCCGAACTGAGCGTGGATATCGTGCTGGCCAACATTCTGGCCGGCGTGCTGGTGCGGTTGGCGCCGGAATTCGGCCGGCGGGTCCGGCCCGGCGGTCGGCTGGTGCTGTCCGGCATCCTCGAACCGCACGCCGAGATGGTGCGGACCGCCTTCAGCGCCGATTTCGGCTTCGAGCCCGCCAAGCAACGGGAAGACTGGGTATTGCTCGAAGGCGTGCGCCGATCGGATTGAACGGTTTTGCGTCGCCTCTCGTTGCGTCCGCATCGAAAGATCGGCGCGGGTCAGCGTCGAAGCCACGGCGCCGTGGCCGGAATGGACGGAGACGCTGGCCATAAAATCCGTGCAAATCATCATGGCGCTTCATCCAACTGCCACATTCCGGTATCATGACCGCCCTTTTTACCCACACAGTTTCCATCCATGCATATCGGTCCCTACCTGATTTCTCCGCCCGTCGTGTTGGCGCCGATGGCCGGCGTCAGCGACCGGCCGTTCCGGCAATTGTGCCGGCGGTTGGGCGCGGGGCTGACGGTTTCGGAGATGGTCAGCGCCGACCGGCGACTGTGGGATAGCCGCAAGACCCGGCTGCGGTTGGATCACGCCGGCGAACCCGGTCCGCGCAGCGTGCAGATTCTCGGCGCCGACCCGCGCGCCATGGCCGAGGCGGCGCGCTTCAACGTCGGACAGGGTGCCCGGATCATCGACATCAACATGGGTTGTCCGGCCAAGAAAGTCTGCGGCGCGCAAGCCGGCGCGGCGCTGCTGCGCGACGAGGCGCTGGTCGGGCGCATCCTGGAAGCGGTGGTCGGAGCGGTTGCCGTTCCGGTCACCCTGAAAATCCGCACTGGCTGGGATTTGACTCACCGCAACGGAATCGCCGTCGCCCGCATCGCCGAACAGGCCGGCATCCAGGCACTGGCCGTGCATGGGCGCACCCGCGCCTGCGGCTACAGCGGGCCGGTGGACTACGCCGCCATCCGCGCCATCAAGCAGGCGGTGACCATTCCGGTGATCGCCAACGGCGATATCGACAGCCCGGAACGAGCCCGCCGCGTGCTGGACGACACCGGCGCGGACGCGGTGATGATCGGTCGCGGCGCCCAGGGCCGGCCGTGGATCTTCCGAGAAATCGCTCGCTTTCTGGCGAGCGGCGAGCGGCTGGTGCCGCCGTCCCCGCTGCAAATCGGCCGCTGGGTTACGGCGCATCTGACCCAACTGTATGAGTTTTATGGCGAAACAGCCGGTGTTCGCATCGCCCGCAAACATTTGATCTGGTACAGCCAGCATTGGCCCGAGAGCGCGAGGTTCCGAGCGAGGGCGAACGCGGCTGAAAGCGGCCGCGCGCAACGGATGCTGGTCCGCGATTTTTTCGAGCGCCTGGCCAATGAGGAGCCTCTGGCCGCATGAGCACTGACATCGAACCCTCCGTCGATCTGTTACCCGCCACCCCGCTGCGCGATCAGGTCTACGAGGCCTTGCGCATTTATTTTCACAATCTCGGCGACCAGCAACCCAGCAATCTGTACGATCTGGTGCTGCGGGAAGTGGAGCCGCCGCTGTTGGAAATCGTGATGCAGCGTACTCGCGGCAATCAAACCAAGGCGGCCGATCTGCTCGGCATCAACCGCGGCACTCTGCGCAAGAAGCTCCGGCGGTACGGTCTGGATTGACGGTTCGAACGGACGACGACGACATGAGCCTGGCAATCTTCGATCTCGACAACACCCTGCTGGCCGGCGACAGCGATTATCTGTGGGGCCGGTTCCTGGTCGAGCGAGGGCTGGTCGACGATCAAACCTTCGAACGCGAGAATCAGCGCTTCTACGACGAATACCGGGCCGGCACGCTGGACATCCGGGAATTTCTGGCCTTCGGCTTGCGGCCGCTGGCGGCAAACCCGCTGACCGAGCTGCTGGCGTGGCGGGAGCGGTTCCTGGCGGAAAAGATCGAACCGATCTTGTTGCCGAAGGCGGCGGATCTGTTGGAACGGCACCGTGGGACCGGCGATACCCTGCTGATCATCACCGCCACCAATCGCTTCGTCACCGAACCCATCGCCGAACGGCTGGGCGTACCGCATTTGCTGGCCACCGAAGTCGAGTTCGTCGACGGGCGTTACACCGGGCGACCGAGCGGGATTCCCTGCTTCCGGCACGGCAAGGTCGAACGGCTGGATGCCTGGCTGGCGGAAACCGGCCACGATTGCGCCGATAGCTGGTTTTACAGCGACTCGCACAACGACCTGCCGCTGCTTGGCCGGGTTGCCCATCCGGTGGCGGTGGACCCAGACGCCACCCTGGCCCGGCACGCGCGCGAACGCGGCTGGCCGATCATCAGTCTACGAGACTGAACTCAACCCATTCCCTTCATCACCGTCGGTGCCATGCCCATGCCCAACCTATACAATATCAATGTCGCCGCCCTGGAAGTTCTGCCCACGCCGGAGGAGATCAAGCAGCGTTTGCCGCTGAGCGAAACGGCAGCCAACGCCGTGTTCCAGGCGCGAGAAACGATCAAACGCATCCTCGACCGCCAGGACCCCCGGTTGTTTGTGGTGGTCGGCCCCTGCTCCATTCACGATGTCGTGGCGGCCCGCGACTACGCCCAGCGCTTGAAAGCCTTGGCCGATGAGGTTCAGGACACTTTGTTCCTGGTCATGCGGGTGTACTTCGAGAAACCGCGCACCACCGTCGGTTGGAAGGGATTGATCAACGATCCGCGCATGGACGACACCTTCCGCATCGACGAAGGCTTGCGGGTCGCTCGCGATTTGCTGCTGGAGCTGGCCGAATTGGGCCTGCCGGCCGGCACCGAGGCGTTGGATCCGATCATTCCACAGTACATCCACGACCTGATCGCCTGGACCGCGATCGGCGCCCGCACCACCGAATCGCAAACCCATCGCGAAATCGCCAGTGGCCTGTCCACTCCGGTCGGTTTCAAGAATGGCACCAACGGCAGCCTGGAAGTGGCGATCAACGCCCTGCAATCGGTGGCCAGTCCTCACAGTTTTCTCGGCATCAATCAATTCGGCCAATCGGCGGTGATCCGTACCTTGGGCAACCGCTACGGCCACATGGTGCTGCGCGGCGGCGACCGGCCGAATTACGATTCGGTGTCCATCGCCCTGTGCGAGAAAGCGCTGCGCGACAAGAAATTGCCGGTCAACATCGTGGTCGATTGCAGTCATGCCAACTCCTTCAAGGACCCAGCCATGCAACCGCTGGTGATGCGGGATTGCGTGCATCAGATCATGGAAGGCAATCGTTCCATCGTCGGGGTGATGATCGAAAGCAATCTGGGCGCGGGCAACCAGTCCATCCCCGCCGATCGGAGCCAGCTCAAATATGGTGTGTCGGTCACCGATGCCTGCGTGGATTGGGCAACCACGGAAACCATGCTGCGCGAG
>JAGRHI010000415.1:0-4262 GCA_020445045.1 Candidatus Competibacteraceae bacterium
TAAAATCTATAGAGAAATGGTATAAGTGCCCTATACCACCCCGGCATGAACATTTCAAACTCCAAGGCTGAGAGGTGACGACATGGGTTTTTACGTCCTTGAACTTCTTCAAGACATCGGACGGGCGCGCGGTCGAGCCGTCGGTCGGGTTCTATTGAGTATCCTGGTGATACCGTTGTTGCTGCTGTCGGCGCCCGGCCACGCCATGAACGCGGATGGCGTGCTCCTTCGGCAATTGGCCGCAACCATCGATGCCGAGGCCGTCGCCGGGCGGACCGTGGAATTGTCGGATTTTGCGAGGAAAGCTCAGGCGTCAATCGATTTCATGCGTCCGGGTGGCCAGCTTCGGGAACCCCGTGCAATGAGTGTCGCCCCGTGGTCGCCGGCCATCGCCGACCGTTTCACGGCTTATCTATGGGAACTCTATCGGAACGATCTGGATACCCTGGGTCCCGGCTGGATCACCCAGGTACTAGGTGGATGGCAAGCCGCCGGCGGGCAGGTCGCGCGGCTTTCCTGGAGCGTTTTGGTCGATGGCGTCAGCCATCCCTTCGACTCGGTGGCCGTGTTCGATCCGGCGGGTAAGCTGCTGTTCGATACGGTTCTGATCCGTACCCTCACCGATGTCGAGACAGCCCCGGATGGGTTGGAGCGGGCGGCGCTTCAAACCAAGGTCGCGGCCAGCGATACGAAAACCGTCAAGGGTCGCTACACGGTCAAAAATTTCGCGGGCAGCAAGAACCTGACCTACGAGGTGAGCTTGAAAGCCGAAGTGGCGCCCTACATCACCGCCGCCACCAATGACGCGGCGGCGACGATGACGGCCAGCGTCAAGACCGGCGACGCGGGCGGTAGCGGCATTTGGCCGGTCGCCGATCCTCAGGTTTACTTCGGGACCGGTGGAAGCTATCAGCTGACCAACAGCGAAGCGGCCAAGACCCCGTTCAAAAGCCGGATCTGGGTCAGCGACGTGTTTCAGGACGGCAGCTACCAGGTCAGTGGCAACGATCTGGGCAGCGGTATCTCGTTCGACCTGTCCTTCGGGGTCAGTGTCTCGGGCAAAGGGGTGGGGGGTAGCGTCGGCATCGCCATACCGGGTCCCGGTCCCCTGATCCTGGTCGGATCGAACAGCAGTGCGTCCGAGCTGTTTCTGGGCGATGTGCTGTACTCGGACAATGCCGGCTTCCGATATCGCGGCAACTTCAGGAACGGTGGCAACTTCAAGTTGAGCAATTTTCTCATTCGCACCGACGACAACCCGGGAGAAACCGGCAGCGTTAGGGCGTCGATCCCCGTTTACATGGCCCATGAAGGGGTGGGCGTTCTCAATCTGACCGGAGAATGGGCGGGCACCTTGAGTCCCAGGGCCGACTACGTGCGTGGCGACCATGTCAAGCAGCCTACTTACACTGTTACCGCCGACCGTAAGACGGTTCAGGTCGGTGAGGACGTGACGGTGACGGTACGGATCGACAACAACAGCAGCGCCGTTGCCATCAGGGATGGCAGCGTCGCCCTTGACGCAGGCGCCTTGGGCGGGGTACTCACCCCGAAATCGGCGACGGTCGTGAGCTTCGGTACCATCGATACCAACGGTTCGCAATCGGTCAGCTTCGTGCTCACCGCCGTCGCTTCGGGACAGGTGACGTTCCAGGCCGATGTCGAGGGGCGTTGGGGTTCGCCCGTTCCGCCCGAGGTGACTTTCCGCAAGAAAATCAGCCTGGACGATGCGATCGGTGTCGGTGACGGGAATGGCAATGGGTCCAAGGCGCAACTGGAAAGTCCCACGCAAGATTCGTTCGAGAGCGGGATCGGTCTGATTCGTGGCTGGGCCTGCGACGCGAAGACGGTGGAGATTCAGATCGATGACGGAGCGAAACTACGGGTGGCCTACGGCACCGACCGGGACGATACCGTGGAAGCCTGCGGGGATACCGACAACGGTTTTGGTTACACCATCAACTGGAACCGGTTTGGGGACGGCAACCATACCTTGCGCGCCTTTGTCGATGGGACCGAATTCGCCAAGGTGGGCTTTACCGTGACCACTTTAGGTACTGAGTTTTTGCAGGGCGTCAGCGGCCAATACACGCTTTCGAATTTCCCGCAAACCGGGCGGGACGTAACCGTGCGCTGGTCCGAACCCCATCAAAATTTCGTGCTGATGAGCGCCAGCCCGCGCCGGCTCGATGTTGTTCCCAGTACCCGTTTGCTTGCCGTCTCTCCGCGAGCGGCGGCTTCCGCCCAACTGGAAAGTCCCCGGCAAGATTCGTTCGAAAGCGGTGTCGGTCTGATTCGTGGTTGGGTCTGCGACGCGAACGCGGTGGAGATTCAGATCGACGACGGGGCGAAACTACGGGTGGCCTACGGCACTGACCGAGACGATACCGTGGAAGCCTGCGGGGATGCCAACAACGGTTTTGGCTATACCATCAACTGGAACCGGTTTGGGGACGGCGACCATACCTTGCGCGCCTTTGTCGATGGGAGTGAGTTCGCCAAGGTGGGCTTTACCGTGACGACCTTGGGCGTCGAATTTCTGCAGGGTGTCACCGGCCAATACACCCTGGCCAATTTCCCGCAAACCGGGCGGGACGTGACCGTGCGCTGGTCCGAACCCCATCAGAACTTCGTGATCGTCGATTATCGGTGAGTCTGGGCCGCCGGCGCGACCCTCCCTTCGCGAGAAGGGAGGCGTCACCGGCCATGGGATCGAAATAGACAGACAAGGAATCCACTTCACCGGAGGGCATACCCCATGCCGGTTTTGGCTCGTCTGGGCGCCGACGCCCTGGTGTTGCTCCACTTGGCCTTCGTTCTGTTTGTGGTGTTCGGCGGATTGCTGGTTTTACGTTGGCCCCGTTGCGCCTGGCTGCATCTGTCAGCGGCGGCCTGGGGGGCGCTGGTGGAGTTCACCGGCTGGATTTGCCCGTTGACGCCGCTGGAAAACCGCTTGCGGCACATCGCGGGAGAAGCCGGTTACGCCGGCGAGTTCGTCGAACATGATCTTGTTCCCCTGCTTTACCCGCCGGGACTGACCCGCGACCTGCAATTGGCGCTGGGTGCCGGTGTCCTGCTGTTCAACGCGGCGTTGTACGGTCTGGTCCTGTTTCGCCGCTTGCGCCGGAGCAGGCGAACGGATTGAAAACCCCTCCGTTCCCGCCCATGCCCGGAATCCTGGACAGCCCTCCAAATTCCGTGGTCTCGCGAAAAACAAGGACTTACTCCAAGGATCGGTTGATTGGTCGCGGGAGCGGGATTGCTCGACGCCCCCTCCCCGACGCGGGAAGGGGATGAACGCATACGGTGGAGGAAGGCTTGAGGATATGAATGCTTACGTTTTGAAAACCGGACAGCTATGTTCGGGTATTGGGCCGTGCGTTTCACCCAGGCGCTCTTTCCAGCGGCGGACGTCGTTTTCCATGCAACCCAAGGTGAAGAGTTGACCGGTGATGTAATCGCCGAAGGTGCCCAGGCGCGAGTTCTGGTTGGTCAGGGACGCGCCCAGGCGCGGGTTTTCACGAATCAACAATGCGATCTC
Source organism: Candidatus Competibacteraceae bacterium (assembly GCA_020445045.1). Classification (GTDB taxonomy): domain Bacteria; phylum Pseudomonadota; class Gammaproteobacteria; order Competibacterales; family Competibacteraceae; genus Competibacter. The sequence continues at coordinate 3,542 of JAGRHI010000415.1, forward strand.
CCGAGTGGAATCGATCGCGGTTTGTAGTGCCGCGTGCAGATCGGACAAGTGGTGTTGCAAGTCGCTCATGCCGGCGCTCCCCCAGCAGGTTGGCCATCACCCCAAGGCGCTACCTTGGCGGGGTTGGGTGGGATACTTGGCCGATGGTAAAGCGGTCCATCGTTTTTTTCACCTCCCCCGCTCGCATGCGATCGCGTCAGGAACGGTTGCCATGGTTGCCAGCGGCCTCGTCGGATCAGTCCTCGCTTCGCCGCACCAGACTCGCCATCTCCCTTAACGCGACCGACAACATCGCCAGATCCGGTTGACCCGCCATCCGCAGGTCGGCGAACACGCCCCGGCAGCGTTCGACGCCGGCCTGATTATGTGCCAGCCAGCTTTCCAGTCGTTCCTCCGGGGTTTGCGCGTTGGCGGTCGAGCGCAGCACGTCCAGGGTCAACACTCGGCCCTGGTCGTACAGGATGTCGAGCAACGCCGCCCGCGAGCGGTTCTGCCAGTGATTGGCCACCGGCAAATCGAGGATGCTTTGCCGTAGCCAGTTCAGCGTCAGCCGATTGGTCAGGCCGAAATACACGGTCGCCACCACGGTCTCGGGTAGTGCCGTCTGCGTCGCCACCTCGATCAGGTCCAGCGCCGAGAACAGCGCCCCCAAGCTCGCCGCCCAGTGTGCCAACTCGGCTGGTGCCCCCGCCGCCGTCAGTTCCCGGCAGGCCGACTGAAA
>JAGRHI010000415.1:4284-4476 GCA_020445045.1 Candidatus Competibacteraceae bacterium
TCGGCAGTTCGACCATCAAGGTTGTTACCCCGGGATTGAACTGTTTGACCACCGCCTCGATCGCCAGGGGTGGCCGGCGGTGCCGCAACAACCACAGGCTGGCGCGCTCCAGCAGTCGCTGGCTGTAGCCGATCATGGTGATCTGCACGGATGCGGGCACCTGATTGTCCAAGGCCTCGATGGCGCTCCATA
>JAGRHI010000070.1 GCA_020445045.1 Candidatus Competibacteraceae bacterium
CCACCCGGTCGCAGTGCATCAGAAACTCGCAACCGCCGCCCAGCGCCAGCCCTTGCGTGGCCGCCACCACCGGCAGCGCCGCATGGCGCAGCGCGGCGGTGGCGCGCTGAAACTTGGCGACGGCGTTTTCGAAGGTCACGATATCGCCGGCTTGCAGCACCGGCAGCGCCGGCGCCAAGTCGGCCCCGGCACTGAACGGCGCTTCGGTCTGCCACAGCACCAGACCGTCGAAACGCCGCTCGGCGATCTTCAGTGCCTCCAGCACGCCATCCAGCACCTCGTCGCCGATCGTGTGCAGCTTGCTCTTGAAGCTCAGCACGCCGATGCCGTCACCGCTGCTCCACAGCCGCACGCCCGCGTTCTCGAACACGGCCTCGCCGTAACGAGGCGGCGCTTCGCCCAGCACTTGCTCGGGATAAAGCTGGCGCCGGTAAACTGGCAGGGTGGAACGCGGCTTGTAGGCGTCCTCCGCCGCCGAGTAGGAGCCTTCGGGCCGATGCACGCCGTCCACTTGCTTGAGCCAGGCCGGCAGCGGCGTCGTGGTCATGGCCTTGCCGGCGGCGATGTCGTCCTCGATCCAGGCCACCACCTGCCGCCAGCCGGCCGCCTGCCAGATCTCGAACGGCCCTCTGCTCCAACCAAAACCCCAGCGGATGGCAAAATCCACGTCGCGAGCGGTATCGGCGATTTCCGCCAGCAACACCGCCGCATAGTGGAACACGTCGCGGTGGATGGCCCACAGGAATTGCGCCTGCGGCTGTTCGCTGGCGCGCAGCGCGGCGAATTTTTCGGCGGGATTCTTGATCTTGAGGAGCGCCCGCACCGCCTCGTCCGCTTGGGCGCCGGCGTCCCGATAGTCGCCGCTGGCCGGATCCAGCACCTGTTTGCCTTTATTGGCGTAGATGCCAACCCTGGTTTTCTGGCCCAGCGCGCCTTTTTCGAGCAGCGCGTTCAGCCAGTCGGGGACGGTGAAATAGCACCGCCAAGGATCTTGTCGCAAGGCCAGCGCCGAGCCTCTGATCACATGGTCCATGGTATCCAACCCGACGAGGTCGGCGGTGCGGTAGGTGGCGCTCCTGGGCCGGCCGATGGCCGGTCCGGTCAGCGCATCCACCAAATCCAGACTCAAGCCCAACGCCTGGGTATGGTGCATGGCCGCCACCATGGAAAACACGCCGATGCGGTTGGCGACGAAGTTTGGGGTGTCCTTGGCGCGAACCACGCCCTTGCCCAAGACGCTGACCAAAAAGGTTTCCAGCAGATCGAGCATGGCCGGATCGGTGGCTTGGCAGGGAATCAGCTCCACCAACGCCATGTAGCGCGGCGGATTGAAGAAATGGATGCCACAGAAGCGCTGGCGCACGGTCTCCGGCACCGACTCGGCCAACAGGCTCAGCGGCAGGCCGGAGGTATTGGTGGCCAGAATCGCCCGCTCGTTGAGATAGGGCGCGATCCGCCGGTACAGATCGGCCTTCCAATCCGCGCGCTCGGCGATGGCTTCGATCAGCAGATCGCAGCTCCGCAGTTCCTCCAGATGCTGGTCGTAGTTGGCGGGCTGGATCGATTCGGCCCGCTCCCTGACCGCAAACGGCGCCGGATTCAGCTTGACCAGGTTGGCGACGGCCTCGGTCACGATCCTGTTGGGATCGCCGTCCTTGGCCGGCAGATCGAACAACACCACTGGCACGTCGGCGTTGGCCAGATGCGCGGCGATCTGCGCCCCCATCACGCCCGCGCCCAGAACCGCCACCCGGCGAATCGCTGCCGCGTTATTACTCATAATGCGTTTCTCATCATCATCGTGGATATCCCCTCGGGCCGCTGCCGAAACGCCGCCTGCTCCCCAATGCTTCCACTATCATGGTGAAAAGTGGGGCAAGCGGTCACGCTGAAAGCCAAGCCGGGGACGACGCCCCGGCTGCTTCGGATGGGCGGCATCGTTGCCGGGTCCCAGAGTGGTTTGCACGATACTCGGGCGCGCCCATCCTAAAAAATGCAAAATCCGGTCAATCGGACGGGTGGTCACTCAGCAGGCGCCGGACCCCGGCCGCATCGAAAGGCCAATTCAGCTCACCGCCGGTATCCGGGCGACGCAGGACCGGGATGCGGACACCGTACCGCTCCAGCAATTCCGCGTCGTCGACGATCTCGACCGTGCCGACCCAGGCGGTTTGTTGCCGGACCAGCGTCTCGGCTTGTTCGCATAGGTGACAGCCGCTGGTCGTATACAGCACCAGGATCGGTTCGATCCGCTGGGATTTCATGCGCATCCTCCCAAGCCATCCGGGAAATGATGCCGTCGGCGTCCACCACCGCGCCGTCCGCCACCGTACAGGTTATTATTGTTCATATTATATTCATCATCCGCCCACGAGATTCATTTCCCCTACACGCATGGCCAGACTGCTGCACGAACTCATTCTCGAACAGGCGGAACGCGCGCCCACCGCCGTCGCGGTCGTTCACCGAAAGACCAGTCTGGATTATGCCGCTCTCGCCAGTCTGGTTCAGGCGGCGGCCAACGGCTTGCTGGCACTCGACCTGAATCGAGCCGAGCGGGTCGCCGTTTACCTGCCGAAACGCTTGGAAACCGTCGCCGCCCTGTTCGGTACCGTACGGGCCGGCGGCGTGTTCGTGCCGATCAATCCGTTGCTGAAGGCCGAACAGGTAGCCTATATCCTGCGCGACTGCAACGTTCGAATCCTGATCACCGCCCGCGACCGGGTCGAGCTGCTGGAACCGATTCTGGCCGATTGCCCGGATCTGCACAGTCTGGTGCTGGTCGATGGCGCCTCGTCCACCGACCGCCGCCTACATCACATCCAGCTCATCGACTGGTCCGAGCTGCTGGACGCCGAGGCCCACCGGCCGGTGGCTCGGGTCATCGACATCGACATGGCGGCCATTCTGTACACCTCGGGCAGCACCGGCAAACCCAAGGGCGTGGTGCTCTCGCATCGCAACATGTTGGCCGGCGCCTTCAGCGTCGCCGAATATCTGGGCAATCGCGCCGACGATCGTATTCTGGCGTTGTTACCGTTCAGTTTCGATTATGGCCTCAGCCAGACGACCACCGCCTTCGCCACCGGTGCGCGCATCGTGCTGATGGATTATCTGCTGCCGCGCGACGTGATCAACACGGTCGCCCGCGAAGGCATCACCGGGCTGGCCGCGGTGCCGCCGATGTGGGTGCAACTGGCGCTGCTGGAATGGCCGGCGAAAGCGGTGAACAGCTTGCGCTATTTCACCAACTCCGGCGGCGCCATGCCGCGCGCCACGCTGGCGGCCCTGCGCCGAGCTCTGCCGAAAACCACGCCTTTCCTGATGTACGGCCTGACCGAAGCGTTCCGTTCCACCTATCTGCCGCCGGCGGAAATCGAGCGCCGGCCGGACTCGATCGGCAAGGCCATCCCCAATGCCGAGGTGCTGGTGGTGCGCGAGGATGGCTCGCCCTGCGCGCCCGGCGAACCGGGCGAACTGGTGCATCGCGGCGCGCTGGTGGCGCTGGGTTACTGGAATGATCCGATCAAGACCGTCGAACGTTTCCGCCCGGCACCCGGCCAGAACCCCGGCCTGCCCTTGACCGAACCGGCGGTCTGGTCCGGCGATACGGTACGTGCCGACGAGGAGGGTTTCCTGTATTTCATCGGCCGCAAGGACGACATGATCAAAACCTCAGGCTACCGGGTTAGTCCCACCGAAGTCGAGGAAGTACTCTATGGCAGTGGCCAGGTCGTCGAAGCGGCGGCGTTGGGTATTCCACACCCGATGCTTGGCCAAGCGGTGGTTGCGGTGGTCAGGCCGCTGCGCGACGATTTCAACGAAAGCGAGTTGATTACCCGTTGCAAACAATATCTGCCCAATTTCATGGTGCCTTTGCGGGTGATCGTCCGCCGCGACGATCTGCCGCGCAATCCCAACGGCAAGATCGACCGTAAGAGCCTGGTCGAGGAGTTCCGCACGCTGTTTCCGGAAACAGTTATCTGAGGATCGAAAGGGTATGCGCGATGGGTAAAACCCGCCCCACGCACTGGCCCATGAGCCAGTTTCCGGTCGTCGACGATTGCTTGCGGGTCGGCGACATGCCGCTGACCCAACTGGCGGCGCGGGTCGGACAAACGCCGTTTTATGCCTACGAACGCCGCTTGCTGGATCAAAAGATGGCGCTGCTGCGCGGCGCGCTGCCGCCGGCCATCGAACTGCACTACGCCGTCAAGGCCAACCCGATGCCGGCGGTGGTCCAGCACATGGCCGGATTGGTGGACGGGCTGGATGTCGCCTCGCTGGGCGAAATGCGCGTCGCGTTGGACAGCGGGACGAACCCGAGCCGGATCAGCTTCGCCGGCCCCGGCAAGCGCCCGGTGGAACTGACCGCCGCCATCGCCGCCGGCATCACCGT
>JAGRHI010000071.1:0-10273 GCA_020445045.1 Candidatus Competibacteraceae bacterium
TAGGCAAGAGATTTTTTGCGATAAGCCGGGGAAAATCAGGCTTGTCGTAAAATAGCAACAACCCCTATGTGTGGCCTGTGCGCGATTTTGAGCGTCCCTGAATATTGTTGCATGTCCCACCAGGGTCATTGACCGGATCGGAGTTTGTCATGCCGTATGCCCATGACGCCGTGCGCGCCGTTGTCTGGCGTGAGGATGCCTTGGAACTGCTGGATCAGCGTTTGTTGCCAACCGTGGAGCGTTACCGGCGGTTGACGAGCGCGGCGGATGTGGCTCAGGCGATCCGCGACATGGTGGTGCGCGGCGCGCCGGCGATCGGCATCGCCGCCGCCTACGGGGTGGTGTTGGCCGCCCGCGCCCGATATGCCATGGATGCGGTGCGATGGCGGACGGCGGTCGGGAGTGATCTCGCCATGCTGGCGGCGGCCCGGCCGACCGCCGTCAACCTGTTCTGGGCGCTGCGGCGGATGGAGCGGGTGATCGCTCGCTCGTCCGGCGATCCGGCGGCGGCGTTGTTGGCCGAGGCACGGGCGATCCACGAGGAGGATCTCGCCGCCAACCGGCGCATGGGGCAGCTGGGCGCGGCGTTGCTGGACGAACGCGGAGCGGTGCTGACCCATTGCAATACCGGCTCGCTGGCCACCGGTGGTTACGGTACGGCGCTGGGCGTGATCCGCGAGGGCTATGCGGCGGGTTTGGTCGAGCGGGTTTACGCCGACGAGACCCGGCCATGGTTGCAGGGCTCGCGTCTGACCGCCTGGGAACTGGCGCGGGATGGCATTCCGGTGACGCTGCTGGTGGATGGAGCGGCGGCGGCGCTGATGCGGGAGGGTAGGGTACGCTGGGCCATTGTCGGGGCGGACCGGATCGCCGCCAACGGCGATGTCGCCAACAAGATCGGCACCTATCACTTGGCGGTGGCCGCGCGGTATCACGGCGTACGCTTCATGGTGGTGGCGCCGGCCTCGACGGTGGATATGAATTTGGTCAGCGGCGCGGCCATTCCCATCGAGCAACGCGCTCCCGAGGAGTTGCTGACCTTGGCCGGCCAGCCGGTCGCCGCCGCCGGCGCCGAGGCATGGAATCCGTCGTTCGATGTGACCCCGGCCGAACTGGTGGATGCGTTGGTGACCGAACGCGGCGTGGTGCGAACGCCGGATGCCGCGAAGATGATGCAAATGATGGCGGAGGTCGCGTGAACCGGCGATTGGACGATAACGGTCATGCGGCAATCATGCGCCTTTTTGCATCCTGGGAATGCCTTCGACGGCAACCCAAGCGCCCCGACCCGCTCGCCCGCCAGTGAGACGAGCCCTTTCAGCGAGAAATCAGATCGATGAGTGTTAGCATCAATCTCGGCCAGGCCATTCATGCGCTATCGGACGTCCTCGATCTGGTGGGTGTGGGCGAGGTATTCCACGGTAAGCGGGTCGGATTCATGGCGCTGCAATGCGGCCACGCACTCGGTTTGGACGAGCCGGTGCTGGAGGATTTGTTTCACGCCGGACTGCTGCACGATTGCGCGGTTTCGTCCACGATCCTGCACCAGCGGCTGATCGACGAACTGGACTGGGAGGGCGCGGAAGTTCACTGCGTCCAGGGCGGCGAACTGGTCGAGCAGTTCGCGCCGCTGGCTCATTTGGCGCCACTTATCCGTTATCACCATACGCATTGGGATGCCTTTCCCACACTGAAGATCTCCGAGAGCACCGCCCGGCTGGCCAACATTATCTTTCTGAATGACCGGGTGGACGCGCTGACCGCCTCGCACTACGAACGCGACCTACTGCTGGCCCGTCACGCCGTCCGCGAGACGATCTGGCGATTGAGCGGCTCCTTATTCGCGCCGGACCTGGTGACACTGTTCATGGACCTGTCCGCCAGCGAGGCATTCTGGCTCAGCCTGGAGGCGCGTCATCTGATCCGCTTCGTCCACGAGCGGGAGCGGGAAGCCCGCCTGGTGCCGGTCAGCTTCCCCGAGTTGCGGCGGCTCGCGCTGCTGTTTGCCCAAGTGGTGGACGCCAAGAGCCCGTATACCATGGAACATTCCCTGGGCACGGCGCGACTGGCGCGCTTGCTGGCTGAGCGGTTCGGCCTGTCGGTCGAGACCTGCGAGAAGATCGAGGTCGCCGGACTGCTGCACGATCTGGGCAAGTTGCAGGTACCGGACGAGATTCTGGAAAAGCCCGGCCCGCTGACCGCCGAGGAGCAGGCCATGATCCAGCGCCACAGTTTCGAAACCTACCAGATTCTGCGCGGCATCGGCGGTCTGGAGGACATCGCGGTCTGGGCCGCCTACCATCACGAGAGGCCCGATGGTCACGGCTATCCGTTCCATTGCGGCGGCGCGGCGTTGACCCTGGAAATGCGGATCATCGCGGTGGCCGACGTGTTTCAGGCGTTGGCGCAACGGCGGCCTTACCGGCAGCCGCTGTCTCCGGCCCGGATTCTGGAGGTGTTGCGGGCTTTCGTCCGGCAGAGCCGGTTGGACGGCACGGTGGTGGAGCGGGTCGGAGAGCATCTGGAGTCGAGCTGGCGGGCCGCGACCGGCATGGAGCCGGGCGAACGGTGGACCTGGAAGCCGGCGCTGGCGGACTGAGCGCCATCCGTGAGCATTGCGGTCGTTGCCGAAAAACCATCCGTCGCCCGAGATATCGCCAAGGTGCTGGGGGTCCGCCAGCGCGGCGAAGGCTTCCTGCACGGTAATGGCTATGTCGTCACTTGGGCGGTTGGCCATCTGGTGCGGCTGGCCGAGCCGCACGAGATCGACCCGGCCTGGAAGCGCTGGCGGCGCGAACTGCTGCCCCTGCTGCCCGAGCGCTGGCCGCTGGTGGTCGGCGAGCAAACCCGCGAGCAGTTCGAGGCGGTCCGCCGCATCCTCAACGACGAAGCCATCGAGCGGGTGATCTGCGCCACCGACGCCGGCCGCGAGGGCGAGTTGATTTTCCGCTATCTCTACGAAGCCGCCGGTTGTCGCAAGCCGTGCAGCCGGTTGTGGATTTCTTCGCTGACTCCCGATGCCATCCGCCAGGGTTTCCAGCAGTTGCGCGACAGTTGCGAATTCGATCCGCTGGCCGCCGCCGCCCGTGGCCGCAGTCAGGCCGACTGGCTGGTGGGCATGAATCTGTCTCGGGCCTACACCTTGGCCTGCGGCGCGCCGGGCGACGAGGCGCTATCGGTCGGACGGGTGCAGACGCCGACCCTGGCGGTGGTGGTGGAACGGGATCTGGCCATTCGCGCCTTCGTGCCGGAGGATTATCTGGAGGTGGTGGCGACCTTCACGCCTTTGTTTCCCGCACCCATCGTGGAAGAAGGGTCGAGGGAGGGGAGATCGGAAACGAGGGAACCGCGCTATCAGGGGACCTGGTTTCGCGGCGAACGCCCCGATCCCAAGGCCAAGCGTCTGCCCGCCGATGGCGAGGAAGCCGCCCGCGTCGTCGCCCGCGCCCGGACGGGACAGGCCACCGTTGAATCCCGTACCGCCGAAACCCGCCGCGCCGCCCCGCCCTTGCTGTACGATCTGACCGAATTGCAGCGTCACGCCAACCGACTGTACGGCTTCAGTGCCCAGACCACGCTGGACCTCGCCCAGAAGCTGTACGAACAGCACAAGCTGATCAGCTACCCGCGCACCGACAGCCGCCATCTCTCCAACGCGGTCGCGGCGACGTTGGGCGCGGTAGTGGCGGCGATTCAGGCGCCCCACCAGGACGGATTGGCGCCCGGTACCGGCCAGCGGCCATTGGGCAAACGCTTTGTCGATGACGGCAAGGTGACCGACCATCACGCCATCATTCCCACCTCGTTGCCGGCGCGCGCCATCCTGACCGCCGACGAACGGAAAATTTACGATCTGATTTGCCGCCGCTTGCTGATGGCCTGGCACGGCGACCATCTCTGGGCGGTGACCACGCTGATCACCGCGATCACCACGGTCGAAATGGACGGCGTGACCATGGTCGATCGCTATCACGGCACGGGTACGGCGGTGGAGCAGGTCGGCTGGAAGGTGCTGGAAGTGGGAACCGCGCCGGCGGAAAAAGCGGCCGGCAAACGCAAGGCCAAAGCCGCCACCGCGACGGAGGAAAACGAGGCCGAGCAAAGCCTGCCATCGGGGTTGACCGTCGGCCAGCCGCAACGGGTGCTGGAGGCCCGCGCGTTGAGCAAGCAGACTCGGCCACCGCCGCGCCTGACCGAGGCGACCCTGCTCACCGCGATGGAAACCGCCGGCCGGGTTCTGGAGGATAAGGAATTGTCGGCGGCGATGAAGGACAGCGGGTTGGGCACGCCGGCCACCCGCGCCGATATCATCGAAACCTTGCTCAAGCGCCGCTATCTGACTCGCGACGGCAAGGCGCTGAACGCCACCGAGCGCGGTATCCGGCTGATCGAGGCGGTGCGTCCGCCGATCAAGAGTCCAGTCATGACCGGCGAATGGGAAGCGCGGCTGAAGCGCATCCAGCGTGGCGAAGCGGATCTGGATGGTTTCATGGCCGCCATCGCCAGCTATGTCGGTGAAGCGGTGGTCCAGGCGTTCGCGGTGGCACGGCCGGCCTCGCCTTCCAGCGCGCTTGCCATCCATGGAGAAGGGGAGAGTGGGGAAGCCGCGCCACGGCGGGAACCAGTGCCGGTGGATCGTTTGCTGGAATTGCTGCAAAGCGAGTTTCGCTGGCCAGCCTTTCGTCCGTACCAGGAGCAGGTGTGCCGAACGGTGACCGAGGGTCAGGACGTGTTGCTGGTGATGCCGACCGGCGCCGGCAAGTCGCTGTGTTTTCAGTTGCCCGGCATCGCCCGAGCAGGGACCACGCTGGTGGTTTCGCCGCTGATCGCCTTGATGGAAGATCAGGTCGCCAAGTTGTGCGAGCTGGGGCTGCGGGCCGAGCGCATTCACTCCGGCCGCGACCGGGCGGCGTCGCGCCAAGTCTGCGTCGAGTATTTGCGGGGCCAACTGGATTTTCTGTTCATTGCGCCCGAGCGGTTGAGCGTGCCCGGTTTTCCCGAAATGCTGGCCAAGCGCAAACCAGCCCTGATCGCGGTCGACGAGGCGCATTGCATCTCGCAATGGGGCCACGATTTTCGGCCGGATTACCGGATGCTGGGTCGGCATCTGCCCCTGCTGCGGCCGGCGCCGGTGATCGCGCTGACCGCCACCGCCACCGTGCTGGTGCAGGACGACATCGTGCGCCAACTCGACATGCCGGAGGCGACGCGCTATATCCACGGTTTCCGTCGCGCCAATCTGGCGGTCGAAACGGTGGAGACGCCGGTGGCCGACCGACATGCGGCGGTCGGGCGGGTACTGGCCGATCCGGGCCGACGGCCCGCCATCGTCTACGCGCCGACCCGCAAGGAGACCGAATTGCTGGCGCTGGCGCTGGGGGCGGATTATCCGGCCGCCGCCTATCACGCCGGAATGACGCCGCAAGAGCGCGAGCGGGTGCAAGGGCTGTTCGGCGCCAGTCGCTTGCAGGTAATCGTCGCCACCATCGCGTTCGGCATGGGCATCGACAAGCCGGATATCCGCACCGTGATTCATACCGCCCTGCCGGGCAGCGTCGAAGGCTATTACCAGGAAATCGGCCGCGCCGGCCGCGACGGCCAGCCGGCCCGCGCCATCCTGTTATATTCCTACGCCGATCTGCGCACCCACGAGTTTTTTTTCCGGCGCGGCTACCCCGACCCGGAACGGCTGGCGGCGATCTTTCAGGCACTCGGCGACGATTTCCAATCTCGAATGTCGTTGCGCGACTGGTCGGGCATGGCGCTGGAGGAGTTCGAGGCCGCCGTGGAAAAACTGCTGGTGCATGGCGGTGCCCGGCGCGATATCGAAGGCAATCTCAGTCGCGGCGAGGCGGGTTGGCGCCAGCCCTACCAGCGGCAACGCGAGCACAAGCTGAACGAATTGAAGCAGATTCTGGATTTTGCCGATCGGGCGACCGGTTGCCGCATGGTGCGGCTGGTGCGGCATTTCGGCGATCGGGACGACGACCAACCCTGCGGGATCTGCGACGTGTGCGCGCCGGAGGCGGCGGTGGTCCGGCGTACCCGTCGGTTGAACCGCGTCGAGAGCGAACGGGTCCTGCAGGTGCTGGACGCGCTGCGCTGGCGCGAAGGGCAGACCCCTCGGCAGTTGTGCGAAAGACTGACGGAGGGGCAGGTCGAGCGGCGGGGATTCGAGCGGTTGTTGGAAGCGATGGCCGGTGCCGGTCTGCTCGAATTGCGGGAGGACGCCTTCAGCCGCGACGGCAAGGTGATTCCCTTTCGCCGGGTTTATCTGACCGAGGCGGGCCAGAAAGCGGGTATCGGCGAGGTGGGGGCGGTACGGCTGCGGGAGACGGTGACCAAGAGCGGAGCGCGGCGCAAACGCAGCGGGGGCAGGGGCGGTTGAAGGTATTGCGGGCATGATGCGCGGGCCGATGCATGGGTCATCGATCTGGTCGTGGGTGATGGCTAGCCGGCGGCGGACCGGCATGCCTGTGGTTTCGAGTCTTGCGAATGGTCACAAGGCGTGGTGTGCATGTACGAGGGTGAGCGATTCAACAGCATCAGCCACTTGATCGGCGCGGTGGCGGCGCTGGCGGGTTCGGTGATCGTGGTGGTGGTGGCGGCGCGGCAAGGCGATCCGTGGAAGATCGTGAGCTTCAGCATCTACGGCACCACCCTGTTTCTGCTTTACACGATTTCCACGCTTTATCACAGCTTGCGCGGTCGGGCGAAGCGGTTATTTCACAAGCTGGATCATTACTCGATATATTTTCTGATCGCTGGCACTTATACCCCTTTTACCCTGGTTACCCTGCGCGGCGGTTGGGGTTGGACGATCTTTGGCATTGTTTGGGGGTTGGTGGTGTTGGGGATCGTGCTGGAATCGTTGCCCCAGAAAGGCAATCGCATCCCGTCCCTGGTGGTTTATGTGCTGATGGGTTGGCTGGTGCTGGTGGCGCTGAAGCCGTTGCTGCAAGCGCTGCCGGGGGCGGGTTTCGTCTGGCTGTTGGCGGGTGGCCTGTTTTATACCGGGGGCTTGGTCTTCTATGTATTCGACGAGAAGGTCAGGCATTTTCACGGCATCTGGCATTTGTTCGTGCTGGCCGGTAGCGTCAGTCATTACGTGACGATTCTGTATTTTGTCGCGTGAGACGCACGGCGCGGGTTGGCCAACCTCGCCCAGAGCTACGGTAGGGTGAGATACAGTACCGTCGGTACCGCGATCACACTGCCCAGGTTGCCGAGCAGCACCAGCGTCGCCACTTTTTCCGGTTCCTGGCCGTAGCGTTCGGCGAGCAGATAGTTCATCACCGCCGGCGGCAGGGCGGCGTACAGCAACAACTGACTATCCTGCACCGGCGACAACGTTAGCCACGGCCGGACCAGCAGCGCGGCGGCAACGCCCGCCAGCGGACACAGCACCGCGCCCCACAGCCCGATCCGCCAGTCGGCGATGCCGACCTCGGAAAAGCGCGCGCCCAACGCGAACAGCATCAGCGGAATCGACGCCTCGCCCAATAGCCGGCAGGTGTCGAGCAGGGGTGCCGGCGGAATCCAGCCGCCCCGATTGCAGGTCAGCCCCGCCAGCAGCGCCAGGATGATCGGCATCCGCAACAGCGCCCACGGTCGGGTCCGGTGGTCGAGGATGTACAGCCCGACCGTGAAGTGCAGCACCATTTCGACGATGAACAGCAGGATCGCCGCCGGTAGCGCCGGCTCCCCGAAGGCGAACAGCGCCAGCGGGATGCCCATATTGCCGGTGTTGGTGAACATCATGGGCGGCAGGAAGGTCTTGGCCTGGACCCGCAGCAGCGGGACCAGCGGCAGTAGCAGCAGGCCGGAACCGAGCACCACCGCCACGCCGCCGAGGGTCAGATCCAGAAACTCGGCGGCGGTAAAGGGCTTGGCGGCCAGTGCCCAGAACACCAGCAGTGGCGCCAGCACCTCCATGTTGATCTGGTTAAGGTTGGCGAGGTCCGGCCGCTTCCAACGGGCGTACAGCCAGCCGATGCCGGCGGCGGCGAAGACGGGGAAAATGATGCCGGCAATGCGCCACGGCACGCCTCAATCCACCAAGAGCCAGTCGCGCACCACTGCGATTTGGTCGTCGGCCATCAGTGCTGGTGCGTGGCCCATGCCGGGAAATTCGATCAGTTTCGCCTTGGGGCCACGCTCGGTCATGGTGACGGCGTCCGCGTGATCCAGCACATCGGAGTATTCGCCGCGCAAGACCAGGGTCGGACAGCGAATGGCGTCCCACATCGACCACAGGTCGATATCCTTCAAATCCAGTGTCCTGAAGTTCTTGGCGATACCGGGATCGTAGGCGAAGGTGTAGCGGCCGTCTTCCAATTGCCGGGCGCTATGGATCGTCATGTGTCGCCACTGTTCGTCGCTCAAATCGCCGAAGGTGGCGGCGATGGCGCGCAGGAATTTTTCCATCTTTTCGATGTTGTCGAAGGTCACCACTTGGCCGACGTAGGTGGCGACCCGCTGCAAGCCGGCGGCGGGAATGCGTGGGCCGATATCGTTGATCACCATCTTGTGGATCGGCGAGCCGGCGTAACTGGCCAGAAAGATGCCGATCAGCCCGCCCATCGAGGTGCCGACCCAGTCGATCCGTTCGGCGTCGATCCGCGCCAGCAGCATGGCCATGTCGTTGACGTAGAGCGGATAGGTGTAATCGCTCTTGTCGTTCAGCCAGTCGCTTTGGCCGCGGCCGACCACATCCGGGCAGATCACCCGATACTCATGCTCCAGCGCGGCGGCCAGAAAGTCGAAATCGCGGCCGGTGCGGGTCAGACCGTGGACGCAGATCAACACCTTGGGGTTGTCGGGGTCGCCCCATTCGGTGTAGTGAACGCGGTGGAAACCGTGCGGGCCGAGTGCGCGGTGGCTGCGGGATGTCATCGCCATGAACCATTCTCCTGAGTCGGATCACGCCATTATCCGGCAAGCGGCCAAGGGTGGCTATAATCGCCGTGTTGACCACCGAATGGAGGATGCTGGCATGGCCACGCTGCACCATACCGAAAGCGGCCAGGGCGAGCCGCTGATACTGCTGCACAGCGGCGGGATGAGCGGGGCGGAGTGGACGCCGCAAATCCCATTGTTCGCCCGCCATTTCCGAGTGGTCGTGCCCGATCATCTCGGTCACGGCCGCAGCCCGATGATCGCCGAGAAGCTGATCGTCGGGGACATGGGCCGGGCGGTGCTGGAATTGATGGATGAATTGGCATTGCCGTGGGCGCATCTGGTTGGATCTTCGCTGGGTGGGGCGGTGGCGCTGTGGCTCGCCATTCACCATCCCGAGCGGGTGAGTAAGCTGGTGCTGTACCGGGTGGGCTACCGCAAGGACGAAAATACGCATGCCGGCACTCGTGGCATGGCCGATCCGGCCTACTGGCGCGGGGTCGGCATGCACAAATGGTTGAGCGACATCCACCATCCGCAGGGTGGACCGGATGCCTGGGAAGAGGTGATCGGTCGGGTATCGGAGGCATTGGAGCCGGCCACCACCGACCATGCCCACGATCTGGAGATTCTGGAGCGCATGGCGCAGCCGACCTTGCTCGTGGTCGGCGATCGTGATCCGGTGGCGCCGCTGGAGCAGATTCTGGAAATGTTCGGCGCGATTCCCAACAGTGGATTGTGGGTGATGCCGTATGCCACTCACGTCACCGCTGGCAACACTTGGCGCGCGGAATCGTTCGCGCTGGAGGTGACGCGGTTTTTGCAACGGCGGCAGTAAGCGTCCGTGCCGTTTGCACCAACACCAATCCGCCGGTCATCGGGTGGGCAACGGAAGGAGCAGGACGATGCGTGACCGTTTGAGAATGCTGGCGCTGTTGGTGGCGCTGAGCGTGATGGCGCCGGCTTGGGCCGGCCCGTACGAAGCGGTTTTCGGGTACGTCCAGCAGATGCTGGCGCGCTCGGCGAAAAACGATACGGCTGGAATGAACGCGGCGTTGCGGCAACTGGAAAGCGTGCCTCGACCAGCACGCCAGAACGTCAAGGAGGCTCGCGCCCTGAACAAGCAGGGTCTGGAGGCGCTGCGGCGCAACGATTTTTCGGCCGCCCTGGATGCCTTCCAGCAAGCCCAGCGGGCCGATCCCGCCGATGTCGAAGTCAGCGGCAATCTTGGTTACGTCCAACTGAAGCTCGGTCAGTTCAAACGCGCCGAGCACCAATTGGTGTATACGCTCTCGCTGGCGCCGGAGCGGGCATCCACTTGGTTCAATCTGGGCCAAGTGTATGGGGCGTTGGGCGAGGTGGACAAGGCGATCGG
>JAGRHI010000071.1:10437-17973 GCA_020445045.1 Candidatus Competibacteraceae bacterium
TGCTGGGGTTGCCGCAATAATGGGTGTCGACCGGCTGGCTACGGTCCGAGCGCCGCATTCAGGCACGAATGGATGAAGCGGGCCACGACCGGCTTGCTCCGAAAGATGCCGTAATGCCCCTCGCAGAGAATGTCCGCGTTCAGCGCCAGCAGCCGTTCCAGCGAGGCCAGGTAATCGGTACGGTTGGAGCGCAGGCGGACGGGGTCCAGCGGTCCGTGCACGTCCTGGGCGAACACGACTCGTTTACCCTCGGATTCGATCAGGTAGGCCAGCGAGCCGGGGGAGTGGCCGGGGATGTGCAAGGCGGTGATGGCGCGCTCGCCCAGTGGTAGCGTTTGACGCAGACCGTGTAGGGGATGGTCCACCGGGCAGGGGTGGATGTGGGTGCCGTACCAGTCGGCCGCCGTGACCTCGTTATCGCCGCTTTCCAGAAAGACGGCATCCAGCATGTGGGCGACCACTGGACAACCCAGGTGTTTCCGCAGGCTATGGGCGCCGCCGGCGTGATCGTAATGGCAGTGGGTCAGCAACAGGTATTCGATTTGCGCGGGGAGCACGCCGACCGTGGCAAGATGGTTGAGCAGGCGCGTTTGCTCGCGGCCTCCGCCGGCGTCCACCAGCGCCGCGTGACCGTCGAAGTTGATCAGGTAGATGGCGGCGTCTTCGGGCGCGGTCAGGCCGTATCCACCCACCTGAAAGACTTCGGCGGTGATGGCGATGGGTTCAAGTTGCATGGCGCGGTGGATTCGAGTGGGTTCGAAACCAACATAGGCTATAGGCGCGGGACTGTCTACTCGGATCGATTGTGTGAAGATGGTCTCAAGAAAGTGCGCCAAATTCGACCGGCCGCGCGCCACGCGCCAGTTTATCGAGCACTCCGTTGATGAAGCGATGTCCCTGTTCGGCGCCGAACACCTTGGCCAGTTCGACCGCCTCGTTGAGAACGATCCGGTAGGGAATGTCCGGGCGTTGCATCAGCTCGTAAGCGCCGATCCGTAGGATGGCGCACTCCACGGGGTCCACCTGTGCCAGCGGCCGGTCCAGCAACGGGTCCAGGGCGGTATCGATTTCCGTCACCCGCGCCGGAATCTGATGGACCAGTTCCCGAAAATAGGCGGTATCGGCTTTTTGCAAGTCCTCGTCCGCCAGAAAGTGAGTTTCGATCAGGTTGGGAGACTGCGCGGTCAATTGCCACTGATACAGGGCCTGCACGGCACAGCGCCGTGCCCAACCGCGTTTGCCGGGCTGGTTTTTTCGAGGCGGCGCACCCATGGTTCAGCCTTCCAGTCGTCGCAGCAGACTGACCATCTCCAGCATTGCCATTGCCGCCTCGGCGCCTTTGTTGCCCGCTTTGGTGCCCGCTCGCTCCACCGCCTGATCGATGGTATCGACGGTCAGCACACCGAAGCCGACGGGAATATCGTATTCCAGCGAAACGCTTGCCAGTCCCTTGACGCACTCGCCAGCGACGTATTCGAAATGTGGGGTACCGCCGCGAATCACCGCGCCCAGCGCGACGATACCGTCGTAGCGTTCGCTGGCGGCCAGCTTTTGCGCGGCCAGCGGCAATTCGAAGGAACCGGGGGTCCAGATCAGGTCGATGCCGGTTTCCGGGACGCCGTGCCGGCATAGGGTGTCCACCGCGCCGTTGATCAGACTCTGCACGATGAAGCTGTTGAACCGCGACGCCACCAGCGCGAAGCGGGCGTCCTGGAGCGGGGTGAAGTCGCCTTCAATGGTGTTGATGTGATGCATGGCGAAGATTCCGTAACGATGCGCGATACAAGAACTCCCCTCTCCTTGTGGGTGAGGGGTCGGAAGTGAGGGCGTCTCTCAAGCGGTTGACGCGCCAGAAGCTGGGTGAAGACAGCGCTAAGAAATAAGGTGTTCAGGCGACGTATTCCACGACTTCCAGATTGAAGCCCGATAGCCCGCTGATGCGTTTGGGCGCGCTGAGTACCCGCATCCGTCGCACGCCGATGTCGAGCAGAATTTGGGCGCCGATGCCGTAGGTGCGCAGTTCGGCGGACTGATCGGTGGGGTGCGCGGTCTCGCTGGTGCCGAACTGATAGCCGCGCATGCGCCGGATCAGGGCCGCCGGTTCTTCGAAATGGCTCAGAAACACCAGCACGCCGGCTGGTTCCTCCGCCACCCGCCGCAAGGCATCGCGCAGGGGCCAACTATTTTCCGACAGACGGATCGCCAGTAGATCGCTCAGAAAATTCTGCACATGGACCCGGACCAGAACCGACTGCTCGGGATCGATATCGCCCTTGACCAGGGCGAAATGTACCTGCCGGCTGATCGCGTCCTGATAGGTCAATACCCGGAACGGACCGAATTCGGTGGTCAAGGTGGTATCGGCGACCCGTTCGACGGTTTTTTCGTTCTGCATCCGGTAGCGGATCAGGGCGGCGATGGTGCTGATTTTCATGCCGTGCTGGGCGGCGAAGGCTTCCAGATCGGGCCGGCGGGCCATCGTGCCGTCTTCGTTGAGGATTTCGATGAGCACCGCCGCCGGTTCCAAGTCGGCCAATCGCGCGAGATCGCAGCCGGCTTCGGTGTGCCCGGCGCGAGTTAGCACCCCGCCGGGCTGCGCCATCAGCGGAAAGATATGGCCGGGCAGCACCAGATCCTCGGGCCGGGCCTCGGGCCGGACGGCGGTGCGAATGGTATGGGCGCGGTCATGGGCGGAAATGCCGGTGGTGACGCCTTGCGCCGCTTCGATGGACACCGTGAAGTTGGTGGAGTAGGGCGATGAGTTGTCCTGCACCATCAGGGGTAGGCGTAGTTGCTGGCAGCGTTCGCGCGTCAGCGATAGACAGATCAGGCCGCGCCCGTAGCGGGCCATGAAATTGATGTCTTCCGGGCGCACTGACGAGGCGGCCATCAATAGGTCGCCTTCGTTTTCCCGATCCTCGTCGTCCATGACGATGACCATCTTGCCTTGCCGAAAATCGGCGAGGATTTCGTCGATGCTGTTGAGTACCATGGCTATTTCCAGAAACCGTGTTCGCGCAATAACGCTTCGCTCAGATCGCCGCCGGGTCGGGCGGCACGCTCGCCCAACAACAACCGTTCCAGGTAGCGAGCGATCAGGTCCACTTCCAGATTGACCCGCCGTCCCACCTGAAAGTTGGCGAGCGTGGTTTCCGCCAGCGTGTGCGGGACGATGTTCAATTCGAAAGCCGCGCCGTCCACCCGGTTGACGGTCAGACTGACGCCGTCCACGCAGATGGAGCCTTTTGCGGCGATGTAGCGGGCCAGTGCGTCCGGGGCCTGAACGCGCAATCGCCAGGAGCGGCCGTCGGGACGCCACTCGCTGACCGTGCCGATACCATCCACATGGCCGCTGACCAGGTGGCCGCCGAGCCGGGTGGTGGGGGTCAGGGCCTTTTCCAGATTGACCTGCATGCCAGGCGCGATTTCGCCGAGGATGGTGAGTTCCAGGGTCTCGCGCGAGGCGTCGGCCCAGAAGCCGTCGCCGGGCAGTTCGATGGCGGTCAGGCAGACGCCGCTGACGGCGATGCTGTCGCCGAGTTGCACGTCGCTCAGATCCAGCTTGCCGGTGGCGATGCGCAGGCGCATGTCGCCACCACGAGGTTGCAGGGCGGCGATGGTTCCGACCGCGGTGATGATGCCGGTGAACATGGTGGCGTTCTCGAAAGGATTATAAGAATTTCCGAAATTCTTCTACCGTGAATCCTGCATCCTGCGCTATGCCACCCATGGTGAAGGCATTGATGGGATTATTACGGGGGACCGTCAAAAATCTGCCGCCATTCGACAGGACGATATGTTTTTTTCCTTGGCGTACAATGCGGAATCCAGCTTTTTCCAAAGCACGGATAGCCTCCAGATGATTGATTCCTGGAAGTTTTTGCATTTTTATCCCGCTATTTCTATTTCTCGCACATCCTGACCTTGAATGGATTCGGAAATGGCTGCTAAATACTCCTGAATTGCATCTTTGATATTTTCAATCGCTTCCTGTTCGGTATCTCCCTGCGACCAGCAACCTGGCAGATTAGGACATGAAGCGCTGTAATTTTCTTCCGATTTACGGAGGATGATTTTGTATTTCATATATCGCCTTTATTAGCAATGAAGGTGTTCCTTCACTTATTTTTTAATCCTCTAAAGACTCATGGATCGCAATGTCAGCCGCCAATCCTCCCCCACCGCCCGCGTTTCCACGACTTCCAACGCCGTCCGCTCGCTCATCCGTGCCAGTTCCGGTAACTGGAACAGCCCATGCGCCTTGTCGCCCAGCAGCACTGGTGCCATGTAGACCACCAGTTCATCCAGTAGTCCAGCCTGCAACAAGGCACCGGCCAGGGTCGGACCGCATTCGACATGGATTTCGTTGCACTCGCGGCGGGTCAGTTCCGCCATCACGGCGCGTAGGTTCAGACCTTGTTCGGCGCGTGGCGTGACCACGATTTCCGCGCCGGCCGCTCGCAGGGGCGCATGCAACGCCGCATCGGCGATGGCGGTGAAGATCAGCACCGAACCGGGTAATCGCAAGGTTTGGGCGGTGGGCGGCGTGCGCAGTGTGGTGTCGAGAATCACTCGCAACGGCTGGCGCTTGGCTTCCGGCAGACGGACGTTCAGATTGGGGTCATCGGCCAGCAGGGTTCCAATGCCGGTCAGGATCGCCGAAGCGCGCGCCCGCAGTCGTTGCACATCCTGGCGCGCGGCCTCGCCGGTCAGCCATCGACTTGCGCCGGAAGCCAGTGCGGTGCGCCCGTCCAGGCTCATCGCCAGCTTGACGCGGACAAAGGGGCGACCCTGCGTCATGCGCTGGATAAAACCGGGGTTCAGTGCTCGCGCCTCGGCTTCCAACAACCCGCAATCCACGATCACGCCGGCATCCCGCAATTGCTTCAGGCCCTTGCCGGCCACTTGCGGGTTCGGATCGGGCATCGCCGCCACCATGCGGCCGATGCCGGCGTGGAGCAGCGCGTCGGTGCAGGGCGCGGTGCGGCCGTGATGGCAACACGGTTCCAGGGTCACATAGGCGGTGGCGCCGCGCGCCCGGCCACCGGCCGCTTCCAGGGCGATCACCTCGGCGTGGGCCTCGCCGGCGCGTTCGTGCCAGCCTTCGCCGACGATCGCGCCGTTGTCGACCAGCACGCAGCCGACCCGCGGGTTGGGATCGGTACCGTACAGGCCGCGCCGGGCCAGCGTCAGGGCCCGCGCCATGTAGCGATGATCGTCGGGGGACATCATTCGGAATCCGTCGTGCCGGAAGGGGCTTGCAGTCGCTCGATTTCCTCGCGAAAGGCGTTGACGTCCTCGAAGCTGCGATAAACCGAGGCGAAGCGGACATAGCCCACCGGGTCCAGAGCGCGCAATTCCTCCATCACCCATTCGCCGATCTGTCGGCTGCTCAACTCTCGCTCTCCCCCGGCGCGGGCGCGGTTCTTGACGCGCAGTAGGGTCGCTTCGATGCGTTCGGTGCCAATGGGCCGCTTTTCCAGCGCTCGCAGCAGGCCGGAGCGCAATTTTTCCTCCAGAAACGGTTCGCGGCGGCCATCGCGCTTGACCACCAACGGCATCAGCAGCTCCGCGATCTCGTGGGTGGTGAAGCGGGAGTTGCAGCGGACGCATTCGCGGCGGCGGCGCACCTTGTCGCCTTCCGCCGATAGGCGCGAGTCAATCACCCGGGTATCGGGCGTGCCGCAGAACGGGCAATGCACCGCCGCCGTCTCGCGTAGAGCGGGCGATCAGCCGTAGACCGGGAACTTGGCGCACAGTTCGGCGACCTGGCCGCGTACCCGCTCGATGGTCGCCTCGTTGTCGAGATCGTCGAGAATGTCGCACATCCAGCCGGTCAGCTCGCGGCATTCCCGCTCCTTGAACCCTCGGGTGGTGATAGCCGGCGAACCGACGCGGATGCCGCTGGTGACGAACGGCGATTGTGGATCGTTGGGCACGGCATTCTTGTTGACGGTGATCCAGGCCCGGCCCAGCGCGGCATCGGCGGCCTTGCCGGTCAGACCCCTGGCGATCAGGCTGACCAGGAACAGATGGTCGTCGGTGCCGCCGGAGACCACGTCGTAACCGCGCTCGATAAAGACGCCGGCCATGACGCGGGCATTGGCGAGGACCTGCTTCTGGTAGTCGACGAACTCCGGCTCCAGGGCTTCCTTGAAAGCCACCGCCTTGGCGGCGATGACATGCATCAACGGGCCACCCTGGGTGCCGGGGAAGACTTGCGAGTTCAATTTCTTCTCGATCTCGGGATTGGCGCGGGCCAGGATCAGACCGCCGCGCGGGCCGCGCAGGGTCTTATGGGTGGTGGTGGTGACCACATCGGCGATGGGGACCGGATTGGGATAGATGCCGGCGGCGACCAGCCCGGCGACATGCGCCATGTCCACGAAGAAATAAGCGCCCACCTGATCGGCGATGGCGCGAAACCGCTGCCAGTTCACCACCCGTGAATAGGCCGAGAAACCGGCGACGATCATTTTAGGCTGGCATTCCAGCGCCAGTCGTTCGACCTGATCGTAGTCGATCTCGCCGGTGGCCTCGTTCAGGCCGTATTGCACCGCCTGGTACAGCCGGCCGGAGAAGTTGACCTTGGCGCCGTGGGTGAGATGGCCGCCGTGCGCCAGGCTCATGCCCAGGATGGTGTCGCCCGGCTCCAGCAGCGCCATGTAGGCGGCGGCATTGGCCTGGGAGCCGGAATGGGGCTGGACGTTGGCGTAATCGGCGTTGAATAGCCGCTTGGCGCGGTCGATCGCCAGTTGTTCGGCGATATCCACGAACTCGCAACCGCCGTAATAGCGCTTGCCTGGATAGCCTTCGGCGTACTTGTTGGTCAACACCGAACCTTGCGCCTCGAGCACGCGCGGGCTGGCGTAGTTTTCCGAGGCGATCAGCTCGATGTGGTCTTCCTGGCGCTGTTTTTCACTTTGCAGGGAGGCCCACAATTCGTTGTCAAATCCGGCGATCCGCATCTCTCGACTGAACATTCGCAACCTCCGCAAAAACGGGCGCCCGCTGCTTCGGACGAAAGCGCGGGCGGGCTGTGGAAAGCTATCAATGATACCCGATGTAGCCGACGGATGGCAGGAGATTCACCGGCGGCGATGGTGGACGCGGGCTGAACTGGTCAGCGCATCGGGGTTTCCAGGAAGGAATCCACCACGGCGGTCCAGGCCTTGGCGACATTGCGTAGCTCGTAGCCGCCGCCGCCGACGCCGAGAATGCGGCCTTCGGCGAACTCCTCGGCGATCTGGCACAAGCCTCGGGCGGCGCGGCTGTGGGCGCGGGCGGTGTAGTGCAGGTGGGCCAGCGGATCGCCGTCCAGCCCATCGGCGCCGCAGTTCATGATCACGAACTGCGGTTCCCACTGGCGCAAGAATCCTTCGACCTTGTCCCACATCATCATGAAATCGCCGTCGGCCGATAGCGGCAACAGCGGGATGTTGAGCTTGCGTCCCTTGGCCGGACCCTTGCCGACTTCATGCGAAAAGCCGCTCTGCGGGAAGTTGTAGCGGCCATCCTCGTGGATGTCGGCGAAGA
>JAGRHI010000072.1:0-937 GCA_020445045.1 Candidatus Competibacteraceae bacterium
GGAGTTTGCGCGCCACCATCGGCACCACCTGTTCCAGCAACGCCTCGGCGGGGTAAAACCCTCGCCGTCCACCTCGGGGTTACGAATTCAGCCATTCCCAACATTCGCGCGGCGAGAGGATGGGGATGCCACCGACCGATTTCAAATCAGTCAGGTCTGCATCTCCACTGACCAACACATCCACATTTCCCGCCCGTGCGGCGAGGATGAACTTGTCGTCATCAGGATCGCGGGAATAACCAGTATCGTCGGCGGGTTTGACCCACTCCCCCACCACGCTGAAGTCACGCACGATCTGAAGTCGAAGCTCTCGCGTCACGTAAGGGTCAAATTTCGGACGCATCAGGCGGGTCTCGAACTCTGCAAAGGTCTCAGCGGAGAACAGGACACACCCTTGTCTGACGAAGTAGCGGGTTACCGCAGCGGCGGTTCCCTTGGGACTCAATACTGCACTGATCAGGACGTTGGTATCGATGACAGCACGCTTAGCTTTCATCCGCCAGCAACCGCGCCAAGGCTGCTTCGGTAAGCCCCTGCCGTTCCGCCATCTCGCCGGATTGCTGCAAGGTGTTCAACAGCCGCTCGGCGTAAAAGGCTCGCATCGCATCGTAATCTTCCGGGGATATCATCACTCCGACTACACGCCCGCGACGGGTCACCCGCACGGGGGCTTGCTTGGCACGGTCGATAAATTCGGAGAACCGGGCCTTGGCTTCGTGGGTGGTTAACGTTTGCATATCATAAATCCGTTGCTTGTACTGGCACGCAGTATATTCGATAACCGACGAGTGACCTGCCTACCGCCCCAGCACTGGCGCCAGAAACCGTCCGGTATGACTGTCTGGATGACGGGCAATATCCTCCGGCGTGCCCACCGCCATCACCTCGCCGCCGCCGCCGCCGCCCTTTGGCCCCAGATCGATGACCCAATCGGCGG
>JAGRHI010000072.1:1109-2950 GCA_020445045.1 Candidatus Competibacteraceae bacterium
CAGCTTCACCCGTTGCGCCTCGCCGCCGGACAGGGTGGTGGCGTTCTGACCAAGCCGAATGTAGCTTAAACCCACGTCGGTCAAGGTCTGGAGCTTGCGCGCCACCACTGGCACGGCTTGATAGAACGCCAGCGCATCCTCGACCGTCATCTCCAGCACTTCGTGAATGTTGCGGCCCTTGTAACGGATGTCCAAGGTTTCCCGGTTGTAGCGCTGGCTCTTGCACACGTCGCAAGGGACATAGATATCCGGCAGAAAGTGCATCGCCACCTGAATCACCCCATCGCCCTGGCAAGCCTCGCAGCGCCCGCCCTTGACGTTGAAGCTGAAACGGCCCGGCGCGTAGCCGCGCGCCCGCGACTCGGGCACGCCGGCGAACAATTCGCGGATCGGGGTGAACAGGCCGGTATAAGTGGCCGGATTGGAGCGCGGCGTACGGCCGATGGGACTCTGGTCGATGTTCACCACCTTATCCAACTGCTCCAATCCCAGCAGATCGCGGCACGGCGCTGGCGACTCGTTGGCGTTGTTCAGGTCACGGGCGGCGTAGCGGTACAGCGTGTCGTTGATCAGCGTGGACTTGCCGGAACCGGACACCCCGGTGATGCAGGTGAACAAACCCAGCGGAATCCGCACCGATAGATTCTTGAGGTTGTTACCACTGGCGCCGACGATATGTAACTGTTTTTTCGGATCGGGCGGCGTGCGCCGGGCGGGTAATTCAATTCGCCGTTGGCCGCTCAGATAGGCCCCGGTCAAGGAATCGGGATGCGCCATGATGTCAGCCGGCGTCCCCTGCGCCACCACTCGGCCGCCATGCACGCCCGCGCCCGGCCCCATGTCCACCACATGATCGGCGGTGCGGATGGCGTCCTCGTCGTGCTCGACCACGATCACGGTGTTGCCGAGATCGCGCAACCGCAACAGGCTGGCCAGCAACCGGGCGTTGTCGCGCTGGTGCAGGCCGATGGACGGCTCGTCCAGCACGTACATCACCCCGACCAGCCCGGCACCGATCTGCGAGGCCAGCCGGATGCGTTGCGCCTCGCCACCGGACAGGGTGTCGGCGCTGCGCTCCAAATTCAGATAATCCAAGCCGACATTGACCAGGAAGTTCAACCGTTCGTCGATTTCCTTGACGATCTTGACGGCGATCTCGCCACGCCGACCGGGTAAGGCCAAGTCGCCGAAAAAGTCGCGGGCCGCGCCGATCGGCAAGGCGACGATCTCCGGCAAGCTCCGGCCGGCGACGAACACATGACGGGCGGAGCGAGTCAGCCGCGCGCCCTGGCAGGATGGACAAGGCTGACTGCTGAGGTACTTCGCCAGTTCGTCGCGCACCAGGTTCGACTCGGTCTCCCGATAGCGACGCTCCATGTTGGGAATCACCCCCTCGAACGGATGGCGGCGGCGCTGGCTCTCACCGCGACTATTGGTGTATTCGAAATCGATGGCTTCCCCGCCGCTGCCGTGCAGGATCAAGTGGCGGATTCGCTCGGGCAGATCCTGGAACGGGGTGTCCACCTCGAAATGGTAATGCCGCGCCAAGGACTGGATCAGTCGAAAGTAATGGACATTGTCGCGATCCCAGCCGCGCACCGCCCCGCGCGCCAAGCTCAGATGCGGATGCGCCACCACCCGTTCGGGATCGAAAAACTGTTTGACGCCCAAGCCGTCGCACATCGGGCAGGCGCCGACCGGATTGTTGAAGGAGAACAGGCGCGGCTCCAGCTCGCTCAGACTGTAACCGCAGACCGGACAGGCGAAACCGGCGGAAAACAGCAGCTCGGCCCGCGCCGGTTCGTCCAGAAACGCTACCCGCGCCATGCCGTCCGCCAGCC
>JAGRHI010000072.1:2960-7595 GCA_020445045.1 Candidatus Competibacteraceae bacterium
CGAACGACTCCGCCAAGCGCTGGCCAAGATCGTCCCGGACCTTGAAGCGATCCACCACCACTTCAATCGTGTGCTTGCGGCGCAGATCCAGAGTGGGCGGGTTGTCCAATTCCACCACCTCGCCGTCGATGCGGGCACGCACGAAACCCTGTGCCTGCAATTCCCGCAACAGCTTGACGTGTTCGCCCTTGCGCGCCTTCACCACCGGTGCCAGCAGCATCAGCCGCCCGCCCTNNNGGTAGCGCCAGCACCTGATCCACCATCTGGCTGACGGTTTGGGCGTCGAGGTCGATGCCATGATCCGGGCAACGCGGAATCCCGGCCCGCGCGTACAGCAGCCGCAGATAATCGTAAATCTCGGTGATGGTGCCGACCGTGGAACGGGGATTGTGCGAGGTGGATTTCTGTTCGATGGAAATGGCCGGCGACAACCCTTCGATATGATCCACGTCCGGCTTTTCCATCAGTGACAGGAATTGCCGGGCGTAGGCGGACAGCGATTCGACGTAACGGCGCTGACCCTCGGCGTAGAGCGTATCGAAAGCCAGGGAGGATTTGCCGGAACCGGACAGGCCGGTGATGACGATCAGCCGGTCGCGCGGCAGGTCGAGATCGACGTTTTGCAGATTATGAGTGCGCGCGCCGCGTATCTTGAGGGTGTCCATGGATGGGAGATCCGGGGTGATGGCGGTTTGAGGCGGTCATGATAGCGCCCGCGTATTACCCGGCAAGGCCGCCCGAGACGAGCGGCGAACCACCGCCCGCTCCAGCTCATGGCATCGACGCAAGAGCCGGTTTTGGTAGTCCCGCGATCTGTAGCGACCCACACCGACGCTCACCCTATCCGATGAGGCCGTGATGCGGATCGGCGTTACATGAGCGCCTTCAGCCCCTTAGCGTGGCGCGAGTGTCGCGATCAACTCATTGGCCACCTTGGCCATGGCCATGGAGGCCGCGAAGTTGAATTGGTTGATGGCGATAAACACCGCCACGCCGCGCGTCGGCGCGAAGGCGAGATAGCTAAAGGTGCCCTGTAGCCCGCCCGCCTTTTGCAGGATGAACGGACGGTCGTCCTCCGGCATCATGGCCACCCAGGCCAGCCCCATCGCGTCCATGTGGCCGGACTCGTCTATTCCCGATACGGTCTCAAGGCCATCCCGCATGAGATACAGCGAATGATCGAGCAATCGTGCTTCCGCGCCGCTCTCGGCGAAGCGGTCAAGATGCCATTGCATCCAGCGCAAGAGGTCGTTTGGCGTGGAGTACAGGCCGCCCGCGCCGACAATAACGTCTCCAGTAGGCACGTCCGGCAATGGCTCCCCCGCAAAACCATGGCCCTGCATCAAGCGCTGCTTTTGTTCCTTGGACAGTGTAAACACCGTGTCCTTCATGCCGAGAGGCGCGGTGATGTATTGCTTGAGCAGTTCAGGATAAGGTTGATTCGCCGCCTTGGATAAGCCCATGGCGAGCAGGTCGAAGCCGAAATTCGAGTAGAGCACGGCGGTTCCCGGCTTGAAAAGCAAGGGCTCCTTCTTCAGCCAGTCGGCGAAGGTCTGGACCGTGATTGGGGCGAAGGGGTCCTGTTCGGACCCCGGCTCATGGGGAACCTCGCGCGGGAGTCCCCCCGAATGGGTGGCGAGATCGATCAGGCGGATATGCCCCACATCGGCTTTTGCACCAATGGTCAGGTCGGGCCACGACTTGGTGAGAGGCTGGGTAAGCCGCACCCGGTTCTCGGCGGCGAGGTGGGCCAGCACTTGGCCGGTGAATGCCTTGGTGATGGAGCCGATCCGCAATAGCGTGTCGCGATCCGGCGCCTTGCTACCCGCGCCCGCTCGCTCGCCAAAGCCATGAATCGAAGTTTCACCGTTACGCACCACACCAATGACGAGCGCAGGCACCTTGTGCTCGAAATACAAGATCTCTCCGGTGAATTCGACGATCTCGTCGAGGAAGGCGTCCGCCCGCGCGGTCTGTATGCCGTTCCATGCGAAGCCGGCGATCATCGTCGCGGCAATGACACCGCCCCAGATGACGCGGCAAGAAAAGCCAAGATCGATCAGTATCTTCAGCATGATCACACCAATGTTGTGCCTTCAGCTAATCCAGGCCGCGCGAGCTCATTGATTCGCTTTAGGATTTCATCATTCAAATGGATATCCGCCGCTTTGGCATTCTCATCGATCCGTTCCGGGCGGCGCGTTCCGGGGATTGGGAAAACGTCCTTTCCCTGGTGTAAGAGCCACGCCAGAGCCAATTGTGCAGGCGTCACACCCAGCTCATGCGCAATTTGCATGAGCGGCGCGAAGCGGTCGCGATTCATGGCCAGGTTCTCCGCGACAAAGCGCGGGTTGTTCTGGCGGAAGTCGTTCTTGTCCAGCGCTCCCACGGTTCCAGTCAGGAACCCGCTGCCGAGCGGCGACCAGCAGACCAGAGCGATTCCCAATTCACGCAAAGTGGGCAGCAAACTCGCCTCGGCCTCCCGACGCCAGAGGGAATACTCGTATTGCACCGCCGTGATCGGATGGACCGCGTGCGCCCGCCGGACTTCGTCCGCGGTGACGTTGCTCAATCCCAGATAGCGCACCTTCCCCGCGCGAACCGCATCGGCCATCGCCCCCACGGTTTCTTCAATCGGCGTTATGGGGTCCGCGTAGTGGGCATACCATAGATCGATGACGTCAACGCCCAGACGATCGAGGCTGCCTTCCAGTGCTTTCCGAACATACGCCGCCGTGCCATTGATCTTGATCGAGAACCCCCAACCCGTTGGCAGCTCGGCACCCGTTTCTTGCTCGTCGAACACGATGCCGAACTTCGTGGCAATAAAGGCGTCGTCTCGCCGACCCTTCACGGCGCGGCCCACGAGCAGCTCGTTGTGACCATTGCCGTAGGCATCGGCGGAGTCGATCATCGTGAAGCCTGCATCGAGCGCGTGACGAATCGTCCCCATGGCTTGAGCGGCATCGGACGCGCCATAGTAGCCTTCCAAGACCATTGCGCCGTATCCGAGGCAGCCGACACGCGGCCCGTTTCGTCCAAGGGCATTTTTCCGAATCATGTCCATGCTCCTTTCTTATCCACCGCCCGACATCATCGTAAGTGGCTCACGGTAAAAATGATTGAAGCAACAGGCACCGCTTGTTTCCGTGCGTCCGCTCGATGAGCACATCGGTTTTCCTGCTTCGTTGCGGCGGCTTGCGGAATACTGGCCATTTTCTTCTCCTATTGAGAGTTTGTGGTGTGCTAATGCCCAGCAACGCTGTTCCGAAATAGCGTTCGCACAACAATATCGGTGCCATGCACAAAAAGGTGCGCAATATTAAGCGTCCGAGTGAGTGCAACGAACCTATTCCATTTCACGAGTCTTTACCTTCAAATGCATGAGGGGCGGTGGGTAAGCCGCGATGGCGGAAAAAACGAGAGCTTTGACGGCCGCTATCGGCTTGATTCTTGTGGTTGTATGGCGCGAGACACCACGCAATCAGCAAAAAATATGGGTGGAGCTATTTTTGCCGGCGTAAATCGCCATTTCTCGATCATAACGCTCTTGTTTCGGATCTTGGATTGACTTTATATTTTCGAGTTTCTTCAGATAAAAATCAGGCAGACCATTTTCTTTGGCGCCAGTCAATACATGGTATTTATACCATTGGTACGGCCTGAGGGTTTCATCAATGTTTGTTGCATAGTATGTTAATGCTTTAATTTGTTCTCCGGCTGGCGTTGTCAGCATGACCTCCTTTTCTTCATAGCCATTCCCTAAACCCTCCTTTCTATCCAATTCAGGTTTTTCGGTTTCAGGGATTTCAAATATCACTCCAATAATTGAGTGACCAGAATTGCCTGTATAGTACGCATCGCACTTGCTGGACCCATCTTTACTTTTCTTATGAAATCTTAAATCATGCTCATTTAGCGATGCGGTAGCCACAAATTTTGCCGATGGCACCCGCTTTAGGAGCCTACAGACAGACATATTTGAACCATATGAAAAGTAGAGCATTGTCACACATCTCTATTTTAATGCTAACAGGGTAGTGGAAAAACTGAAGGCTTTGACAGCCAATATCGATTTTCCATATGCTCATGCGGCGCAAGGTACTGAACAACCCGCAGCTTGGAGTCCACCACTTCGTCGTCATGGGCGCGAAGCATCCGCGACAACGCCCCGCTAAACGGTGGGCGTCAGCGAGCCCAGTGGAGACCATTTTTTTTGCGGCCAGAACAAGTTTGAGCGGTTTGTTATACATGTTTACGTACCGTTTGCGGCAGATAGCGCATAACTCTATTTTCGAGTAGCCGCACCAACATTGGGTCCATGCGTTCATATTCATCTGGTATATCAAGACAAACTAGTTTTTTATTTTTTAGCAAGTCTTTAAACTTCTTTGATACCTTGTTTCTATGACTACGCTCCATTACAAAAACAATGTCAGCCCATTCAATAAGATCGCCACTGATGGTTGTTTCCGCATCCATGTTCGTACCGCAACCTATAGCATTAATTCCTTCATAGCTAGAAAATACTGCCTCTCCGGTAGGGCTTCTTAGTCTATTTTCACTACAAACGAACAGCAGGTTCATAGGATACCTTTTGATGTATAACAGCATTGCTCACAAGTTAAGGAATTT
>JAGRHI010000073.1:0-4894 GCA_020445045.1 Candidatus Competibacteraceae bacterium
CTGCGCTCAAACTTTTCTTTGGACATCCAGGCACTCCCCTACAAAATACTGTCTAAGGCCGAAAACTCGGATCGCGCCACATCAGGCATCACAACAACGCATCGTATTTGGAGCCCATAACCAGATTTGAACTGGTGACCTCATCCTTACCAAGGATGCGCTCTACCAACTGAGCTATATGGGCCGCTTTCTTATCTTCAATATCGCGCATGGTTTGGAGCGGGTGATGGGAATCGAACCCACGTCAACAGCTTGGAAGGCTGAGGTTCTACCATTGAACTACACCCGCCTTGGCCGTGCTAGGCTCGACGTCGCATGCGGAGGTAAAATTTTCCGTGCCACCACAAGCTCCGCCTCCGCAAGGCAGCCAACCCTCAAAGTGTGGTGGAGGGGGAAGGATTCGAACCTTCGAAGGCTGAGCCAACAGATTTACAGTCTGCCCCCTTTGACCGCTCGGGAACCCCTCCAAAATTGAGTCGCATATTGTCTTGAAAAAAAATACAATTGTCAATTGCCATTATGAAGTTTTTTGCGAAACGATACTGAAAATTTTTACTATAATCGATATTTCCAGGTGGCTGGCGTAGCTCAGTCGGTAGAGCAGCTGATTTGTAATCAGCCGGTCGGGGGTTCGATTCCCTTCGCCAGCTCCATATGTTTCATTGGCTTGCGGCAATGTAGGCCGTTTTCGTTTTGGGCAGGCCGCTTTTGTTTTGGGTCGGTGCGGATGTTGCCGTGGCGAGAGAGTTTGAGGTTATGCGGAGCGTTTGCGTCGAGTCGTGATTGGGGGTTCGGGATGAGACGATCGCCGTTCCACGCTCTTGACGGCGGCGGGAACATGGATCATTCCCCCAAATCCGGTTCACCGCAGTGGCGCAGAATCGCTGCCCGCGCCCGATCACGCAGCCGTACCGCCGCCGCCCAATCGTCGCCATCCGGCTGAACCGGTGCTTCGACCCGCACTTCCAGCCGACCGCGGCGTGGAAACCAGGAGCCGGCGCGCAGCATCGAGCGGGTGCCGCGAATCGTGACCGGAACCACCGGCGTTCCCGCCTGCGCCGCCGCCAGAAACGCACCCATGCGGAACGATAGTAGCCCCGGCATTCGTTTGAAGGTGCCTTCCGGGAAGAACCCGAGCGAGTGACCGGCATACGCCACCTCGGCGATCTTGCGGGCTTCGTCGGCGCTGCGCTGGATGTCGAAGCGCTCGACGAACAGCGTGCCGATCCGTTGCAACGGGAGTCCAATCCAGCGGTTGTCCAGCAACTCCCGCTTGGCGACATAGTGAAAACGGCGCGGGATGGTCGCCATCAGCACGTAGGCATCCAAGAAGCTGGAGTGGTTGGCCACCAGCACGCAAGGACCGGCCGGCAAGTGTTCGAGCCCGCGCACCGTCAACGGTGTGCCGGTAAGCTGAGCCAGCAGCCAGGTCGCGGCCCGGCTCAGCGCCCAGCGCCATTTCAGCTTCGGCAGCGTCATGATTCCCAGCCACACCGCCGGTGCCAGCAGCCCGAACAGGGTCCAGGCGTAAGCGGCATACAGTCGCTCCAGTGCGCCGCGCCCAAGACACTGTGTTTGCGCCCAACCGCTGGCTAGCGCGATCCGCGTCAGTTGCAGCCACAGCGCTCGGCCGCCGCGCCCGAGCGCGTTGCGTTCGAACAGTTCCCGGATGGCCGCCCGGCGGATTTTGCCGCTGGAGGTTTTTAGCACCGTATACGGAGGCGCCAGCGCCACTTGGTCCGGCGGCATCCCCAGCAAGTCCACCCCGACACTCTGAATCTGTTGGCGTAGCTTGGCCAATGCTTCCGGTTGGGTGGCGCGGGTTTCGGCGACCACGACCAGGTGTTCGCTGCCGGTGGCGGGGTCGGCGCTGGCGAAAACCGCCACGCAGCCCTTGCGGATTCCCGGAATTTCTCCGACGGCCTGTTCCAGTTCGTAAGGGTAAATGTTGCGCCCGCCGCGAATGATCAGATCCTTGACTCGGCCGGTCAGGTAAACCTCGCCGTTAGCTAGATAGGCGCGGTCGCCGGAATCCAGCCAGTCGTCGCCGTGCGGGAACAGTCGCTGGGTGGCCTCTGGATTGCGGTAATAGCCAGCCGTCGCCGACGGCCCCTGAAATTCCAGCCGTCCTTCCTGTCGCTCCGGCAGTTCCCGGCCGCGGTCGTCGACGATGCGCAGTTGGTGGCCGGGAAGCGGCTGGCCGCAGGCGGGGAAGAGCAGGGCGTTCGCTTCGTTCGCATCCGCCGGTTCGGCCCGGCCGCCAGCCATGAAAACACCGCGTCGCACCCGATCGATGATCGGTGCCCGCTCCGGCGGTTGCAGCGTCAGTCCGACCGAGCATTCGGCCAGTCCGTATACCGGCGCCATGGCGTCCGGCCGGAAGCCGTAAGGCTCGAAGCGGGCGATGAATCGCTCGATGGTGGCGGGGTTGACCGGTTCCGCGCCATTGCAGCTCATTCGCCAAGAGCTCAGGTCCAGCCCTTCGATTTCATGATCCTGAATGGCCCGCGCGCAAAGTTCGTAGGCGAAATTGGGCGCGGCGGACAGGGTGCCGCGATGGTGGTGGATCGCCCGTAGCCAGCGGGCCGGCCGGGCCAGGAAGCTTAGCGGCGACATGACCACCAGCGGAAAGCCATAATACAGGCTGCTCAGACAGGCACCGATCAGGCCCATGTCGTGATACAGCGGCAGCCAGCTCACGAACACATCGTCGGGTCCGGCCGCCACGATCGAACCCATGGCGCGCAGGTTGGCCAGCAGATTGGCATGGGTCAGCATCACGCCCTTGGGGTCACCGGTGCTGCCGGAGGTGTATTGCAGGAAGGCGAGATCCTGGCCGTGAACCGAGGCGTCGCTCCATGGGGTCGGTTCCTGCTCCAATTCCGCCACCGTGACGATGTGACGCAGTTCCTCGACTTGCGCCCGCAGCAGTCGCGCCACCAACTTGGCTTCGGGTACGGTGATCAACGCCATGGTTTGGGCGTTGCCCAGCAGCCGGGCGTGGCGGCGCAGGTGCTCTTCGATCTGCGAAGGGCGGACCGGCGGATAGATCGGCACCGGTATGCCGCCCGCCAGCAGGATGCCGAAAAAAGCGAGAAAATACTCGGGGCCGGTCGGGAGCATGATGGCGGCGGTCTGTCGGGGTTGCAGTCCGCGTTCCCGCAGTCCAGTGGCCACCGCCCGGGCGCGTTGCCGCAGTCCGGCGTAGGTGAAAGCGGTGTCGATCCGATCGTCGTTGCCGTAAATCTGGATCGCCACTCGTTCGGGCTGGCGCCCGACATGCCAGTCCAGCATGTCGAGTAGGGTTTCGGCGCCGTCCGGGATGCCAACGGTCGTGGCTTGTTGTTGCGCCGTCGGCGCTTGCCAGTCCGGCGCGAGCGTGGCCGCTTCCGGCGGCTGGCCACTGGCTCGCAGGATCAACTCCAGCAAGTCGCGCGGGCTTTCCGCCAGCAGTACCTTTTCGTCCAGTTGTACGCGAAAAGTCCGTTCGATTCGTTGCAGTAGTTCGGTGCGCGCCAGGCTATCCAGCGCCAGATCGCGATCGATGTGGCTGTCCAGGGTCAATACCGGCGCGTCTCGCTCGGACTGGCGAATTTCCAGCAGCAGTTCCCGCATGATCGTCAGCAGGCGGGCCGCGGCGTCCCCGGCGTTCGTGGACGCCGGTTCGGCGGAGTTTGGCAATCCATCGTGATCGGGAGACATGGCGATAGGTCCGGTGATTGTCGCGAATTCCGGCCGACAACCGGAGTCGGGCTGTTGGCGTCCTAAATCAACATTCTAGAATATGAGGGATAATGCGTGCCGGCATCGGCGTAAACTCGCCGAATTTCACCCTGCCGCCGCCCGATTCCCGAGGATTTGTCCATGAGTCGCAATGTGTTTCGCTGCTGGTTGGCTGCGCTGCTGCTGGGACCCGCTTGTGCCTTCGCGCTGGAAGTTGGCGAGATTCAAGTCGATTCCGCCTTGAACCAGCTATTCGACGCCAGGATTCCGCTGCCGACGTTATCGCCGGAGGAGCTGGGCAGGATTTCCGTCAAGGTAGCGTCGCCGACGATGTTCAAGGAATTCGGTCTCGACCGGGGGGCGACCTTGGATCATCTGGTTTTTTCGATCCAGTACGATGCCGAAGGCAAGGTTTACGTCAAGGTGGTGTCGATCAAGCCCATCCACGAGCCGTCGCTGGCGTTGCTGTTGGAATTCGGCTGGCCGCGCGGCAAGACATTCCGGGAATTCACCGTGCTGCTCGATCCCGTGCGGCGTTTGGTCGAGCAACCCGCCGCCGGTCGAACCAAAACCGTGTTGGACACGCCCGCCGACACCGAGGCCGACTCAGGCTCCAAGTCGCCTTCGGCCGATATCGTCGTGAACAGAACCATTCAATACCCCGATCAACCGACGTCTTCCCCGGAAGCGTCCTCGTGGGTCTATCGACCGGGGGATGTGTACGGCCCGGTCAAGTCCGGCGAGGGGCTGTGGGGGATCGCGCTCAAGATCCGACCCGATCCCGGAATCACTCGAGAGCAGATGATGCAAGCTCTGTTTCAGGCCAATCCAGATGCCTTTTCCAAGGTGGGGGTCGATGGTTTGCGTATCGGGGCGCTGTTGCGGATTCCGACGTTTCAGGAAATCGCCGATTTCACCGACTCTGCGGTTGCCAGACAATTGGCGGTGACGGAGAAAACGATGATGGAGAAAGCAGCGACGGACGATGCCGGAACGGGTATTGCGTCCGCCGGGGAAGCGCCGGCGTCGGCGGTGGAACAGGTGGTGGCGGGAACGAGCGCCAGCAACTTGGCCGTATTTCCCTTGACGCAGCCCAGCGTGCCTGAGCCGATCCCGCCAGCCCCCGAACCGAAGCCCGACGTTTCCACCGCCGAACCGGCGGCGGTCGCGG
>JAGRHI010000073.1:4980-7416 GCA_020445045.1 Candidatus Competibacteraceae bacterium
TCGCGGCTTCCGAACCGAAGCCCGACGTTTCCACCGCCAAACCGGCGGCGGTCGCGGCTTCCGAGCCGAAGCCCGAAGTACCCGAACCGGTGGCGGTCGCGGCTTCCGAACCGAAGCCCGAAGTACCCGAACCGGCGGTGGCCGCGGTTTCCGAGCCGAAGCCCGAGGTTTCCACCGCCGAACCGGCGGCGGTCGCGGTTTCCGAGCCGAAGCCCGAGGTTTCCACCGCCGAACCAGCGGCGGTCGCGGCTTCCGAACCGAAGCCCGACGTTTCCACCGCCGAACCGGCGGCGGTCGCGGTTTCCGAACCAAAGCTGGAGGTTGTCGAACCTGACCCTGCATTGAACACAGTTGCATCGGGACTGGCGACACCTACGGTTGTTGCGCCAGTTTCGGCGACTCCACTGTTGTTCCTGGTGGTTTCAGAAGTCATGGCATCAGCTACCGCTCAGATTCCTCTCATGCCTATTGCACCGCAAAATCTTTCTGATGCGCGAATTGCCGATGCCAGGGCATCGGCACCGGCTCTTGCGTTTGACGCCGATGCGGTGATGTCGTCAGAGCTTGATGACCAGACTACGACTGAACCGAGCACGACTTCTCAAGCAACCAACGATGCGTCGGCAACAGTGGCGGCTGATGTTTTCAAGTTATCGCCAACCGCCGATGCCGCTGAATCGCTAGTTGCTGAGTCCATTGTGCGGCCAGTTGCGGGGTTCGCTGTCTTGCCGGTGCTTGAATCAGCCGAAGCCGTTCCGGCCGCCGATTCCACTAAACCGCCGGTGGTGGAGTCCGCCGCTCCGTCGGGGGTTGAAACCGTCGAGATTACCGGGGTCGCCGAAGTAGCGGAGTCGCCGAAAGCGGAAACCGCCGAGATGACAAAAGTTGCCGAGGTCGCCGAAGCGGCTGATTCAACGGCGATTGAGCCCGAAAAATCGGCCATGTCCGTATACAAGGGAGGTGAGCAGTATGGCCCTGTTGTGCCCAACGAACGGCTTTGGGATATCGCCGCCAAGGTTCGCCCCGTTCCGGATATCGGCATCGACATCATGATGAAGGCGCTATTTGCCATCAATCCAACGGCATTTTCCAAAGCGGGTATGGATTACCTGAAAGTGGGAGCCACCCTGCGGGTTCCGACGTTACGGGAAATCGTCGATCACACCGGTTCCAAAGTGGCGAAACAGTTGTTGGAACAGCAAGCCGCCGCAAACGAGATGGCCGAGCCGGAGAGTTCGACGCGAGTTCCGCCATCCTCGCCGCCGGCCGCGGCGTCCGGGTCCGGCACGGGTTCCGAACCCGAACCCGAACCGCGGTCTATCCCGTCGTCGCCCGCCGCCGATTAAGGATGAAGAAACCCTCTCCAAACGAGAGGGCTGGGTTGCGAGAATCCAGCGCCGACTTCCGGATCAACGCCAATAGAAATTCAGTTGGGACTGGCGAGCGCCGATGGTTACGGGTTGCCGCTGGGTTTGATCGGGCGTACTGACTTCCACGGTGTAGGTACCCGGCGGTAGTTCGGCGTAGAACCAAGGGCCGTTCGATGCGGCGCTCAGCACGGTCTCGCCGCGTTTGTCCACGATGATGACCTTGATATCCGCCAGATAGTCGCCACTGCCCTGCATGGCGAACAGCAACCGTAGATTGAATTGGCCGGATAGCGCGTTGAGTTCGGCGCGTTCACTTTCGCCCACGCCGCCGGAGGCGTAACGGATGCCTCGGTAATCCTGAACCTGAATCAGGTCGCCCGGTGGCAGCCAGTCGGGTCCGGTATCTTCCGCGTCGGGGGTATATGATTCCTCCGCGGATACTGTTGGCGCCGCATACGGACGCGGTGGCGGGGATGCGGATGGCGCCGGTGGTCGGGCCGGTCGGGCCGGCCGGGAGTAAAACTGGATGGGACCTTCAGGCGTTGGTTCGTAAGGAGGGGCGGGTTCGAGCGGCGGCGACTCCTCGTACCGTGACGGAGACGACCCGTAAGTTGGCGGGGTGCCATATGTCTGTTGCGCGGCGGCCAGCGGCAGCCAGCCGCCGCTCAGCGCCAATGCCACCGCAATCAAACCCATCGTGCGCATCGTTGCCATTTCGAACCTCCTGAATGTTTTCCGTGAGCCTTGTCGAAAAAGGAATACCGATGGCCTTGCTCCGAAAACCTTAGAGTTCGCGGGGATGCGTTTGATTCCCGCGTCGTTCAACCGCCTTGGATCGCCTGCGCGTACTGTTGACGCATCTCTTTCTTGTCGAGTTTGCCCACGCTGGTCTTGGGGATGGAATCGACCAACAAGACCCGGTCGGGAATGCCCCATTTGGAAATGATGCCCTTGTCGGCGAAGTCCCTTAGCCAGTCGCGGATCGTCGCTTCGTCCACTTGTCCGGCTCGGTCGGGCTTGGGAACCACCAGCGCCAGCGGCCGCTCGCCCCATTTGGGGTCGGGAA
>JAGRHI010000416.1 GCA_020445045.1 Candidatus Competibacteraceae bacterium
CGCTGTACTTCTTCACTCATGAAGCCGACGCCAACCAGTTCTATGCCCTGTGCCAAGCGCGCCAGTTGCTGGCCGTCAACGCCGGCCGCCCCTTCGACGAAACCCTGTTGCGCCGTTACGCCAACCAATTCTCGGACACCGTCACGCTCAAGCCACTGGATCGCCTGGACGATCCGGCCTTGTACGAGCGACTGGACACGGCGAAACAAGCCACTTACGCCCGTCTGGAACAGGCGTTGGAACGGGCGTTGGCGGAACGGGAAACGCCGGTACGGGCACGGGCCAGTCGCTTCCAGCCCGAAAACTTGAGCGTGGTGCTGCTCGCGGGGCAGCGCGTCACCGCTTTCGATGAGATGGAACGAGCATTGGAAAAACCGTTTCTACTGGAGGGGCTGGCCGAATTGGCCGGGGAGGTGCGCGAGCGCCTGCGGAACCAACCGTTGACGCTATTGCTGAATGTGAATCATCCATTAGTGCAACGCCTGGGCGAACTACCCGACCCCGACAATCCGCGCTACCGACCGCTGCTCGTCGGCTTGTATCACGGGGCACTGCTCAACACCCAGCACCGGCTGACGCCCGCCGCCGCTCGTCGCTTCCATACCGATTTACAGGCGCTGCTACTTGACCATCTGGAGCTGTGGCTTCAACAGGAACCGCCCAGTCCAACAACCGGGCGGCGTTGATGGACGCTGCCACCAGGGCATTCACAGACCGACACGGTTCAACCTGGCGGCCAACCCAACGCCCGGCCCGCCAACAAATGCATGTGAATGTGGAAGACGAGCTGGCCGGCGTCGCGATTGCAGTTGATCACCGTGCGGTAGCCGTTTTCGGCCACACCCAATTTCGCCGCTATCCGCTGGCCCGCCAGATACAGCCGACCGACCAGCGCGGCATCCGCTTCGCTCAGATCGTTCAGGGTGGCAATATGCCGGTGGGGAATGAGCAATAGATGCACGGGCGCTTCGGGGTTGATATCCCGAAAGGCCAACACCTCGCCGTCGTCGTACACGATATCGGCGGGGATCTCGCCGGCGGCGATCTTGCAAAAAATGCAGTCGTTCACGATGGGTGCTCCGTTCGACTCACAAATCCCGACGACCGACAAAGGCGTGCGCCAGCGTGCCGCCGTCCACGGACTCCAACTCTCCGCCCAACGGCACGCCGTGGGCGATGCGAGTGGCGCGGATACCGCGCTCGCGGGCCAGCTCGGCGATGTAGTAGGCGGTCGCCTCGCCTTCCACGGTCGGATTGGTGGCGAGAATCATCTCACGCACCTCACCCTCATCCAGGCGCGCTTCCAGAATCTCCAGCCCCAACTCCGCCGGCCCGATCCCGTCCAAGGGTGACAAATGGCCCATCAGCACGAAATACAAGCCCTGAAAGCCGGTGGATTGCTCCACGGCCAACACATCGGCCGGCGTTTCGATCACACACAGCAGCGAACGGTCACGGCGCGGGTGGGCGCACAAGGCGCAAATCTCGGTTTCGCTCAGATCGCGGCACAGCCGGCAATGACCGATTCGATCCAGCGCCACCCGCAGCGCCTCGACCAACCGTCCGGCTCCATCGCGATCCCGTTCCAGCAGATGCAGCGCCATCCGTTGCGCCGACTTTGGCCCCACTCCCGGCAGACAGCGTAACGCCGCCATCAACTGGACCAGCAGCGGCGAAGCAGCCACGCAAGCGTCAGAACGGCAGTTTCAAGTCACCCATCATGCCCGGCGGCAAACCCATGCCGGCGGTCAGGCCACCCATCTTTTCCTGCATGGTGCGCTCGACCTTATGGACGGCGTCGTTGAATGCGGCGGCGACCAGATCTTCCAACATGTCCTTGTCATCGCTCACCAGACTGTCGTCGATCCGAATCCGTCGAACCTCGTGACGACCGGTGATCACCACGCTGACCAGTCCACCACCGGATTCCCCGACAACCTCCATCGCCGCGATTTCCGCCTGCGCCTTTTGCAGATTTTCCTGCATCTTTTGCGCCTGTTTCATCAAATTGCCCAAACCACCTTTCATCGTTGCGCTCCTTAAATCAGTCGCAATGGGATCATGGCCGCCGATGGGGCATCGTCAGCCGTCGGACTCATCCAGCGGATGAACCGTCACGATTTGCGCGCCGAACGTTTTCCGCATGTCTCGCACGTGCGGGTCTTGAGCGATCCGCTCGGCGGCAACCTGCTGTCGTTCCGCCTGTTGCTGAAACCGCTGGCGGGCGGGGGTTTCTTCCACCGTGCCGCCCACTTGGAATCGCAGACCGACCGGCGCGCCAAGTTGTTGCTCCAGCGCTGCTTTCAGCCGATCCTCGATCGATTTATTGAACAACTGGGCATGGCCGGGCTCCAGGGCCAATCGAAAATCGTTACCCTGGCGCTCGATCAAGGCGCAATTCATCGCCACCTGCTTGGCGATGCCGGTCAGTTTAAGCTGCCCGACCAGAGTACCCCATTCCGAGGCGGTTACTTGGGTTGGAACCTCACTCGCCAGCGGCGCGGGTCGCGAGGCGGGCGCGATGGTCGGAACCGGAACGGGCCTTGTCTCGGGTGGAACCGGCGTCGCGATTTCCCAAGCCGCCGGTCGGAAGCACAGCATCCGCAGCAAGATCATTTCGAAGCCGCCGCGCGGCTCGGGCATCAACGGCAGATCGCGTCGGCCCAACAAGGCAATTTGATGGAATAACTGGACATCCTCCGGCGGCAAGGCCCGCGCCAATTGCCGTAGATCCTCTGGATCGGCCACACCATCCTCCGACACGGCGTCGGGCAGCACTTGCGCCAACGCCACCCGCTGCAACAGCGACAGCAGTTCGGCCAGCACCATCGCATAGTCCGGGGCCAGTTCGTCCAGTTCGGC
>JAGRHI010000417.1 GCA_020445045.1 Candidatus Competibacteraceae bacterium
CGCCGAGGACCGCAAGGCCAAGGCGACCGAACTGGCGGCCGAATACCGGGCCAAGTTCGCCTCGCCCTACATGTCAGCCTCACGCGGCTACATCACCGACGTGATCGAACCCGCCGACACTCGGGCCACCATCGCCTTGTCGCTACGCAAGTTGCTGAGCAAACGCGAATTGCGCCCGTCCAAGAAGCACGGTTGCATCCCGCTTTGAACCTTGTCCGGCAACCGGCTCGGGCCGGTTCGGACCGCCACAACCCAACTTAACGGGAATCCACCGATGAAGACCTACACCACGATGGACGCCATTGGCGACATTTTCGTGATCTACGGCATCGTGATCGTCGTCTCGATGTTGGTCGCCGTGGTCATCCGCGGCATCGTCTGGGCACTGTCGCGCAGCCCGGCTCAGGAGGCACCCACGGTGCCGGCCAAACCCACGCCGGCCTTGCGGCCAGCGGTCGAGGGCGTACCACAGGAACACCTCGCCGTGATTACCGCGACGATAGCCGCCATGCTCGGTGCCCACCGCATCGTACACATCGAAACGCCGGGACGCGGCTACAGTTGGACCGCCGAGGCGCGCACGGTCCACCATACGTCCCACACCCCACACAAACCCTGAATTCATCGTTTTTTCTTCCCTTGCGAGAGTACCCAAAATGGAAAAGAAATTTCGCATCACCGTCGAAGGCAAGCAGTACATCGTCGCGGTCGAGGACATCACCACCGGCGGCACTCAAGGTATCTATCCGGAACCGGGTAGCATGAACATTGCGCCGCAGCCGGCGGCACCGGTCCCCACCGCGCCCGCGCCGGCGGCATCCGCCTCCCCAGCGGCTGCGGCGGGTCCGGGCGACGAAGTCGCGCCACTGGGCGGCGTGGTGCAGACAGTCCATGTCAACGTCGGTCAAGTGGTCAACGAGGGCGATAAACTGATCTCGCTGGAAGCCATGAAGATGGTTACCCATGTGGTCGCTCGGCGTGGCGGTAAGGTGACCAGCATCGCGGTCAAGCCGGGCGATCCGGTGGATGCAGGGCAGGTATTGCTGAGCATTGGCTAAGGCCGGGAGTGTTCCGTTATGGAATCCCTCAATTTTCTTGATATCTTCCAGGGTATTAGCACCTTGGTTCAAGGCTTTTCCTCCGACCCCAAGATCGCCTTCGGTCGCATCTTTCTGATGGCGTTGGGGGTTGTGTTGCTCTACCTGGGACGCAAGGGGGTACTGGAAGCCCTGCTGATGATCCCGATGGGTCTGGGCATGGCCACCATTAATGCGGGGGTGATGTTCTTCTCCGCCTACGACCCAGCAACCGGTATGAATGTCGTCGCCGGCCAGGCGGCGCAGCAATTACCCGGCACGCTGTTCGTCGCGCCGCTGGCTTCGGACACCTCCGCGCTGGTGAATATCCTCCAGATCAACTGGCTGCAACCGATCTACACCTTCATGTTCAGTAACGGTCTGATCGCCTGCTTGGTGTTCATGGGCATCGGCACCCTGCTGGACGTGGGCTTCGTGATGGCTCGCCCGTTCCAGAGCATGTTCGTCGCCCTGTTCGCGGAGCTGGGCACGGTCTTCGTGTTCCCGCTTGCCGTGGCGCTGGGACTAACGCCCGGTCAGGCGGCGTCGGTGGCGACCATCGGCGGCGCGGACGGACCCATGGTGCTGTTTACTTCGTTGCAGTTGGCACGAGATCTATTCGTGCCGATCACCGTGGTGGCCTACCTGTATCTGGGGCTGACCTACGGCGGGTATCCGTACCTGATCAAGCTGCTGATCCCCGAACGGCTGCGCAGCCTGCCCATGCCGATGGAGAAGACCAAGCCGATCACGTCCAACCAAAAGCTGGTGTTCGCCGTGATCGCCTGCGTACTGCTCAGCCTGTTGTTTCCGGTCGCCTCGCCGCTGTTCCTGTCGCTGTTTATCGGCGTGGTGGTTCGTGAAAGCGAACTCACCTACTTCTTTGAACTGTTCTCGAACACGGTGTTGTACAGCGCGACATTCTTTTTGGGGCTGCTGCTGGGAGTCCTGTGCGAAGCCGGCACCATCCTGAATCCGGTGGTATTGAAACTGCTGGTGCTGGGTATTCTGGCGCTGCTGATTTCCGGTATTGGCGGCATTCTGGGCGGTTATGCGAT
This sequence comes from Candidatus Competibacteraceae bacterium, assembly GCA_020445045.1. Classification (GTDB taxonomy): domain Bacteria; phylum Pseudomonadota; class Gammaproteobacteria; order Competibacterales; family Competibacteraceae; genus Competibacter. The sequence goes on from JAGRHI010000417.1 coordinate 2,135, forward strand.
GTACTATCTGTCCGGTAAGAAGTACAACCCGGTGACTGGCATCGCCGGAGTGAGCTGCGTGCCCACCTGCGCCAAGGTGGCGCAGAAATCGGTCGGACCCGGTGTTGTCGTCCTGCCGCACGCGCTTGGCGCGAGCATCAGTGGCGTCATCACCAGCGCTATCTTCGCGGCGACCTTCATCGCCCTGCTGTTGCCGAAAGGCTGATTCCCAACCCGGCGGGCAGCTTGGATGCAGCCCGCCGCTTTCCATTTCCGGCTTCCCTCCGTCGCGCGATCGAAGTGGCTACTCGAACGCTTCCCGCAGTTGCCATTCCATGATTTCGCCCCAACGCTGCCTGGAACGCTGCTGCCAGAACCGGGCATCGGGCCGGCAATCGAATTTCTGCTTGTAGATGGCCAGCGCCGTAACCAGCAACGCCAATACGAACGCCAAGCCCGCATTCTGGAACCCGGCGAAAGGCAAGGCCAACCAAGTGAACACACTCAGTCCCGCAATCCATCCCCAGGGAATGAACAAGCAGTAATCGACCTCAAAGCGGTTGCCGTCACGACGAATGGATACCTTCATCGGCCAATCGTCTTGTAGCAGATAAGCCCGTCGCCGCAAATCCAGCCGATCATCCCGTTCACTGACGACCCTAAACTCCTTCAGCAGCAAGGCCGCGCGAATTTTTTTCAGGCGCGTGTCGTCACCCCGCCCCGTCGCTCGGGTCACGCGACCTAAATGTCGAATAGTCAGTTCAGTTGATTCCACCTTCACGCCCGTTCAATCCACATTGATGACCACCTTGCCGGTGGACTTGCGCGCAACCACCCGATCCAGGGCGTCGGTCGCCCGATCCAGGGCGTAGATCGCCGACACGTAGGGCTGGAGCGTTCCTTCCAGATACCATTGCAGGAGAACCCGAAAGCTTTCCGTCATCACCCGTGGGTTGAGTTCCGCGTAGGCCGGCCAATTGAGACCGATGACATCGACGTTCTTAACCAGCAAATGGTTGGCGGGGATCTGCGGCACGGTGCCGCCGGCAAACCCAATGACCAGAATCCGTCCCTCGAAAGCGATGCTGCGCAGCGAGGCGGTGAACAACTCGCCGCCGACCGGATCGTACACCACATCCGCGCCACGGCCATCGGTCAGCTCCTTGATCCGCGCCCGTACATCCTCGCGACCGACATCGATCAAATGGTCCGCCCCATGTTCGGCGGCTACCGCCAGTTTTTCAGTACCGCTGGCGGTGGCGATGACCGTCGCGCCCAGCCGTTTGCCGATGGCCACCGCCGTCAATCCCACCCCGCCGCCAGCTCCATGCACCACTAGCGTCTCGCCGGCTTGCAGTCGCGCCCGATGCCACAACGCCACGTGCGAGGTGCCGAACACCACCGGAAATGCCGCGCCATGTGCGTCCGGCATCGCCGTCGGCATGGCCACGCAGCGGCTGGCGCTCGCCACCACCTGCTCGGCATAACCCCCATGAGGCGTCATGGCGATGACCCGGTCGCCGACCGCCAACCCTTCGACCCCGGCGCCCAACTCCAGCACCTCGCCAGCCACTTCGAAACCGGGGCTGAACGGCGGCTTTGGCTGCACCTGATATTGGCCGCGGGTGATCAGACTATCGGCGAAATTGACCCCACAGGCCCGCACTCGTATCCGCACTTGGCTGGGTCCGGGACGCGGCTCCAGCACGTCCTCCAACCGCAGGGCGGCGGGTCCAGTCAATTCATGGCAAACAATAGCTTTCATGGTCGGCTCCCAAACCGTTCCAGAAAACACGGGGGCGCTGTGTCGCGCGCCCGTGCTCATCGTCGCGCGATCTTCCCTCACCAAAGCGGGGATCACGCGCTTATTCGACGATGAGTTTACGGACCACATCGGTCATAGAGATCACGCCGGTGGGCTGGTCATTCTCGGTGACCACCAGGCGATGCATGCGCCGACCGGTCATCAGGCTGACCGCCTCGCTCAAGAGCATGTCCGCATCGCAGGTGGCGCAACCGGGCGTCATGATGGCGCCAGCCAACAACGCCCGCGCTTCCTCGGGACTGCGGCCCTGGCGGGCCAGCACCAAGTCGGTCTGCGACACCACGCCGGCCGCCTTGCCCCCATCCATGACCACCACGGCGTGGATTTCCTTGTCGATCATCAGCTTCGCCACCTGGGCGACGGTATCGTTCAGCGCGCAGGCAATGATACCACGATGCATCAGATCCTTGACCTTGGTACCGTCGTCGGCGATGGTGATGGCTTCGGCCTCGGCGATGCCGGGCAGTGGTTCGGACATCGGATAGGGATGCGGCGTGGTATGGATATCGCCCTTGGGAAGAATGGGATGTTCGATGCGCACCGGCGGCTGGCCACTGGCGCCCTGGCCAAATTCAGTCG
>JAGRHI010000418.1:0-424 GCA_020445045.1 Candidatus Competibacteraceae bacterium
AGGCGAACGGTTCGCCGTCGGTCGGTGCCATGCAATACGGTTGCTTGCGTTTCCCGACCGTGCGCCATTCATAGAAGCCATCGGCGGGAATTAGGCACCGACGCCGGCGGAAGGCGTGGCGATAGGTCGGTTTGTCCGCCACGGTCTCGGCGCGGGCGTTGAATGTGCTGTACGCCGTGCGCGGTTCCGGTGACCACGCCGGCACCAGACCCCAGCGCAGCGGCGCCCATTCCCGCTGGCCCTCGGCCGCGACGCGGATCACGCCCACCGGTTGGCTCGGCGCGAGGTTGTAGCGCGGCGTCACCGTCGGTATCGCTGGCAACTCGAATCGTTCGGCGAGCGGCTCGCCAGCAGTGATTTGGATAAAACGGCCACACATCGCGTCGGTCTGCCGGCTATTTTTTGTTCGATCCCGAAGGACGCG
>JAGRHI010000418.1:429-562 GCA_020445045.1 Candidatus Competibacteraceae bacterium
CTCGTCATCGGACTGTCATCCGTCGATGCTCCTCGATGAGTTATCCACCGCTATTGTGGACAATTTTATGGGGTGTCGATTCGTCTCGCGTGATTTTTGAAATGGACCCCAACCTGATTTTACGGCTGTTTGC
>JAGRHI010000418.1:623-2182 GCA_020445045.1 Candidatus Competibacteraceae bacterium
GACGGGAAAGGTCGTCGGCGTGCATGATGGCGACACTCTCACCCTGCTTGTCTCGGACGGGTCCCGTTTCAAGCCAGTCAAGGTGCGGCTGGCCGAAATTGACACCCCGGAATCGAAGCAACCCTATGGCGAACGCGCCAAGCAGGCCCTCTCTGATCTAGCGTTCGGCAAGCAGGCCCGAGTGGTGGTGCAAGACACCGACAAGTACGGTCGCACGGTCGGGCGGGTGTACGTGGGTAGCCTTGATGTCAACGCGGAACTGGTGAAACGAGGGGCGGCGTGGGTTTATCGGCAATATTCCAGCGATCCGTCTTTGATCACGCTCGAACAGCAAGCGAAGGCGGCGCGACGCGGCCTGTGGGCACTGCCGGACGCGCAACGCTGTGCGCCCTGGGATTGGCGGCACGGAACCTGCAGCACCGCTTCGGCTCCGACGACTCATGCGCCGGTGGCTTCGACCGCCGCCCGGGCGGCTGGCAACAGTGGTTTCACCTGCGCCGGTAAGCGTCGTTGCGGGGAAATGACCTCGTGTCAGGAAGCGACGTTTTATTTGACACAGTGCGGTGTCAAATCGTTGGATGGCGACGGTGATGGAAGACCGTGCGAAAAGCTGTGCCGCTGACCTTCTGGCTCGTGCCCTCGGGCGACTTCATCACCGACGAATCGCTGGCCAGCGAGCATCGGATCACCAGAAGCTGGACACGGCGAACAGCGTGGCATGGATATCTCGCAACACCTCGGCGGCATCCTGGGTGAAGTTATACCTGACCACCACCAATAGAGCGGGAGCGTCGTCCACTTTTTTCAGCCTACCTCATCTAGCCGATCCGACAGACCGAGGGTTTTGGCCAAAAAATATTGCCGTTGGCCCGGCGGAAAATCGGCCAGCGAAGCGACGATTTCGTAGCCGCAGCGCCGGTAGAGGGCCAAGGCCGCCCCACAGCCGGCCTGCCGGGCGTGGGCTTCCGCCCGTTCCAGCAGGTGGCGTCCATGGCCTTGACCGCGCAGGGCAGGCGTCACCCACAGCCGCTCGACGTACAGCCAACGCCACCACAACCGCCCCAGCAAACCGCCCTGGATAGGTCGGCGCTCGTCGCGGAGGAAGCAGGCAAACACGTCCAGATGGGGGTCGCCCACTCGGTCCGCCTGGGCGGTCAGGAAGCCTTCGTCGACGACCCGTTGGTCCTCAATCGCCGGGTCGTGCTCCAGAACGACGTGCAGCATCGCGATCCCCCGAATTCGACGGCTTTTTTCGAGATGAACCCCCTCGTAGCGCTGCTCGATGCCGTCAGGCGAGCCCGAAATCGCCCTCGGCGGTCGCCGCGCCGCGCCCGAGCGCTGGGCCTTCTTCGGGGAGGAGTTCCGGCAAGTCGGTGTCGCCGAAATCGATGCCGGCTTGCGAAAGCAGGGTGGTGGCCTGGCCGCGATGGTGAATCTGGTGCAGGAATAGGTGCAGCGCCAGTCCGCCCAGGTTCTTGCGGTGGGGACGACCCGCGAAATCTCGGTAAGCCAAGGGCCGCGCCAGGTCCTCTTCCCGCACTTCCGCGCACCAGTCGACG
>JAGRHI010000074.1:0-146 GCA_020445045.1 Candidatus Competibacteraceae bacterium
CGCAGAATCTGGGTGTAGAGCAGTTGCTTGCCGTATTCCCACTCGTAGAGCGCATGCGCTTCGTCCAGCCCACCGTAACATTGCAGCCGAATCAGTTGACGATTCAAGGTGGCAGCCACGGCTTTGGCCAGCTCAGTCTTGCCGAC
>JAGRHI010000074.1:263-9281 GCA_020445045.1 Candidatus Competibacteraceae bacterium
ATCGATGCGAACATGCGTGCTCCACGCCCGGACATCCTCGGTTGGATGGCCGAGGATGTCCAGGTTGCCAGGTGGTCGCGGCGGGGTCTGCGTCGATCAGGTCCTTAGTAGACGCCGACCAGGGAATGACGCACGACGGGCGCCACGGACTCAAAGTTGCATTCGCGGGCGTTGCCCGGTGTCGAACCGTCGCCGAGCACGTGATGAGTAATCCGCTCGATGTCGCGATCGTCGCCGGCGATCTTCGCGCTACTCGCCTCCGCGTAGCGCCCTTTACCCATCTGTGACTTGGTGTAGGAGCCGACGCTGGTGAAATTGGCGGGAATGTTGACGTCCTTACTCAACCGAATCGCGGCTTCCACGGCGCGTTCGGCGGCGGAAACATCCGATAGACCATCCACGTTTTCGCCCATCGCCTTGGCGATGTCGCGGAAGCGCTTGTAGCAAGTCGGCATGTTGTATTCCCAGACCCGGGGTAGGGCGATGGCGTTGTTCAAGCCATGATGGGAATCGTAGAAAGCGCTGACCGCGTGGGAAATGGAGTGGATGATGCCCAGACCGCCGCTGTTGAACGCCTGCGCCGAGATGTAGGAAGCGTACATCATGTTGGTACGGGCTTCGAAATTGAGCGGTTCCATGACGGCACGCCGCAGGTTTTGCGCGACCAATTCGATACCCAGCAACGCGCTACCCAGACTCGGCATGAAGTCGATCCGGGAAACATAAGGTTCGGAGGCGTGAGCCAAGACGTCGAAACCACAGAAGGCGGTCAAATCCTGCGGCATGGAGAAGTGCAGGACCGGATCGTTGATGCTTAGCGTCACCGGGACGTTTTCGTCCATTCCCAGCCACTTGTAGGGAGCTTTTTCCGAGGTAGTGTCGGTGATTACATAGGCCCAACTGGTCTCGGAACCAGTGCCGGCAGTGGTATTGATGGCGATATGGGGCGGATTGTTGGGGTTGTCGGACTTGTTGAAGCCATCGAATTCGTTGATGTTGCGACCATCGTGGGAAACCACGATACGCGCGCCCTTAGTGGCGTCGGTCACGCTGCCGCCGCCGACCGAGACGAAGCTATCGCATTTCTCACGGGTATAGAGGTCGGCGATTTCCATGACGTTGTAGTCCTTGGGATTGGACTCGATCTTGTCATAGACCACCACGTCGATGTCCCGGTATTTGAGTTTGCCGACGATGTCTTCGACGATGCCGGTACCGCGTAAACCGGAGGTAGCGAGTACGCAACGCCTGAAGCCGAGCTTGTTGGCTTCCACACCGACCATTTCGTAAGCACCCGGACCGAGCAGGCCACGAGGAATGCGATGAAATTCTTTGATTGGGAACTGCCAGAGTTTGTGTGCTTCCACGGTTCGATCCTCTTTTCCTTTGATGACTATGCGCGGATGTGAAGATCCGCGTTATTTTCCCCATTATGGATAGGGGGTTGCCTATCAGGCTATTCGATGTGCACTTGCGTAGCGTGGCAATGGTGATTTGGACATGAATGAATCGGTACATTGATCCACGCCTTAACGCTTTATGGCATCTTGGTATTGGCAAACAAAATGCCATAATAAAAACTCTTCGTTATTTTTATTATCATATTGTTTTATTTAAAAAAATTTTTATTATTTCCACGTCAAGCAAGTCGCTGTTGCAAAGGTGCCGTGAAAAAATCGGGACATACACTGTGTCAAACTGCTCCATCTTTGGGGTTGAGCACCGAAATGTCGCGGGTACGGTAGCGAATCACCGGGAAAGCTTCCTTGGTCAGCGAGGTGATCACGATTTCACCCGGTTCACCGTCGGGAACCGGCTGACCCGTATTGACATCGACCGCTTCGATCAGGGTCGGCGTAGTCCTCGATCCCGCAAGGTTGGTTCCCCAGGCAGTTGATATTCGGGTTGGAAAACTTGCCGACACGTGGGTTGATATAACTCATGATCGTGCCGAAAACGCCTTCGACGCCATGGCCGTAGGCGTAGGGATAAGCGCCCTGAGCGACGCTGTGGGCGCGATCGTGGTCGCTGCCCATGGCGTGGCCGAGTTCGTGGGCCAAACTGGAGTCGGGGCAGTAGTACAGAGATCCGCCAACATCGTTGCCATCACCGATCACCGAAAAACCATAGGCCGCGTTCATGGCTTGACCGTTGAAGCCGTTGAGCCAGCTCAACCCACAACCGACATGGTCGGTCATGCGGAACGGACGCAGCAGAGCTCCGCATGGGGAGAGGTTTCGAAGGAAGGCGATGGAACCGCATCGTCGTAAGAGTTGGCCGGCCGCCAGCCAGCTTCGCGCGTATCGAGCAACCAAGTTCCCGAGTCGTCGCTTTCCACCAAGAACTCGCCGTCAGGAGTCAGGATGCGTCCGAACGAATGTCCCTGATGAGGGGTCTGAAGTCCAATCGACCGAAAACGTACGCTAAGGAAAATTTAGCGCCTCTAACCGTCTAAAAAATCGATTTGTAGACATAGATGTCTTTCACGCTGAAATTTGGTGTCCACAAAGTTTTGATATATTAGACACCTACGGCTTAGCGTACGTTTCTGTACCGTTGGACTTCAAACCCCTTTATCCGCACTGGGTAGCGGCCCGCTGGCATCGCCGCCACCGTGCCCCGGCGTTGGGTCGGACCATCATCCGGCACGAACAACTCCGGTACGTCCCGCGTGGTAATGATCGCCGCTTCATCCGTCAGGTAGCCGTCCGCGGCAAGGCTGGACGGTATCGGCAAAATGGCCAACTGGATGTTTGGATACAGCATAGGGAGTCACCCCGATTTGGGGAGAATTTTGGGGTCAGGTGGCGCGGGGCGGCTCATTTCGAAGGATTGCCGCAAGCGGTTTTGCGCGTCCAGCGCCGCCCTTAACTCGTTACGCAAGGCGTCGGTGGCGCGTGCCATGTCACCGTAGCGGTTTTCGGCGGTGGCCAGAGCGGCGCGAGCCTGTCGCAACTCGGTATCCCGCACTCGCAGGCGTTCCTCGGCGGTAGCCAGCACGGTGCGAGTCTCGATATTTTCCCGGCGTTGGGCTTCCTGTTGCATGCGCCAGCCCGCTTCCCGGTTTTTCCATTCCTGGCGTTCGGCCGCGAAGGTCTGACGCTCAACCGCCTGTTCGGCCCGATCCTGATCGAGCAGATGCATTAATCGGGTTTCGTTGGCTTCGGCGCGCTGGCGTTCGTCGTCGATACGTTGTTGGGCCTGCGCCTGTTGGTTGCTCATGTCGGCCCGCAATTGTTGCAAGACGGTTTCCAGCCGCGTGACCCGTGCTTCGGTCTCGGCTCGGATTTGCGCGCTGGCGTCGATCGCGGCCTGTGTGCGTTGTTCGGCGACATCGATCGCGATTTCCGCCGCCGCGCGACGTTCTTGCGCCACCAGCAACTGATCGGCAAGTTGGCGCGCGGATAGGGTGACGGCATCGAGTTGACGGCTCAAATCATCGGCGGTGGTCTGGGCTTGCCGTTCGCCGGCGACGGCGGCGTCGCGAGCCTGTTCGGCGGCGGCCACGGTTTGAGCCGCCGCCGCGCGTTGTTCTTCGAAGGCCGCCTCGGCTTGGTGTACCGCGATTTTCCAAAACGATTCCAGGGCCGTCATCACGGTTTCTGGGATAGCGGGCGGCAGGATTGCCTTGGGCGACTCGGCCAGTTGCTGCTGCCAATGTTTCAGGTGCTCGCTGATCGTGGTGTTACTACCGGTGCCAAGCAATTCGCGTACACGTTGAATGGTGGGGTTGAGACCGCGACCGAGCAGGGTTTCGGCGGCTTCTTGGACGTCTTCGTAACGGATTCCAGAACGAGCCATAGGGGAGAAACTCCATGGGATCACATTTTGTGAATGATTACATGATACGTATTTTACAGCAACATATAGGGCGAAAATTCAAGATTATCCCCATTATCATGAATTATCAAAACATGCGAAAATGTTCAATTTTTATTTACTATTGATAATAAATATTCAAATATCATTAAATTAATGGGTTCCTCACAATGGTTGCGCCATCGTTCATCGTCTAGGGAGTCAACCATGAGGTACATCGTTCTGCCCGGATTGGCGCTGCCGCTGTTCATCGCGCTGGCGGCAACCGGCCTTGCCAATACCGCCTGGATGCAACATTACCAATTGTCATCGTTAACCCTGGCTATCCTGCTGGGCATGGCGGCGGGCAATCTAGGACAAAGGTTCATTCCTGTTTCCTGGAAGCCGGGCATCCACTTCGCCCAAAATCGTTTGCTGCGGCTCGGCATCATTTTTTACGGATTCCGGCTTTCCTTTCAGCAGGTCGCCGACGTCGGCTTGACGGGTCTATTGACGGACCTTGCCGTCATTACAAGCACCTTCGTTGGTGGCTATCTGATTGGTACCCGCTGGCTGAAAATTGACCGGGAAACCGCGATGCTCACGGCCGTCGGCGCTTCCATTTGCGGAGCGGCGGCGGTGTTGGCCACCGAACCGGTGGTTCGTGGCAAACCGCATCAAACCGCCATGGCTGTGGCGACCGTGGTGCTATTCGGTACGCTGGGGATGTTTCTTTACCCGTTGCTACAAGGGATGCTGCATTGGCCGGACCGCTTGATGGGCATCTACACTGGCGCCACCATCCACGAGGTCGCGCAAGTGGTCGCCGCCGGCAACGCCATGAATGGCGCCGTGGTCGGCGCCGCCGTCATCACCAAGTTGACCCGAGTGATGATGCTGGCGCCATTCCTGGTCGTGCTCAGCCTATTCCTGCAACGTCACCATCCCGGACAGGAAGGACGCCCCGCCATCACCATCCCATGGTTTGCCCTACTCTTCGTGGTCATGGTCGGGGTGAATTCCCTCGCGGTGGTCCCGGCGGGGATGGTGCCTGTCATTAACAGCTTCGATGGTTTTGTGCTGACCATGGCGATGGCGGCGCTGGGCCTGGAAAGCCATATCGGTAAACTGCGCGGCGTGGGACCCCGTCCGCTGCTACTGGCATTGCTATTGTTTGGCTGGCTGGTGATCGGCGGTGTCGGCCTGACCCAGACGATCAACGCGCTGGTAGGTTGAAGGACTGACAGTGCAGGATGAAACGTTCAAGCAGCGGACCGCGATATTTGTCGCGGTGCAGGACGATATGGAAACGGCGATCCAAAGGAACCGCCAAAGGCAGTTCCTTGACCCGGCCGTGAGCAAGCGCATCGGCGGCGGCGAGACGGGACAGACAGGCCAAACCCAAACCCGCCGCCACGGCCTGAAGCAACGCCTCCGTGCTGTTCAACTCCAAGGACACGGGGCAATGGCGTAGCCGCGAGCCGATCAAGGCGAAAAACTGTTCGCGGCTGCCGGAGCCTGGTTCGCGAATCAACCAGGCTTCTCCCTCCAACTCCGCCAGTGCCAAAACGCCACGCCCGACCAGCGAATGACCCGCCGGGGCCAATACACACAGCGGGTCTTCGAGCCAAGGGGTCGGCTCCAGTGCGTGCTGACCCACCTCGCCTTCCACCAGTGCCAGATCCAGTTCGAACCGGGCCAGCGCCGTGCAAACCGCCGCGGTGTGAGAGATCCACAGGCGTTGATCGTGGTGTCCAGTCTCCTTGCGGAACGCCGCGATTAACGATGGCAGCAAATAGGTGCCGATGGTACGACTCGCGCCGATTGTCAAGGTACCGCCGGTCAGCGGATCGTCCAGCGCGCGCGGCAACATGGCTGCGCGAGTCAGCAGTTCATTGGCCCACGGTAGCAATTGCTCGCCATGCGAGTTCAGCAGCAGGCGATTGTGAAAACGATCGAAGAGCGGATAACCCAAGTGGTTTTCCAGTTCGCGCAAGGCCATGCTGACCGCCGGTTTGGTCAGATGCAGACGCTCGGCGGCCGCGGTCAGGGTCCCCGCCTGGGTAATGCTCACGAACACGCGCAATTGCTTCAAGGTGACGCGCATGGTGGTATCATGACTGGCGCGCATTTATTTTCTCGTTTCATCAACAAGCTACGATGATAGTTGAGCCGCTTCAGGACCTATTTCTTCCGATGAAGTCGCGCATCGCGCCATACCTTCACTCCGAGCGTGCCCGGACATGAACGACCTGCCTTCTTCACCATTGGTTTCTCTCGTCCAAGACGATGGAAGCGCCGTGCCCGACGCCCCTCCTCTGCCTCTGGAACGCCTGCGGGTACCGGCGGCTTTCGACGGACGCGCCGGCGGCAACCGCGCTGGACCGGAGGTGGTCTGCCAACTGACCGCCAGCAACGATCTTGAGGCGATCCAGGCTTGGCTGGCCGAATTTCACGATTCGCCGCAGACCTTGCGCAATTATCGCAAGGAGGCCGAACGCCTGCTGTTGTGGGCCTTGCTGGAGCGTGGCAAGCCGTTGTCTAGCCTAACCCGCGAGGACTGCCTTCAGTACGAACACTTCCTCACTGATCCACAGCCACGCGAGCGCTGGTGTGGCACCAAGGCGCCACGCTTCAGCCCGCGCTGGCGGCCGTTTCTGGGACCATTGAGTCCCTCCAGCCGCAAACTGGCCATGTTGATTGTCAATTCCCTGTTCAGCTACTTGGTCAAGGCCGGCTACCTGGCCGGCAACCCGCTGGCGTTGGCCCGGCGTCGCACTCGCGGTCTCCAACCTCTGCGCCAAGTGGAACGGTTTCTTGAGCACGATCAATGGCAAGCCCTGCTGGCCGCCGTCGCGGCCTTACCTCGCGACAGCGAGCGCGACCGCCAGCACCACGCCCGGGCCCAGTATTTGGTCGCCTTACTCTACCTGCTCGGTCCTCGGGTCGGCGAGGTCGCCGGCCATGCCATGGGTAGTTTTACCCGGATTCGTGACCGCTGGTGGTGGCGCGTGATCGGCAAGGGCCGCAAGGAAGCCCAGGTACCGGTCAATCAGGACATGCTGGAAGCGCTGAGCGAATACCGGCGTTTCCATGGTCTGCCGCCATTGCCCGCCCCCGCCGAGCCGACCCCGCTGGTATTGAATTTAAAAGGCACCGCCGGTATCGGCGACAACATGATCTACCGCATCGTTAAGGATTTGGTGGCGCGGGCGGCGGCTCGTTTGGAGGTGGACGATCCCCATCAAGCCGAAAAACTGCGGCGGGCATCCACCCACTGGTTCCGTCATACCAGCATCACCCATCAAGCCGATGCCGGCATCGAACTCCGCCACTTGCAGCGCAACGCCCGCCACGCCCGGCTCGATACCACGGGTCTTTATCTGCACGCCGAGGAAAAGGAATGGCATGAAGCGATGGAACAGCACCGACTGAAGGAATAAACCCGAATTCGGACGCGCCAGAAACACTGCGTCTGGCATAGCAGTTGCGCAGCCAAACATCCAATCATACTATGTCCGCCGCTGCAAAATTTGCCGGCTGGCGTGCTTATCCGCGCTCGGCGCGTGGACTTTATTCCGCGGGGACGCCACCCTCCGACCGTGATCGAGGAATGCCTAATGCGTCATTTTGACCAAATCTCCACCCACCAGGGTCTCTACGACCCGCGTAACGAACACGATTCCTGTGGTATTGGTTTCGTCGTCGATATCAAAAACCGCAAGAGTCACCAGCCGATCAGCCAGGGTCTGGAAATTCTCGCTAACCTGAGCCATCGCGGCGCGGTGGGTGCCGACCCGCTGTCTGGCGACGGCGCGGGTATCCTTTTACAGATCCCGGATAATTTCCTGCGCGCCGAATGTGCCTCGTTGGGCTTCGAATTGCCCGCGCCCGGCGATTACGCGGTCGGCATGGTGTTCTTTCCCAGGGATACCAACGCCCGTGCCCAAAGCGAAGCCGCGCTGCGCCACGCGCTCGCCGCCGAAAACTTCCAATTGCTGGGCTGGCGGAACGTGCCGGTTGACAACGCCTGCCTGGGTCACAGTGTGCGTCCCACCGAACCGGTCATCCGCCAGGTGTTTGTCCGACGCGCCCCGGACTGCCCGGCTGGCGACGCGGTCGAGCGCAAACTGTTCGTCATCCGCAAGCTAGCCCACAACACGATTTGGAATCAGGAGCTATTGGGTCGCCAGCAATTCTATATCGCCTCGCTGTCGTCGCGGACCATCATCTATAAGGGCATGATTCTGGCTCGTAATTTGAGTATTTACTACCCGGAATTGCGCGACCCGCGCCTGGAGTCGGCGCTGGCCCTGGTCCATCAGCGCTTCTCCACCAATACCTTCCCGTCCTGGGCGCTGGCCCAGCCGTTCCGCTACCTCTGCCACAACGGCGAGATCAACACCCTACGCGGCAACATCAACTGGATGCTGGCCCGCCGCCACAGCATGACGTCGGATCTGCTCGGTGACGGCCTGGAAAAGCTATGGCCGCTGATCGGCGATGGCGCCTCCGACTCCGCCACCTTCGATAATGCCCTGGAGCTGCTGCTGTCCGGCGGTTATTCGCTGCCGCATGCCATGATGCTGATGGTGCCGGAAGCCTGGGCCGACAATCCGCTGATGGACCCCCAGCGCCGCGCGTTTTACGAATACCACGCCGCCTTGATGGAACCGTGGGACGGCCCAGCCGCCATCGCCTTCACCAATGGCCGCCAGATCGGCGCCACCCTGGATCGCAACGGCCTGCGTCCCGCCCGTTATCTGGTGACCAACGACGACCAGGTCATCATGGCTTCGGAAATGGGCGTGCTGCCGGTCCCCGAGGAAAAGATCGTCAAGAAATGGCGCTTGCAACCGGGCAAGATGCTGCTGATCGACCTTGAGCAAGGTCGCATCATCGATGACGATGAGATCAAGGCCCAACTGGCGTCCAAACATCCCTATCAGGCTTGGTTGGACGCCACCCAGATCCGGCTCAAGGACCTGCCGGCCGAAATCGGACCGATGGCCCCCGATCCTCAAACCTTGCTGTGCCGCCAGCAGGCTTTCGGTTATACCCAGGAAGACCTGCGGGCTTTCCTGATACCGATGGCGGTCAACGGCGAAGACCCGGTCGGCTCCATGGGCCGTGACATCCCCCCCGCCGTGTTGTCCGACCGGCCCAAGTTGCTGTACGACTACTTCAAACAGAAATTCGCGCAGGTCACCAACCCGCCGA
>JAGRHI010000074.1:9294-10605 GCA_020445045.1 Candidatus Competibacteraceae bacterium
GCCGATCGACCCGATCCGCGAGGAACTGGTGATGTCGCTGGTCTCGTTGGTCGGTCCCCGACCCAACCTGCTCGACCTGACCAGCGGCGGCACCCACAAACGACTGGAGGTCAAGCGCCCGATTCTCGGCAATACCGATCTGGAGCGGATCCGCCGCATCGAATATCATGTGGATCGGGCCTTCCGCACCCAGACTTTGAGCATCTGCTACCCGGTCGAGCGTGGTGCCGACGGCATGGCGAGGGCCTTGGGGGATCTCTGCCGCGAGGCGGCCGATGTGGTGCGTCGCGGCTACAACATCCTGGTCCTCTCCGACCGCGGACTGGACGCCGATCACATCGCCATCCCCGCCCTGCTCGCCACCGCCGCCGTGCACCATCATCTGATCCGTACCGGCCTGCGTACCGAGGTCGGTCTGGTGGTGGAAACCGGTGAGGCCAAGCGGGTGCACGACTTCTGTCTGCTGGCCGGCTATGGCGCCGAGGCCATCAACCCTTATCTGGCATTCGATACCCTGTCCGCCACCGTTTCCCGTCTACCTCAGCAGATGTCGGAAGCCGAGGCGCACGAGCGCTACACCAAGGCCGTCGCCAAGGGCATTCTCAAGGTGATGTCCAAGATGGGCATTTCCACCTATCAGTCCTACTGCGGCGCCCAGATCTTCGAAGCCGTGGGGTTGGCCGACGAGTTCGTTCACCGCTTCTTCACCGGTACCCAGGGCGTCATCGAAGGCGTGGGGCTGAACGAGATCGCCCATGAAGCGGTGCGTCGGCACCGGCTGGCCTTTGGCGATGCCCTGCTCTACCGCAACGCCTTGGATGTGGGCGGCGAGTTGGCCTATCGGATTCGCGGCGAACAACACGCCTGGACCCCCGAAACCATCTCCCTGCTCCAGCATGCGGTTCGCTCCGAAAGTGTCGAGCAATTCAAACAGTACAGCCGGGTCATCAACGACCAAAGCAACCACCTGCGCAACCTGCGTGGCCTGTTCGAATTCCGCTTCGCCAATCAACCCCTGTCGCTCGATGAAGTGGAACCGGCCAGCGAGATCGCCAAGCGCATGGCCACCGGCGCGATGTCCTTCGGTTCGATTTCCTGGGAAGCGCACACCACCCTGGCGATCGCCATGAACCGGCTCGGCGCCAAATCCAACACCGGCGAGGGCGGCGAGGACCCCGAACGCTATCAGCCGCTGGACAACGGCGATTCCACTCGCTCGGCGATTAAACAGGTGGCTTCCGGCCGCTTCGGCGTCACCACCGAATATCTGGTCAACGCCGACGCCATTCAGATCAAGATGGCCCAGGGCGC
>JAGRHI010000074.1:10731-24297 GCA_020445045.1 Candidatus Competibacteraceae bacterium
ATCGAGGATCTGGCGCAACTGATCTTCGATCTCAAAAGCGTCAATCCCCAGGCCGACATCAGCGTCAAGCTGGTTTCCGAAATCGGCGTCGGCACGGTGGCGGCGGGCGTGGCCAAGGCGCATGCCGATCACGTCACCATTTCCGGCGGGGACGGCGGCACCGGTGCCAGTCCACTGACCTCGACCCAGAATGCCGGCTCGCCTTGGGAAATCGGCTTGGCCGAGACCCATCAGACCCTGGTGCGCAACCACTTGCGCGGGCGTATCGCGGTACAGGTCGACGGTGGCTTGCGCACCGGCCGCGATATCGTGATCGGCGCGCTGCTGGGGGCCGACGAATTCGGTTTTGGCACCATTGCGCTGATCGCCGCCGGTTGCGTGATGATGCGCAAGTGTCATCTCAACACCTGCCCGGTGGGCGTCGCCACCCAGGACCTCGAATTGCGCAAGCGCTTTCCCGGCCAACCGGCTCATGTCATCAACCTGTTCACCTTCCTGATCGAGGAAGTACGCGAACTGATGGCCCAGCTCGGTTTCCGCACCTTCAACGAAATGATCGGTCGTTCCGACCGGCTCGACATGCGTCGAGCCATCCATCACTGGAAGGCGCGCGGGCTGGATTTCAGCCGTTTGCTGGCCACGCCGCCGGCGCCTCCAGGCGTGGCGGTCTACCACTGCGAGTCACAGGATCATGGATTGGACAGCGTGCTGGACCGTCAGTTGATTGCCCAGGCGCGGCCGGCGCTGGAGGAACGGCAACCGGTGCGCATGGATCTGCGGGTGCGCAACACCGACCGCACGGTCGGCGCCATGCTGTCGGGTCAGGTGGCTCAGCGTTACGGCCATCGAGGGCTGCCGGACGACACCATCCACATTCACCTCAAGGGCACCGCCGGCCAGAGTTTCGGCGCCTTCCTGGCACATGGCGTCACCCTCGAACTGGCGGGCGAAGCGAACGACTATGTCGGCAAGGGGATCTGTGGTGGGCGCATCGCCATCTATCCGCCCGCTGAAAGCACCTTGCGGGCCGAGGACAACATCATCGTCGGCAATACCGTGTTGTACGGCGCCGTCGCCGGCGAGTGCTATTTCCGGGGCGTGGCGGGCGAACGCTTCGCGGTGCGCAATTCCGGCGCGCTGACCGTGGTGGAAGGCGTCGGCGATCACGGTTGCGAGTACATGACCGGCGGCGTGGTGGTGGTGCTCGGTCCCACCGGCCGCAATTTCGCCGCCGGCATGAGTGGCGGTCTCGCCTACGTGTTCGATGAATCCGGCGATTTCGCCCGCCGCGCCAATCTGGCCATGGTCGAGTTGGGACCGTTGAACGATATCGAGGATACGCTCAACGTCCGGGTGTTGCGCGACGACTGGCGTGGCTTGGCCGAAGCCGCGTTGCCGGAAGACATGCTGCGTCATGACGCCCACCGGCTGCGGATTCTGCTCGCCCGTCACCATCTGCATACCGGCAGCGAACCCGCGCACCGCATCTTGGAAAACTGGCGCGAGGCCTTGCCGAAATTCGTCAAGGTGATGCCGTTGGACTACCGCCGGGCATTGCAGGACATGCAAGCCAAGGCGCGTGCCGCGCGCCGCGACGAATCCGCCGACCTAGCCGTGGGAGCTTGATGTCATGGGTAAGCCAACCGGTTTTCTGGAAATCGCCCGCCACGATCACGACTACGTCCCGGTCGAAGAGCGGGTCCGGCATTTCCGCGACTTCGTGGTTCCCCTGCCGGAACCACGAGTGCGCGAACAGGCCGCGCGCTGCATGGACTGCGGCATTCCCTATTGCCACAACGGTTGTCCGGTCAACAACATCATCCCCGACTGGAACGATCTGGTGTATCGCGGCAACTGGCGCGAGGCCCTGGACGTTCTGCATTCCACCAACAACTTCCCGGAATTTACCGGGCGGATCTGCCCGGCGCCCTGCGAGGCGTCCTGCACCTTGAACTTCAATGATCAACCGGTGACGATCAAGGATATCGAGTGCGCCATCATCGACAAAGGTTGGGCTGAAGGCTGGGTGGTGCCGCAGATCCCCGCGCATCGCACCGGCAAGCGGGTAGCCGTGGTCGGTTCCGGTCCCGCCGGGCTGGCTTGCGCTCAGCAACTGGCGCGGGCGGGTCACGGCGTGGTGGTGTTCGAGAAAAACGACCGCATCGGCGGCCTGCTGCGTTACGGCATTCCCGACTTCAAGCTGGGAGTCGATATGATCGACCGTCGCCTGGCGCAGATGCAGGCCGAAGGCGTCGAATTCCGTCCCAATAACCATGTGGGCACCGATATCTCCGCTCGCCGCTTACTGGCGGAATTCGATGCCCTGGTGCTGGCTGGTGGCGCTGAGCAGCCGCGTGATTTACAGGTACCGGGTCGCGAGTTGCGGAACATTCATTACGCCATGGATTTCCTGACCCAGCAGAATCGTCGAGTCGCCGGCCAGAAACTCGTTGATGAGGAAATTCTCGCCGATGGTAAGGACGTGGTGGTCATCGGCGGCGGCGATACCGGTTCCGACTGCGTCGGCACCTCGATCCGCCAGGGTGCGCGTTCGGTGACCCAACTGGAGATCATGCCCAAGCCGCCCCTGCACGAAAACAAGCTGCTGACTTGGCCGAATTGGCCGCTGAAGCTACGCACCTCCAGCTCTCAGGAAGAAGGCTGCGAGCGGGACTGGTCGATAGCGACCCAAGCCTTCGTCGGTCAGGACGAACAGGTGAGCGCCATCAAGCTGGTTCGGCTGGAATGGCGGCAGGTCGATGGCCGACAGACCATGATGGAAGTACCGGGCAGCGAATTCGAAATCCCGGCCGGATTGGTGCTGTTGGCCATGGGCTTCGTTCACCCGATTTACGAGGGCATGTTGCGGGAGCTGAGCGTGGCTTTGGATCCGCGTGGCAATGTCCGCGCCGACACCCAAGGCTACCAGACCTCGCTCAACAAGGTTTTCAGCGCGGGCGACATGCGGCGCGGCCAGTCTCTGGTGGTCTGGGCCATCCGCGAAGGCCGACAGTGCGCCCGGGCGGTGGATGAGTATTTGATGGGCAAATCGGATTTGCCGCGCTGAAAAACCAGCGGGGCGATGCGCGGGGACCATCCCCGCGCATCCTTAACCGGTGACCCGTACCCGCGCGGTCAGCGTCGCCTCATCCAGCGCATAGAGCGCATCCAGCAGCTCCACCTGCAAGCTTCCCGGTCCCCTCGCCTTTTCCGCGGCGATTTCACCGGCCAGGCCGAACGTCGCCAACGCCGCCGCGGTTGCCGCCAACGCATCGGGTTCCACGGCCAAAAATGCGCCAATGACCGCCGTCGCCGAACAGCCCAGCCCGGTGACTCGCGTCATCAGCGGATGGCCATTATGGATTTCCACGACTCGCGAACCATCGGTCACGTAATCCACTTCGCCGGTGATGGCGATCGCCGCGCCGCTGTCCTTGGCCAGTTTCCGCGCCGCATCCAGCGCCGCTTCCGAACCGTGGAGACTGTCGACCCCCCTACCCTGCCCTGCCCGCGCCTGTTGTGCCAGGGCCAGAATCTCCGACCCATTGCCCCGAATGACGCGCGGTCCCAATCGGGCTAGGGCAACCGCCGTGGCCTGTCGGTACGGAGTGGCCCCCGCCCCCACCGGATCGAACACCCACGGTACGCTAGCCACCTTCGCTCGGATCGCCGCCAATTTGCTGGCGGCGATCTGCTCCGAATACAAGGTGCCGATGTTGATCACCAGCGCTTGGCTGAGCGCGACAAAATCCTCTACTTCGTCACTGGAATGCACCATGGCCGGTGAGGCGCCCAGCGCCAGCAGCGCATTCGCGCTGTTGTTCATCACCACGAAGTTGGTAATGTTATGCACTAGAGGTTGCCGTTCGCGGATGGCGGCCAGTAATCTCCAAATCTGGTTGGCGGTCACGGCAGTCGAAATCTACTCGTTAAAAATGGGATTGTGCTGTTCCATCACCCGGACGAAGGTGGTGCGCTTGCTCAGTTCCTTGAGTTGGCCGGCGCCGACATAGGTGCAAGCGGAACGCAGCCCACCCAAGATATCCTTGATCGTTTCCTCCACTGCTCCTCGGTACGGTACGGTGACGGTCTTGCCTTCCGAGGCGCGGTAATCGGCAACCCCGCCGCTGTATTTCTCCATCGCCGTTTTCGAACTCATGCCGTAGAACCGGACTCGGCGCTGTCCGTCCCGTGCTTGCAGGATCTCTCCGCCACCCTCATCGTGCCCCGCCAGCATGCCACCCAGCATGACGAAATCCGCGCCCGCGCCGAATGCCTTGGCCACGTCGCCGGAACAGGCACAACCGCCATCCGAGATGATCTGTCCGGACAGCCCGTGCGCGGCGTCGGCGCACTCGATGATCGCCGACAATTGCGGGTAGCCCACGCCGGTCTTGATCCGTGTGGTGCAAACCGAGCCCGGCCCGATGCCGACCTTGACGATGTCGGCGCCGGACAGCAGCAGTTGCTCCACCATCTCACCGGTGACCACGTTGCCAGCGATGATGATCTTGTCCGGATGGCGCGTCCGGACCTCACCGATCCGGGCCACGAAATCCTCCGAATAGCCGTTCGCCACGTCCATGCAGATGAAGGTCAATGCCGGATGGCACTCCATGATCCGGTTCAATTTATCGAGATCGTGGTCCGAGATGCCGGTACTGACCGCCACGTTGTCCAACAGTTGACTTTCATCCGTATCATTCAGTTGCGTGATGAACGCCGCCCATTCCGCCGGCGCATAATGCTTGTGCACGGCCGCGCACAAGTCATGCCGGGCAAGCGCCGTCGCCATGGCGAACGTGCCAACGGTGTCCATGTTGGCGGCCATGATCGGAATCCCGCTCCAACTTCGGTCCGTGTGCCGGAATTTGAAGGCGCGCTCGAGCCTGACGTGGCTGCGGCTGCTCAGGGTCGAGCGCTTGGGCCGGATCAATACATCCTTGAAGCCCAACTTCAAACCGGCTTCGATGCGCATTCAGATGCGCCCGTACAAGTCCAGCAGATGCCGGTAATGGTCGGCCATGTGTGGTTCGATCTGCTCCCAGCGGAACCGCCAAGTCCAATTGCCATCGGGTACGCCCGGCCGGTTCATGCGGTCCTCGCTGCCCAGCGCCAGCAAATCCTGCATCGGAATCACCGCCAGTCGCGCCACGGAAGCGAAGACCGTTCGCACCAACAGCTCCGGCATCCGCTCCGGACCGCCACCCAGGTAGTCGAACAGATGCGCCCGCGTTGGCTCGTCCAGTTGGCGAAACCAGCCCATGGTGGTGTCGTTATCGTGAGTTCCGGTATAGGCCACCGCATTGATGACGTGATTGTGCGGCAGGTAGGGATTACCGGCCCCCCCGTCGAAGGCGAAATGCAGGACCTTCATGCCCGGTAAGTCGTGGTTATCGCGCAACGCTTCAACTTCCGGGGTGATGATGCCCAGATCCTCCGCAACCAGCGGTAATCGACCAAACTCGTCCTGCAAGGCTTCGAGCAATTCATGACCTGGCGCCTGCCGCCAGCAGCCGTTGACGGCCGTTTCGGCCGTCGCCGGTATCTCCCAGTACGCCTCCAGGCCACGGAAATGGTCGATGCGCAACAAGTCGAACTGAGTGAATTGCGTGCGAATCCGCTCCTTCCACCATGCAAACCCATCGGCGCGCATCCCGTCCCAAGCGTAATGCGGATTGCCCCAGAGCTGGCCGGTGGCGGAGAAGTAGTCGGGCGGCACGCCGGCAACGACTGTTCGCCGTCCTTCCTTGTCCAGTTGAAAGGCATTGCGGCGCGCCCACACGTCGGCGCTGTCGTAGCCGACGAACAGCGGAATATCGCCGAAGATCAGGATACCGCGGTCATTGGCAAAACGCTTGAGGGATTCCCATTGCCGGTAAAACAGGAATTGTTCGAACTTGCACTGTTCGAAGGCGGCCCCATACTGTTGCCGCGCCGTCGCCAGCGCTTTCGGATGGCGGTCACGCAGTTCGACGGGCCAGTCGAACCAAGCATACTGCTGGTGGGCCGCACGGATGGCCTGATAGAGCGCATAGTCGTCCAGCCAATATTTGTGCTGGCGCTGAAACACCGCGTAAGCATCCTGCTCGGCGGCGCCGTGCCGCTGGAATCCCTGATGGGCTTCGCTCAACCGCCGCTGGCGGTAGCTCCAACCCTCTTCTCCCACCCCCGATCCTTGATCCGCTTGCAACCAGCCGGCTTCGACGAGTGGCTCGAGCGCGATCAGTCGCGGGTTCCCAGCGTGAACCGATTGTGCCGAGTATGGGGAAAGGTCGTCGTGGGGCGGTCCCAGCGGCAGCGTTTGCCAAACGCTGAAGCCGCAGGCGGCCATGAATTCGACGAACCGATAAGCATCCGGTCCCAGATCACCGTTGCCGTGACCTCCGGGCAGCGAAGTCGGATGCAACAATAAACCCGCGCGCCGCCGGTCGAGTGGCGAATCCTGTTTCATAACTGGTTAACTCCTTGGATTGTGGAAATTCTTGTTCTATTTGGCTGGAGAGGGTGAAGTAAAATGACTGCGGCGATCGGATCAGCGGACGGGGGGGGATTCCTGGCCCAGCATCTCGCGGGCGACCAAAACCACGCCTTGTTCGGTGCGATGGAACCGACGGGCATCTTCTTCCGGGTCTTCGCCGATGACGGTTCCCGGAGGAATGATGCAGGCGCGGTCGATGATCACCTTATGCAGCCGGCAATAGCGGCCGATATCGACGCCCGGCAGGACCACGGCATCCCGCAACTGAACGTAGGAATGGACCTGGACGCCGGAAAACAGCAGGGAATGGTTGACGTAACCCCCGGAAATGATGCAGCCATCCGCGATCATGGAATCCACCGCCATGCCCCGGCGACCTTCGTCGTCGAAGACGAACTTGGCGGGCGGCGACTGGTCCTGATAAGTCCAGATGGGCCAGTGTTCATCGTATAGGTTCAGTTCGGGGTCCACGCCAACCAGTTCCATGTTTGCCCCCCAGAATGCATCCACTGTCCCCACGTCGCGCCAATAGCTCTGTTCCTTGGTTTGCACATCGCGAAACGGATAGGCGATTGCCCGGTGTCGCCCGATCAGACGAGGCACCAGGTCCCGGCCGAAGTCGTGATTGGAATCTTCGATACCGGCGTCTTCGAGCAGTTGTTCGAACAGAAAACGAGTATTGAATACATAAATGCCCATCGAGGCCAACGTGACGTCGTCCTGTCCCGGCAGGGTTTCCGGGTTCTGCGGTTTTTCCACGAAACGGAGGATCTCATTGTGTTCGTTGACCGTTAGCACCCCGAATTCGTGAGCCCGTTCGCGGGGAACCTCGATGCTGCCGACCGTGACATCGGCCTTGCTTTCCACATGCTGTGCCAGCATTGGGCCATAATCCATTTTGTAGATGTGGTCACCAGCCAGGATAAGAATAAATTCAGGAGCATGAGTGCGAATAATATCCAGATTCTGGTAAACCGCGTCGGTGGTGCCCTTGTACCACGAGGATTGGTCGATCCGCTGTTGGGCCGGTAGCAGTTCCACGAATTCGCCAAACTCGCCGCGCAGGAATCCCCAGCCACGTTGGATATGCTGGATCAGGGAATGAGCCTTGTACTGGGTGAGCACGCAAATCCGCCGGATACCGGAGTTGATGCAGTTGGATAAAGGAAAATCGATGATTCGATACTTGCCGCCGAAGGGGGTTGCCGGCTTGGCGCGCCACAGCGTCAGGTGCTTGAGCCGACTGCCCCGGCCACCCGCTAGAATAAGAGCGAGAGACTCCCGGGTCAGTCGGCTGACGAAGCGTGAGGTGATGGCCGCGCTCATGCGTTAACTTTCTCTCTCTGTTATGCTTTCCCCTTGCGGGTTCGAAATCCCGGTAGGGTGGCGGGTTGCTTCCAGGTCGGTGGTCCGCGTACGGCGGGTAGGCACCGCGCAATTTCTCGATAAATTATAGTAGGTCCCGAATGCGGCTTTTTGCTACTTGCGGTGCTCTGGTCCGGGTTACTGGAAGGCGATTGGGAACCATGGTGATTAACTTCCCCCGATGATCCATTCTGACCATGAAGACGGCCAGCGGCATCCAGTTTCCCTGGCCGATATCCCCATGATCGACCATGCCGCTCTGCTGCAAGCAGGGCGACACCCGGACCCGAGCGCGATACTCGGATGTCACGGTTGCGGCGATCGGGTGCTGGTTCGGGTATTTCTGCCCGGTGCCCGCCAAGTTAGCTTGGTCGGTATCGGCCAACCGTTGCCGCGGTTGGCCGATACCGACCTGTTTGAATGGGAAGGTCCGCTCGATAGCCTGCCGGCTCACTATCAATTGAGCTGGCTGGATGCCGGTGGTAACCAACATATCGCCTATGACCCTTATAGTTTCGCGCCGCAGTTGAGTCTGTATGATTTACACCTATTCAACGAGGGCCGCCATGTGCATGTTCACCGCGTGCTGGGGGCACACCCGCGCGTGGTCGATGGCATCGTTGGCGTCCTGTTTGCGGTCTGGGCGCCGCATGCCGCTTGTGCCAGCGTGGCTGGCGACTTCAACGAATGGGAAAGTCGGTTTCATCCCTTGCGCCGTCGTGGCGAGGTCTGGGAGTTGTTTGTGCCTGGCGTATCGGCTGGCATGCGTTACCGTTTCGATATTCTTGGCCGCGAAACTGGCGAGCGGCTGAATAAGATCGATCCTTACGGTTATGGGTTCGAGCGACGACCGGCCACCGCTTCGATCGTTGTGGATAGCATTGCCTATTCCTGGCGCGATGATCTCTGGATGCAACGACGGCGGCGGCTGGACTGGGCGAAGTCTCCGTTGTCCGTCTATGAGGTACATCTTGGGTCCTGGCAGCGGGATGGGACCGGTGTCTACTTGTCTTATGAGGAGTTGGCAAGACGCTTGGTGGCTTACGTTAGCTCCCTGGGTTTTACCCATATCGAGTTGATGCCGGTGACCGAGCATCCGTTGGATGCATCTTGGGGTTATCAGCCGACCGGTTATTTCGCGCCGACCAGTCGTTACGGTACAGCGGATGATTTCCGGCGCTTGGTTGACTGCTGCCACCAGGCGGGCATTGGCGTGATCCTCGATTGGGTGCCTGGCCATTTTCCCAAGGATGCGCATGCCTTGGCGCGGTTCGATGGCGGACACCTCTACGAATATGAGGATCCAGCGCGTGGTGAGCACCGTACCTGGGGTACCTTGGTCTTCGATTACAACCGTAATCAAGTCAAGAATTTTCTGTTGGCTAGCGCCTGTTTCTGGTTGGAGGAATGCCATCTGGATGGTTTGCGGGTCGATGCCGTGGCCTCCATGCTCTATTTGGATTATGCCCGCGAATCGGGTGAGTGGGCCCCGAATCCGTTTGGGGGTAATGAGAATTTGGAGGCGATTGCTTTTCTACGTGAACTGAATGAGGTTATTCATCGCCGTTATCCAGGCGTGTTGATGATTGCCGAGGAATCTACCGCTTGGCCCTTGGTTACTCGACCGGTCTGGATGGGTGGTCTGGGTTTTGGCATGAAGTGGAATATGGGTTGGATGCACGATATCTTGGAGTATCTTTCGTTCGATCCGGCTTTACGCCGCCATCATCACGACTTGCTGACCTTTGGTTTGTTATATGCCTTCACCGAGAATTTCATGTTGCCTTTGTCTCATGACGAAGTCGTCCACGGTAAAGGCTCGTTACTCGCCAGAATGCCGGGGGATCGTTACCAGCGCTTTGCCAATCTACGGCTGCTCTATGTTTATATGTGGATGTATCCGGGTAAGAAATTTTTGTTCATGGGCAATGAGTTCGCGCAGGAGCGCGAGTGGGACTACGATGGCGTGTTGGATTGGGAGTTGCTGCGCTTGCCGGAGCATCGGGGTGTGCAGAAATTGCTTCGTGATCTTAATGATCTATACTGCTCCACTGCTAGTTTGTATGACCAGGAATTTAGTCAGGAAGGTTTTGAGTGGTTGGACTGTCATGATGCCACTCAGTCGGTTGTGGTGTATCTGCGCCGCGGCGGCAATAACGACCAACTTGCGGTGGTTGCGTTGAATTTTGCGGCGGTGGGGCGCTTTGGTTATCGAATCGGGGTGCCGGAACCTGGGGTTTACAAGGAGGTATTGAACTCCGATGCTTGTTGTTATGGAGGTAGTGGTCTGACTAATGCTACCAGGGGTGATATTCTTGCCGTTTCGGTTTTTCATATGGGACAGGCTTATTCGTTGGTGGTGGACTTACCTCCCTTGGCTGGAGTGGTGTTTTTGTCTTATCAGACGCGTTCTATAGTAGATTGAGCCGTGTCTCGTATCGATTGGTTCTCGAATGGAGTGGCTTTGTGAAATTGCAACAACTGCGATATTTGATCGCGATTGTGCGTAATAATCTAAATATTTCCGCTGCGGCCGAGAGTCTATATACTTCGCAACCGGGTATCAGCAAGCAGCTGCGATTGTTGGAGGAAGAGTTGGGTGTCGAACTGTTTAGCCGCAATGGTAAGCATTTGACTGAGGTGACTCCCATTGGTCGTCATATCATTGCCAAGGCTGAAAGTATTCTATGCGAGGTTAATAACATACAGATTTTGTCGGAGGAGTACCGTGACGACCGGCGCGGTAGCTTGTCCATCGCCACCACGCATACTCAAGCGCGATATGCTTTGCCGCCGGTCATCAAGGCGTTTCGAGAACGTTATCCTGCGGTGACTTTACAGATCCATCAGGGCTCTCCTGGGCAAATTGCCGAGCTGGTGCAATTGGGTGAAGTGGATTTTGCCATTGCCACTGAAGCTTTGGAGTTGTTTGAGGGTTTGATCATGATGCCTTGTTATGTTTGGCAGCGCTGTGTTTTGGTGCCGCATGGTCATCCATTGTGCGAGTTGCCTTGTTTGGCCTTGTGTGATGTCGCTCGATATCCCTTGGTGACTTATGTATTTGGTTTTACGGGTCGCTCGCAGCTAGATGAGGCCTTTCGTAGTGTTCAAGTCAAACCGAATGTTGTGTTCACCGCGACTGACGCGGATGTGATCAAGACTTATGTGCGATTGGGAATGGGGGTCGGGATCGTTGCGCGGATGGCGTATGATCCCTGTCAAGACCAGGATTTGGTGCAGTTGGATGCTGGTCATTTATTTGCGATGAACACGACTAAGATTGGGTTTAGACGAGGAACTTTTTTACGTAGTTATATGTACGATTTTATTGGGCTTTTTTCTTCGCACCTTACTCGAGAACGGGTACGGGAGGCGGAACGAGCAGCCTCTCCGGAGGAAGTCGCTGCTATCTTCGATGTCTTGGAGTTGCCTTTAAGGTGAGATGTTTTTTTAAAATTTAAAGATGATGATATAAAAGGAAACGCCTATGCCAACCCCATCAGCGGTTCCCTTACGCCTCGTTTTATTGGAACGATTTGAAACATTGCTCGGACGCTTGAATTCATTTTGCACGACGGTTCGGCGGGATGCGGCTTTGCCGTGCTGGGTATCGCGTACCGAGGCCGAACTCGCGGCCAATCTCGACATGCGGCTCAAGGCAATTCAGCTTTATCGAGCGCTTTGGTATGAAGATTGTCAAGATGGGCGAGAAACCCTGACTTGCCCTGGTATCGTCGGCGCAAGCGCCGAAACCTTGATCGCGGCGCATGCTTGCAACGTCGCCAAGGACGAGTTCAAGCAAGCTGTGTTGGCTTTGAAAGCACTTGGCCGGCTCGAGGCAAATGCCGTGATGGCCGATCTCCATCACCGTCAGGAACCGGTAGCGGCGGCAATGCGACGCATGGGGGCCGCTCGTCTGAACCTCAAGCAAGCATATCGACACCTTCCCCTGCTTGAACAGTGGCCGGTGAAGATCGGCTTTACCTGGTCCAAACAGGGTCGTGTCATCCAGCGTACTAGTGTGGCCACGGCCCGCCGGTTATTGGAACAGCGGGTTGAAACCTCGCAGATTCGCCTGGAACTGCAACGGCTGACCGAAGTGCCGGTCGATGAAATGCTGGCGCGCGTGCGCGGTGTTTGCCCACATCTACGGGCTAATATGGTCTTCGCCGATCAGGAAGGCGCTGGGGTACGGCGGCGGTTGATGCAAGTTCCTCTGCCGGTATTGATACCCCTACGGCACGATGGGTGTTTACCCGAGTTTGTGCCGATTGTGCCTGAGCCCATCGCCAATCCTCGTTTAAGACGGGCGGATGTACGGATTGAAGACGAACCGTTTTTACCTTCGATTCGTGTCCATCGCTATCATCGTGCTTATCGTTGAGGGTTTGAAGAAGGTGGAGGTAGTTAAAAGATGATATAAGATCATGTTATATAGCGCAAAACGAGCACTTTGCGTGAAATGTCATAAACTATTTTCGAAGCGCCGTGAATGAAAGTTCGTCCGCGCATTTTCCCGCCATCACAACACTAACCCTTTCCAGGAGAACCGACCATGTCATCGCGCGCCCGTGTGTGGCCAGGCAAACCTTATCCGCTCGGCACAACTTGGGATGGTAAGGGCGTCAATTTCGCGCTCTTTTCTGCTCATGCCGAAAAGGTCGAACTGTGCTTGTTCGATTCTTCTGGCCAGCGCGAGATCGAAAGATTGGTGTTGCCGGAAAACACCGACCAGATCTGGCATGGTTACGTGCCTGGGCTGTGGCCGGGCACCTTGTATGGCTACCGGGTGTTTGGGCCCTACGAACCGCAGATCGGCCACCGTTTCAACCATCACAAACTGCTGCTTGATCCCTATGCCAAGCAGTTTTACGGTTCGCTGCACCTGCGCGACGAGCACTGTGGTTACCAGGTTGGGCACTCGAGCGCCGATCTCTCCTTCGATACCCGCGACAATGCCCACGACATGCTCAAGTGCGTGGTGGTGGACACCAGCTTCAACTGGGATGGAGACCACCCTCCCGAAATCTCCTGGAATCGAACGGTCATCTACGAAACTCACATCCGCGGTTTCACCATCCGCCACGAAGGGGTACCCCATCATCTACGTGGTACCTTCGCCGGGATGGCTCACCCGGAAATCATCAAATATCTGCAAGCGCTGGGTGTCACCGCCGTCGAATTGATGCCGGTCCATACCTTCGTCGATGACCGGTTTCTCACGGATCGTGGCTTGCGTAACTACTGGGGTTACAACACCCTATGCTTCTTCGCGCCGGAATCGCGCTATCTGAGCGGCGGTGATCTGGCCGAGTTCAAGACCATGGTCAAACGCTTGCACGACGCCGGCATCGAAGTGCTGCTGGACGTGGTCTACAACCATACGGCCGAAGGCAACGAATTCGGCCCGACGCTCAGCTTTCGAGGCATCGACAATGCCTCCTATTACCGGCTCATGCCCGACGACCGCCGCTTCTACATCAACGACACCGGCTGCGGCAATACCCTCAACCTGATCCATCCGCGAGTGCTGCAAATGGTCATGGACAGCCTACGCTACTGGGTCAACGACATGCATGTGGACGGTTTCCGCTTCGATCTGGCGGTTACCTTGGGTCGGGAAGAATACGGCTACGACCGCTGGGGCGGCTTTTTCGACGCGATCCGTCAGGACCCGGCCCTATCGCGGGTCAAAGTCATCGCCGAACCCTGGGATATCG